>JAKEFJ010000094.1 GCA_022616665.1 Acidobacteriota bacterium
CCGATGTTGAGGACGGCGCCGGTGAAGAAGCTGAAGGCTCCCTGGTCCCAGGTGGCGAGGCTGTTGAGAGTGACGGGCTTGGCCAGGGACTTGGTGCCGGCGGTGGTGAGGGTCATCCCGGCATTGACGGTCAGCACCCCCGTGCCTGCCAGCGACCCCCCGGTCCAGGTGATCGGCCCGGCCGATGTCAGGTCCCCGGCTCCGTTGAGCGTTCCTCCCGACATCAGGAGCGCGCCGTTCGCGTTGATCGTGCTGGCCCCGGCCAGCGTGAGGGTCATGCTCGAGTTCGAAAGCGTTTGTGTTCCCGAGGCTCCTCCCAGGTTCAGACTCGCGATCGAAGCGGTGACGTTGAGGACGACGGTATAGGTTCCGGCAAGCGTGATGTCCGCCGTGTCCGAGGCCCCCGGGATTAGGGCGGGGCTCCAGTTCGCCGCGACGCCCCAGTTGCCTCCCGCAGCGTTGTTCCAGGAGATGACGGCCGCTGCGATTACCTCGGCGTTGCCCAGCTCCGACGTGTTCCCCTCCGGATCGGTGGCCGTTGCCGTGATCCAGTCACCCGCGGGAAGGCCGCCCGGAACCATGATGAGAAACTCGGCCGTCCCGTCCTGCCCGGTGCGGACCGTGGCGCGGTGAATCAGCCGCTCGCCGAAGGAAATGCGGGCATCAGCCTCCAGGGTGCCGGCCGACCTGCGCTCGGGAGGTGAGTCTGGATGGAGAACTTTCCCGATCTTCGGGTCCTGCGGCCCCAAGTCTTCACGGTGTGTCGCAAAGAACTCGATTCGGTAGGATCGATCCGGGCCACTTTCCAGTCGGCCCTTCAGCCTGACCGAGCGCCCCGCATCGTCCGCGACGTTGGCGGCGGATTCGAGGACCGGCGCGTTCTGCCGATCGTTGGGGCCGGAGTCCTCGTCCAGCGGGTCGGCCTTTTCCCGATCGGCATCGGGGAAATCGGCCTCCGCCGGAGGGGCCTCTGCCTCTCCATCCCGGAGCGCGATTCCCAACTTCCCGTTCGCCAGGATTGCGTTCCCCAGAATCCGGTTCGACCGGGAAGAGGCGCCGGCCACAAGGATTCCATGGCCGGCATTGCCGGTGAGCAGGTTCGCTGTCTCTGGCGCATCTCCCCCGACCCTATTGTGGGATGAATCAATGATGGCCAGCCCGGATCCCCCGTTGCCACGGCTTTCTTCCTTTGCCGGGTCCGACTCCTTCCCGGTTCCGAGACGGTTTCCTTCGATCGTGTTGTCGCCACCCCGCTCGATGCGGACGGCATCCCCCTCGAAGCCGCGAATCCAGAGTCCTCGCACCGTGGTGCCGCCTCCCGTCACGATGAGGCCCCGCGCCCCGGGCCCGGCACGCGTCCCGTCGAGCACGATGCCCAGCCGGGCGCCTTCGCCTCCGGGGGCCTGGGCCTTCTCGGAGCCCTCCTGGGTGGTGCCGTCGATGATCACGGGCTCGGTAATCTCCGGCAGCTCGGCCGAGAGGTAAATCACGTGTGGACCGGGACCGGGAATCCTGAATAGAACTCTGTCCGCCTCGAGCGCGTTGGGCGTTTCATTGGCCGCCTCCAGGGCCGACCGGAGGGAGCCCTCGCCGGCATCCCCGGGATGGCTGACGACGAACACATTGGGTAATGCCAAAGCCCTCTGAGAGGCATCGGGCCTGGAAGGGGTCGTGCTTCCCGTGGCTATCCATGCCATAAACGCGGCCAGCGTAAGGGTAGAAAAGAGAGCCGGGAGTCCCGGGGTGCGCTCCGGCAGAGCCTCCGCGGGGGTGGTCTTCCTGGGAGCGGTCATTCTCGTCCTCCTCGATCTGAGAGTCCCACTCGGGACCGGCGTGATTGTCGTTAGGGCTGCAGAAAACCCTTGCTCTCTGATGAAGAGGAA
This sequence comes from Acidobacteriota bacterium, assembly GCA_022616665.1. Classification (GTDB taxonomy): domain Bacteria; phylum Acidobacteriota; class Polarisedimenticolia; order Gp22-AA2; family AA152; genus AA152. Next base: position 1,884 of record JAKEFJ010000094.1, read on the forward strand.
ATCCTCGACTGTTACAGCCGTGAAGCATTTCGAGGCACATTCGGCCGCCGCACCGAATGTGCTAAGCTGTAAGACACCAGGGCTCGAGGCCCTGCCTACCTTTAGAGAAGTCATGCAGGAAGATCAGACTCGTACACCCCGGACCCCGGGCAGGTTCGGGACGACCCAATGGTCGCTGGTGCTTGCCGCAGCCGATCCAGGAGACCCCTTGGCGTTGGAGGCTCTTACCGCTCTGTGCCGCACCTACTGGCAGCCGATCTACGTTTACCTGCGCCGCCGGGGATCGGACCGGGAAGAGGCCCTGGATCTCACCCAAGGCTTCTTCACCAAGCTCCTCGAGAAGAATTACCTGGCCGATGCGCGCCGCGAGCGTGGTCGGTTCCGGACGTTTCTGCTGACGGCGCTCAATCATTACGTCAGCAATGAGTGGGACCGGGAGAGGGCCCAGAAGCGCGGCGGGGGAACGCCTCCCGTCTCGATCGATGCTCCCCAGGCCGAGACCATGTACCACCATGAGCCTTCCCACGATGACACCCCGGAGCGGCTCTTTGATCGGCGCTGGGCCCGGAACCTTGTTGATGCGGGCCTCAAGCGGCTGCGCGAGGAGACGGCACGGCGGGAGGAAGCGGAGCGCTACGAACGGCTGCTTCCCTTTTTGAGCGGGGAGGGGGAGAAAGGCTACCGGGATCTTGCCGCCGAGCTCGGTGTAGGTGAATCAGCGATCCGGGTGGCGGTGCATCGAATGCGACGCCGATTTCGAGCCATCCTGAGGGACGAGGTGGCGCGGACCGTGGGAGATCGATCCAGCGTCGATGATGAGCTGCGCCACCTGTTCGCGGTGCTGGGCACCTGAAGCCGGGCAGCGGGCGGATGCCGAGAGCTTCTGGACGTAACAACCGACGCGCCTCGCTTCAACCATCCTTCGGAAGCCCCGGAGGGCCTTGCCATGCATTCATCCACCCGCTGCCCCCGCTGCAGCTCGACGCGCTCGCCTGAGGACTTGGATCGTGGGCTCTGCCCGCGCTGCCTGCTGGGGGTCGCGCTCTCCCTCCCGCTCAGAAAATCCGCCCAACCACGAGCAAAAGTCGGCGAGACCCAGGAGGCGCCGGGAGACCGTGTGGGGCCCTTCGTCCTCCTCGAGTTCCTGGGTCAGGGAGGCATGGGAGTCGTCTACCTTGCCGAGCAGACTGAGCCGATTCAGCGGCGGGTCGCTCTCAAGCTCATCAAGCTCGGCATGGACACCCGGGAAGTCATCGCCCGCTTCGAAGGAGAGCGTCGTGCCCTGGCATTGATGAACCACCCCCACATCGCCTCCGTCCACGATGCCGGGATCACCCGTGAAGGCCGCCCCTACTTCGTCATGCCCTACGTGGCGGGTGTCCCCATTACGGCATTCTGCGATTCGCAGCGCATGCGATTGAGCGGACGGCTCAGGCTCTTCATGCAGGCGTGCAGCGCCATCCAGCACGCGCACGAAAAAGGGATTATCCATCGCGACATCAAGCCCTCAAATGTCCTAGTCTCGGAAGTGGACGGTAAGCCCTCAGTCACCGTCATCGACTTCGGCATCGCCAAGGCCACGGATCGCCATCGGGCGGAACCGGCGCTATTGACCAGTGAAGGAGTCCTGGTCGGCACTCCTGAGTACATGAGCCCCGAGCAGATAGCCTCCGGGGGCAGGGATGTGGACACGCGCACCGACGTCTACGCACTGGGGCTGCTTCTCTACGAGATATTGGTGGGGGTGCTACCTTTTGACTCCGGCGACAGAGGAAGGGCGGATGTGGATGAAATCAGGAGGCGAATCGTCTCGCAGGAGCTCCCCAGGCCCAGCACGCAGCTGTCCCTGCTCCCGGAAAACGGTACCGAGTCGGCCCGAAACCGGCGGACCGACCCGGCTTCGTTGCGACGCGCTCTGCGCGGGGATCTGGATTGGATCGTGATGAAGGCGCTGGAGAAGGACCGGGCACGGCGGTACCCGTCGGCTCATGAGCTGGCCACAGACCTCGAGCGGCACCTCCGGCATGAGCCGGTGACGGCGGGCCCGCCGGGGACCGGCTATCGCCTCGCCAAGTTTATCCGCCGGCACCGGGCGGGAGTTGCGTTTGCCATCTCGTTGATGCTTCTGTTCGTGGCCTTCGCCACGGTCATGGGACTTCAGGCGCGCCGCATCGTGCGCGAGCGTGATCGGGCCAATCGTGAAGCTGAGGCGGCACGGCAGGTTTCCCAATTCCTCATCGGGCTGTTCAAAGTCTCGGATCCGGGAGAGGCCAGGGGCAATACCATTGCGGCACGGGAAATCCTCGACCGGGGCGCGGAGAAAATCGATCGGGAGCTCAAGAATCAACCGGAGGTTCAGGCACGCCTCATGAGCACCATGGGAATCGTCTACGAAAATCTCGGCCTCTTCGCCCAGGCAGAACCGCTGCTTAAAGAGTCCCTGCGGACTCGCCGCCTGGTGCTGGGGGACGACCAGGAGGACACAGTTCAGTCGATGATGGAGCTCGGCGAGCTGCAGTTCGCCCAGGGAAGGCTGCCCGAGGCCGAATCGAGCTTCCGAGAAGCACGGGAGATCTCCCGCCGCGCGCTGGGCGAAGACCATCCCAGCACGCTGGGAGCCACCTCGGATCTCGCCGTGGTGTATCAGTTTCAGGGCAGGCAAGCTGAGGCGGAGAGGCTCTATCGGGAGGCGCTGGAAAAGAAGGTCCGAATCCTGGGCCTGGAGCATCCTGACACGCTGGAGACGGTCAATAACATCGCGTCACTCCTTTACGCACAGGGGAGAGCCGACGAGTCCGTGCCCTTCGCCCGGCAGGCGCTGGAGGGCCGGCGGCGCGCCCTGGGGCCGGAGCATCCGGATACTCTGGATACCATGATCAACCTCGGTGCCATTCTCCAGAGCACCGGAAATCTTGCTGAGGCCGAGACCTTCGCCCGGGAGTCCGTCGAACTGGGACGACGCATCCGCCCCGATCACCCTTCGACCCTCGTGTCCATCAACAATTTGGGAAGGCTGCTCCGGAAGCAGGGCCGGTTGGTGGAGGCCGAGCCCTATTTCCGGGAATCCGTGGAAGCGCTGAGACGAATGCTCGGCGATCGTCACTCTGACACGCTTACCGCCATGGGGAATCTGGGCAACCTCTACACCTCCTTGAAGCGCTTCGTCGAGGCCGGAGCAATCCTGACACCGGCCGTTCAGGCCGCTCGGCAGTCTCTGCCGCCGGGCCATACGGTTATCGGGTTCACGCTGATGCAGCAGGGACGCCTCTTCACCGCCACCGCGCAATACAGGGATGCGGAAAAAGCGCTGCTGGAGGCTGAGGCAATCCTGATGGCCGCCGTCGGCGCCGAGCATTCTTTCACCAAGCAGACCTGGGAGAGTCTGGCTGAGCTGTACGAGGCCTTGAATAATCCGGAAAAGGCCATCCTCTGGCGCTCGAAGCTCCCTCCCCCGGACAAAACTGCCGGCATTCCGTCCCCGCCACCCGGCTAAAATGGGCCGTTCGGCCGGACGTCTGTTTTTCGGATAAAATCCATTCTTCGATTTGAAGACCCTGCCGGGACCGCCAGCCCAAGGCTGCCGATCCAGGAGACGAGGCAACCGATCCTGACGAGGGCGGATGATGATGCGCGGCAAGGGGAGTGTGGGGGCGATGGGAGCCCTGGTGATTCTCGCCCTGGCCTTCCTGGCGGCAGTAAGCCCGGACGACGCCTATCAGGCGGAAATTGAGAAATGGCGGCAGGACCGGGAGACCCGATTGAAGAGTGACACCGGCTGGCTCACGGTAACGGGGCTCTTCTGGCTCAAGGAGGGCGCCAACCGCTTTGGAAGCGATCCGGACAATGATCTGGTGCTTCCCGCCGGGGCACCGGGTCTGGCTGGAGTTTTCGAGCTGAACAGCGATAAGGTGACGGTGAAAATCCAAAGCGGGGCCACGGTGACCTCCGCCGGGGAAGCCATCACCGAAATGGAGATGAAGCCGGACAGCCCTGGTGAGCCAACCGTCGTGGCGCTGGGGGATCTCTCCATGTACGTCATCAAACGGGGCGGGAAGTACGCGATTCGCCTGAAGGACAAAAACAGCCGGATGCGGAAGAATTTCACCGGTTTGAAATGGTTTCCGGTGAAGCCGGAGTATCGGATTACGGCGACCTTCCAGGAGTACGACCCGGCGAAACCGATTCAGATTCCCAATATTCTAGGACAGACAGAGAAGCTTCCCAGCCCCGGTTATGTCACGTTCAAGCTGCACGGGAAGAAGGTGCGCCTGGAGCCTGTCCTGGAAGACCCCGATGCCAAGGAGCTCTTTTTCATCTTCAAGGATAAGACCAGCGGCGTGACGACCTATCCAGCGGGCAGATTTCTTTATACCGAATTGCCGGTGGAGGGAAAGGTCGTGCTGGATTTCAACAAGGCCTACAACCCGCCCTGCGCCTTCACTCCCTATGCCACCTGCCCGCTCCCACCGCCGCAGAACCGGATGGATATATCCCTGGCCGCGGGCGAGCTGAACTACGGGCATCACTGAAGGTTGCGCAGGACCTCCCGCTTGTCCCGGTAATCCGAGCGAATGGCCACGTATTCCGAGTGGGTGATCCCCAGCTCCGTGGCGATCTTCCAGATCTCGTTCTCCTCCAGCACCGACACCGAATCGTCCGCCGATGACACGGCGAA
>JAKEFJ010000095.1 GCA_022616665.1 Acidobacteriota bacterium
ATGGAGCACCGTCAGGTGGGATCCCGATTCATCACCACCTATGAGGAGCGCTACCAGATTCCCCTGGCCGTGGCCCTGGGCGCCTTGATCCTGGAAGCGGGCATCGGCGGCCGGCTGTTTCCCGGAAAAGTGAGGAAGGCATGAGGCGGTGGAAATCCGACTCGCTTTTCCTGCTTTTCGCGATCGGCCTCGCCATGAGCCTGCTGAGCAGCCCGTATGCGCACGCCTCGGCCAGCTCCAAGAATCAACAGGGGAACCAGCTCTACAAGGAAAAGAAATATCCCGAGGCCCTGAAGCGTTACACCGAAGCTCAGCTTGAGGCGCCGGATTCTCCGCAGCTTCACTACAATCTGGGCAACGTGTTCTTCCGGCAGGGAGAAGTGGAGAAGGCCCGGGAAGAATATCGCCGGGCTCTGGCGGCTGCCGATGCGTCGCTGGATCCACGGGCGGTCTACAATCTGGGGAACACGTTCTTGAGTCAGCAGCAGTACCAGGAGGCGGTGGAAGCCTACCAGAGGACGCTCAAGCTCGCACCGAAGGACATGGATGCCAAGCGGAACCTGGAGCTGGCGCTGCTGGCGATGAAGCAGCAGAAGCAGCAACAAAACTCCTCGGGCAAGGATTCGAAACACGATCAGCAACAGAAAGACGACGAGCCGAAGCCGACCCCTTCGGGATCCGACGAGAAGAAGGACAAGCAGGGGCAACAGGAGGAAAAGAAAGAGGACCAGCGGAACAAGGGCCAGGGAGAGCGCCACCAGAAGGGAAGCCTCACCAAAGAGGAGGCCGAGAGGATTCTCAGCGCCCTGCAGGAAGACGAAAAAGCGAACATGAAACGCCGTCTCGAGGCTCAGCAGCAAGAGCAGGCGAGCGTGAATGTGGACTGGTAGATGAGACTTCGGCGGCTGCTGTGCGCCGGCGCGCTGGCGCTGGTGCTTTGTCCCGGGGCATTCGCCCAGGAGGCCGAGATCCGTGCTACCGCCGAGCCCAGCCGGGTCGCCGAAGGCGAAGAAGTCCAGTATTCCATCCAGATCCTTGGCAGCAGTCAGCAGCCGGACGAGCCACCCGACGTCTCCCAGCTCCCGGGATTCGTCGTGGCAGCGGGACCCTCGGTCTACTCACAATTCCAGTGGGTGAACGGCCGGACGACCTCGTCTCGGACCTACACCTGGACACTGCTGCCCCAGGGAAAAGGGGCCCATAGCATTCCACCGATTGCCGTCTTGCTGGGGGGGAAGGTTTACCGCACCCCGGTGGTGCGGGTCGACGTCGTGGAAGCGGGCGCGGGCGGGAGCCCGGGAGGCACTCCCCCGGGCGGGAGCCGACCGCCTTCATCCTTCGGCGATCCCAGGACGCGTCGCCGGCTGGCCACTCCTCCCGACACGCCGGCAAGCCTGTTCGTGGAGGCCTGGGTGGACAAGACCCAGGCTTATCCGGGCGAGCAGGTCACGCTGGTCTACAGGGTTTATACGCAGTACGAAATCGTCCAGATGTCCTTGAATGATCAGCCCACCTACCAGGGCTTCTGGGTGGAAGACATCAAGCCGGATGAAAAGTACGAGGCAAAGCCGGTCAGCCGGAAGGAAGGGGCCTTTACGGAGTACACGGTGCTCAAGAAGGCCCTCTTTCCCACCAGTCCCGGCTCCCTGACCATCCCGCCTCTGACGTTTCGCTTCGTGGTGCGCAAGCGCGGCGCGGATGCGTTCGACTCGTTTTTCTTCAACCCCACCGAAAGTGTCTTCCGCTCCAGCAAGGAGGTCAAACTCCAGGTGAAGGATCTCCCGGAGCAAGGGCGCCCTGCCGAGTTCAACGGCGCCGTGGGGCGGTTCACCCTCTCCGCCTCTGCGGATCGCTCCGCCACCAAAGTGAATGACGCGGTCGGATTGAAGGTCGAAGTGGAGGGCCAGGGGAACATCAACACCCTGGGAACACCCACGCTGCCTTCCCTGCCTGATTTCAAGCGCTACGATCCGAAGGTTGAAGAGGAGATGCACGCGCGCGCCGGCACGCTGGTGGGGAGCAAGACCTGGAACTACGTTCTGATCCCATTGGCCCCCGGATCCCAGGAGATCCCGCCGGTCCGATTCGCCTTCTTCGATCCGCAGACCGCCCGGTACGAAGTGCTGGAAAGCGCGCCCATCCGCCTGAGCGTGGCCCGGGGCGAAGTGGGAGAGCTGCCGATGCCCGCGCTTCCTTCGCGCGCGGACATCCCGGTCCTCGGCAGTGACATCCGCTACATCCATGCAGGTGGCGCCGGGATCGCGGACCAGGGGAAGACACTCTACGGCTCCCGTCTTCTCATGGCGGTGGTCGCGGCGCCCCTCCTGTTCAACCTTGCGCTGCTGGCATTTCTGCACCGCAAGGAGAAGCTCGCTGGCAGCGAGGCTCTGGTGCGCCAGAAGCGGGCCCGCAAGACGGCGCGCAGGCGCCTCGCGCGGGCCCAGGGACGCCTTTCGAAAGAGCGCTCGCGCGATTTCTATCAGGAGCTGGCCTCGGCTCTGACCACCTACCTGGCCGACAAGATCGGGGTTCCTGCCTCCGGCCTGACCTACGATCGGATCGAGGAAGTCCTCGAGCTGAGGGGAGTCGAGCCGGGGTTGCGCGGCCAGTTCCGGCGATGCCTGGAAACCTGTGATTTCGCCCGGTTCGCCCCGGCGGCTTCCGAGCCCGTCGAGATGGAGAAAGCCTTCGCCGATGCTGAGTCGGTGGTGGAATCCCTGGAAGGAAGCGTGAAGCCCGCATGACGCGCACCACGGGATGGCTTCTCGTGTCGCTCTCGGCGATCCTGATCCCGGCGGGGCCGCTCTCGGCCCAGGAACGTGGGGAGTTGCGGGCTGAAGCGCTTTTCAAGCAGGGGAATGAGGCCTACTCCAAGGGGGATTTCGCTGCGGCGGAGAAAGCCTACCGCGACATCGTGGGCCTGGGAATCCGAAACTGGCACGTCTATTACAACCTGGGAAATGCGTGCTTCCGTAATCACGAGATCGGCAACGCCATCCTTTTTTACGAGAAAGCGCTCAGACTGGAGCCGGGGGATGTCGACGCGCGTGAAAACCTGCACTTCGCGAGCCTCAGGATACGGGACCGGATTCCGCCCGACAGCACCCCGTTTCTCATCGCCCTGCTGTCGCGCGGCGTGAACTTGCTGAGCCTGGAGCAGGTGACTCGAATTTTCCTCGTGACTTACCTGGTGGCGATGGCAGCCCTATCCGCTTGGATCGCGCTGCGGCGAACCCGCTGGTCGGCCTTGGTCGGGGGGCTGGCGGGGGCGCTCCTCCTGTCGGCGCTGACCGCGGGCGGATGGATGGTTCTTCAGGACCGATCCCGCAATGCAACCGACGAGGCGATCATCCTGTCGGAGAAGCTCGACGTCTACAGCGGCCCGGGGAGCGACAACACACTTCTGGCTTCGGTGCACGAAGGCACCAAGGTCCGGGTTCACGCCCGCCGGGACCCGTGGATCCAGGTGACCCTTCCCGATGGTCGCTCCGGCTGGCTGCTAGGGGAGGCTCTGGGTGTCATCTAGCCATGAAGCCCGCCGGGACGCTAGTTTGGGGGTTTACCTCCACTCCCCATTCTGCGTCTCCCATTGCACCTACTGCGACTTCTACACCCGGGCCTTCAACGGGGAATCCCAGGTTCGCTCCTTCGTCCAGGGTCTTGCGGGTGGCATCCGGCTCTCGGCGGAGGATCTCGGGGTGGTCGGACGGGCGGTGGACACCGTCTACTTCGGTGGCGGGACGCCGTCCCTGCTGAGCCCCGCGGATCTTGAGGCGGTGATGCAGGCCCTGCACGCCACGTTTCAGGTGGATCCCGGCGCCGAAATCAGCATCGAGTCGAACCCCGAGAGCGTCACGCAGGAAAAACTCTCGGCGTTTCGGTCCTTGGGGATCAACCGGCTGAGTCTCGGCGTGCAGAGCTTCGAGCCGGCGATTCTGCAGACCCTGGGACGGGCCCATTCCGCCGCGCGGGCCCGGCAGGCCTTCGAAGAAGCGCGCCGTGCGGGTTTCGAGAACCTCAGCTTCGACCTCATGCTGGCGCTTCCGGGGCAGAGTCTGGATATTTTGAAGCAGGACCTCAACACCTCCGCCGGCCTCGCTCCGGATCATCTCTCGGCCTACTTACTGGAGATGGACAAGGAGACCGCCCTGCGGGCCCGCATCGAGCGGGGCGAGCTGAAGGCCCCCACCGAGGACGATGCCGCCGACATGTACGAGCTGACGCGATCGGTGCTGACTCGCGCCGGCTTCCGGCATTACGAGCTGTCGAACTTCGCGATTCCTGGAAAGGAGTGCCGCCACAATCTCAAGTACTGGACCGACCTGCCGTTCGTGGGCTTTGGGCCATCCGCCTGGTCCTACCTGGACGGGCGGCGCTTTCGCGAGGCGGCCGATTTGGAGGGATACCTGGACGCGGTGCGCAAGGGCGCGCCGCCCCGGCGCGAGGAAATGCAGGGGGAGGCGCGGGAACGGATCGAGGAGGCCCTGTTCGCCGGCTTGCGGCTGGTGGACGGAGTCGACCTTGCGAATCTCGGCCGGAACTATGGTGTGGAAGACCCTCTGGAGGATCGTCACCAGGCCGTGAGAGACCTGGAGGAGGCTGGGTTTGTCAGCCTGGAGGGAGGCCGGTTGCGCCTGACCCGCCGAAGCTATCCCATCGCCAACGAGATTTTTCAGGTGTTCGTCTAACCCGTCGGTTGTCCGATGCGGCTGTTGATCCCGATGCTCCGGGTCGGGTACGCTGAGCCGAAACGATGTGAGGGATTGCATGCTCAGGACCCCAGGCAACGCCCTGGCCTCGATTTTTTATGGGCTTGCCCTAGCAGGAGCCGCCGTGAGCCCGCCCCCGACTCAGACGCAGCCGAAGGGACATTCGGGCCCGCATGATGCCACGGTGCATCACTCCTTTGCGGACACCGAAGATTGGTCCAAGACCTTCGACGATCCGCAGCGCGACGCCTGGCAAAAGCCGGCGGAGGTGGTGCGGGCCCTCGGCCTGAAAGCGGGCATGGTCGCCGCGGACCTGGGCGCCGGAACCGGATATTTTTCGCGGTACCTCAGTACAGCGGTGTTCCCCGGCGGAATGGTCCTGGCGATCGACGTGGAGCCTTCCATGGTACAGCACCTGGGAGAGCGGGCCAGCCGAGAAAAGCTGAGCAACTTGGTCCCGGTGCTGGCACTGCCTGACGACCCCTTCCTGCCCAAAGGGCGCGTGGACCGGGTGCTGATCGTAGACACCTACCATCACATCGATTCGCGACTGGAGTACTTCTCGCGCATGCGCCAGGCGATGAGCTCCGGCGGGAAAGTCGCCATCGTCGATTTTCAAAAGCGCCCCCTGCCCGTAGGCCCGCCCCCGGAGCACAAGCTGGATCCCGGATTCGTCGTGCAGGAGATGGAGCAGGCGGGCTGGAAGCTGACCGAGGAGAAGGACTTTCTCCCGTATCAGTACTTTCTCATCTTTGAGCCGATGCGCCGCTGAGGCTTGGATTTCCGGAGGTCGCGTGATCTTCACCACCGATTTCAGAAAGGGGCTGCCCATCCTGGTGGAAGGAGTCCCCTACGTGATCATGGAGTTCACGGTGCAGACCCCTTCGGCGCGCGGCGCCGCCACCCTGGTCCGGGTACGGGCCCGCAATGTCCTGACTTCGGCGCTGCAAGACCTGACCTTCAAGTCGGGCGATCGGTTCGAGGAGCCGGACTTGGTGAAGCGGAAGATCAATTTCATGTACGCCGAGGGGGACGATTTCCACTTCATGGACGAGGAGTCCTACGAGCAGTTCCACCTTGGCCGGGAGATGTTGGGCGAAGCGGCCAAATGGCTCATCGAGGGGGTCACGCTGCGCTCGATTGTGTTCGAAGGAAGGGTCATCGGCATCGAGCTGCCGCAGTTCATCGAGATGGACGTGGTGGAGACCGGGCCCGGAGGGCGTTCCGACATGGCCAGCGGGAAGGTCACCAAGCCTGCCACCCTCTCCAACGGCACCGTCATCAAGGTGCCGGTTTACCTGGGGGCGGGCGAGCGCGTCATGGTGGACACCGGCACCGGCGAGTTCGTCAGGCGCGTGACGAAGTAATTCCTACTTCCCCGAGGCTCTCGTCTCCTGGATCAGGAAGCGGGAGGAGGGAATGCGCGCCTCCAGCTCCAGCGTCGTCCCGTCCTGGGTGAGCTTGGTGTCCTGGAGGATCTTCAACAGCTCGGGGTCCTGGTCTTTGGCAGCCAGCTTCCCGGCCGCCAGCGCGCCCCGCACCATGTCAGCCACCAGCTCCGCGGTCTCGCTGTCCTTGGTGGCGACTCGCGCCTTGAAATCGACGTCCTTTCCGACCCAGGCCATCAACGTCACCGACTCCACCTTGGAGATGGCGCTGCCCGGCTTCCATTCCTGGCTGTTCTGTCCGACTTCGGCGGACAGCCTTGCGGCCAGCGCCGAGGAGTTCAGGATGGCCCAGGCGGGGGCGCGGCGGTCCACTCCGGAGAGCAAGTCACGTAGCTTCGCGTCCTTCGGCTCCGGAGCGAGCCGGCCGGAGAGAACCTCGAGGACCCGCTCCACTTCCGATTGCTCGCCAAAGAGGAGGATCTCAGGATCGGGCTGTGCCAGGGCGATGTTTTTGCCCGAGGCCGGTGCCGATGAAGCGCCGGTATCCGAGGGGGCCGGCTGGGAAGTCCAGATCTTCGTCCCGTCCTCCAGCACGACCGTCTTGCCGCCCTTTTCCGCGGCCGCATCCACCAGACGGCTGGAGACGAAGCGCCCCTGGGCGACGATCAAGAACCCTGCTTGGGCTCGTCCATCCACGTGGCGCATGGCCAGGAGAACCTGGTCGGTGTCCTGACGAGGATCGATGCCGCTCTCCTGGACGAAGCGCCGGTAATTCTCCGCGGCTTCGGGGATGGAGTCGAAGTGCTTCTCCATCTCTGCCACCAGGTCGCTCTTTCTCAAGGCGAAGGTGTCCAGGGAGACCACGAACTCAGCGCTTCCCGGGAGCAGGGCCAGGGAGTGGGCGATGCCCTTGCGGGGTGCGGCGGTAGCGAAGGAGGCGAAGAACAGCGCCAGAAGCACCAGCGCCAGCAGGAACCCTCCCAGCGTCTCGAACAACAATTGTGCGTTGAAACGGCGAAACATGAAATCCTCCATCCAGGGCCAGACCCTAGTAGTCTTTCCGAGTGAAGTACAGCGTGCCCAGCGCCAGACACCCGGCGCCGAAGAGAGCGGAAGTCAGAAGCGGGGCGAGGGTTCCAGCCGGCTTGCCTGCGGCTACCAGGCCCATGATGGTGGCCACCTCGCTGATCTTGGGAAGTATCCAGTACAGGCCGTCCAGAACGTAAATCAGGGTCTTGCTGGTCAGCATGACCGTCAAGTTACTTCGGAAAGCCAGGAACAGGCTCACCGGGAAAAGAAAGTACGAAAGCATGATCGTGATGGAGGAGGAGCGCGTGAGGACCCCGACCATCATCATGAAGCCCAGGAGAACGCCATAGGTCAAGAGGATGATCAGGCCCGCTTTCAGCACCCCCGGCTTCCAGATTCCTGTCTTGAAACCCAGGACTGCCCAGACTCCCACCACCAGGTAGAAGAGATTGATCCCGACCACGCTGAGAGCGCCCAGGTATCGCCCCAGGAAGAGGGCCGGGCGGGAAAGCGGCTTGGAGAGGAGCAGGTCCACGTACCCTTTTTCCAGCATGACCGGGACCAGGTTGGCGGTGGCGAAGATGGAAAGGAAAAGCCCCACTCCGAACAGCAGCCCTGCGAGCGTCGCCTGCACGCCGGTCACCAGCTGATCGACGGCGATGGACTGACCTCCCAGGTGGATGTCCTGCCCGAACAGCCGCGCCGTCGCCAGCGCGCCATCCACGACGTCCAGATTGACCGCGAAGGTGATGACCATCAGGATGAGCGTCGACATGAGGACGAAGGCCAGAAACGTGAACTTGGCCATCGACTCCCGGATCGTTCCGTCCACCACGGCCAGGATCTTCGTCATGGGCGCGTCTCCTCACCCTCCAGAATCTTGATGAAGCTCTCTTCCAGGCTGCTCTTCTCCTCGGCCACGTGACGGATCAGATTGCCGGCCCCGCGCAGCGAATCGAGGCAGGCGTTGAGCCCTTCGAGGCTCGGGACTCTCAGGTGAAGGCTTCCGTTGTTGGTCGTGACCGAGGTGGCGATATTGCGGATCGACTCCAGGACCGCCTCCGCCACCGGGCCAGCGTCGAGCCGGTACGAGAGCCCTTGATCCGTCAGGTCGCCCACCGTGCCGGCGCGCAAGATCTTTCCATGGGAGAGAATGGCCACTCGGCCGCAGATCCGCTCGATCTCGGAGAGAAGGTGCGAGTTGATGAAGATGGTGGTGCCCCGCTCCTTCTCCTCCAGGAGGATGTTGCGGATCTCGGCCCGGCCCAGAGGATCCACGCCGTCGGTCGGCTCGTCCAGGAAGAGGAGCTCCGGCTCGTGGATGAGTGAAACGGCGAGTCCCAAGCGTTGCACCATCCCCTTGGAGTACTTTCTGAGCCGCACACCGGACCATCGGGCGAGCCCAACGCGGTCCAGGAGCTTCCCAGCGCGCCTGTCGATTTTGCCGCCCGGGACTCCCGAGAGGCGCGCGAACCAGCGGAGAACCCCTTCTCCGGTCAGATGCAGGGGATACCGGTGCCCCTCGGGGAGGTACCCCACCCGGGCACGGGTCTCGACGTCTCCGGCCGGACGGCCAAGCACTTCAGCGGTTCCCGTATCGATCCGGGTGATTCCAAGCAAGACCTTGATCAGAGTGGTCTTGCCGGCGCCGTTGGGCCCAAGGAGGCCGAAGACCTCCCCACGCCCCACCGACAGCGTGATCCCATCCAGGGCCCGTATCGGCTCCCGGTTCCACCCGGTCTTGAAGGTTTTCTGAAGATCCAGGACCTGAACAGTGGCTTCGCTCATGTTCCTCATCCGGCCGCGTGACGCGTCTTGCACTAAATACGGAAAGAGAGAGGGTAAGGTTCCCTGCGGAAAACGTCAGTTCTCCGACGGGCCCGGCACCTGCCAGAGCTTCTCCACCCCCTCGCTCGGGTCCAAATCCTTGAGATCGCGGGTGCTCCAGCGGAGGCGATAGACCGGGGCCGGGGCAAGATTCTCTTCGAGAGCCTGCTGGATCTCGACAGAGGTCGCAGGGACCCTCGCATGGCGATTGGCGCTCACGAGTGCGGTGAGGTCCAGCGGCTTGTTGTCGATCTGCAGCCGGTATTTCAGCCAGAGAAGATCGGGGTCGATCCACCGATCCCTCAGGGCACCAAGAGCTTCCCAGAGCCCCAGATCGCGGACCTTGACGACGCTCTCACCAGTCTCGACGAAACCCTCCGCCTGGAGGATGGCGCCTGGAACCTGAACCGTGAGAGGTGCCGGAAAAGGGTCGTAAACCAGCCGCGACAGCTCTTCCAGTGAGTAAGGCGACTGACCGGGCAGGGTAAACAGCTCCAGCGTCTCATCGATCGAAGCTCGAACTGCGTCGGTCAGCTCCTTCTCCTCCTGGGTCGGAGCGCCCGCTTCTTCCTTCTCCACCGCATCCATCTCTTCGCGGAATACCTCCGCCAAGCAAGCGGCAGCGCGGGAAGGATGCTGTCCCAGATAGGCATAGAGCCCGTCCGTGGCGCGCAGATAGCGTGCGTAGGATTCGAGCCAGGCCGTTCGGCGCGCCTCGAACTCCGCGCGCTGCGAGCGGCTGGCGCGGCTGCCCGAGCCGGGAGTCAGCGTGAGTTCGCTCTCCCCGTCGAGTGGTGTGAATTGGGCCTGAATCAGCGTGTCGGAGAAGAACCGGGTCAGGTCTCCAGGATGCTCCAGCGCGACCCGGCGTGACACGCTCCGCAGATTCCCCTCCTCACGATCCCAGATGGTGCGCTCGAGAGCCGGCTCCACCGACTCGATGCGCCGGGACCAGTCGTCCCGGCTCTCGAGAAGATCTCGGCGCACAGACTCGATTCGCTCCCGGGCGGCGCGGTTCTCCTTGAATACATCTTCTGCGGCGAGCTTCACGGTCACCCCGATGACCACCGCGTCTCCTGGGAGGAATTTCAAGTACAGGCTCTCCCTGACGGGTTGCTCGAAGCAGCAAAGCGAGGATGCCGTCAGGATGCCGATGCCAACTATCCGTGGTGGGACGGCGCAGGACCTCATTGCAGGTATCCCAGGGATCGAAGTCGCTCCCGCTGCTCCGGGGTGAGGGATTCCTCCATGTTCTCTCCCGCCCCCTCCTGGTAGTCGGTCCAAGTCTCGAGCGCACGAGAGAGCGCCTCCCCTTGGGAGATTCGATTCACGGGGAGGGGATTCATCTCCAAAGGATCCAACGCAAGATTGAAGCCTTCCTTCAAGGCGCCCTCGGGACGCGGAATCTGGATGAGTTTCTCGAGGTTCTTCCGGGCACCACTCCAGCGCCCCTTGACCCCGGAAATGAAAAAGCGCGGATTGGCGGAATGGATGAGCTGGTAGTCGGTCTCGGCGAACAGGAACTCGCGGCCCGATGAAAGACCAGGAGCCCCGGACCCTTGGGGAAACAGGGGAATCCCATCCATCCCTGGGCGGTCCCCAAGAGCCAGGAATCTCAGGACGGTGGGAGCCACATCCATCAGGGAGACATTCCCCGCGAACCGCTGGCCGGGGCGGATCCGTTCCGGCAGCACCATGATGAGAGGAACCCGGAGGGTGTCGTCGTAGAGCGTCTCGCCATGCGCGTAGCAGTAATCGTGCTCGCACAGGCTCTCGCCGTGGTCCGAGGCGAGCACGATGAGCAGCCGCTGCCGCTGAGCGACCGTGATCCCATCCAGAAGCCGCCCGATCTGGGAGTCGACTTGGCCGATTTCGCCATCGTACAGCGCTTCCAGGTGTTGGCGGTCGTCCTCGGAGAGGTCGTTGTGAAAAATGATGTCTCCCTTCTGGGTTTTTCCAGCCTGCAGCTCCAGCATGGCCTGGGTGGGACGATAGTCCGGGTCGAACTTCGAGGCAAACTCACCTTCCGGAGCGTAGGTCCAATGGGGATCCAGGTAGTGTGCCCAAAGGAAGAAAGGGCGATCCCCTGCGTCTCGCAGCTTGCTCAGCGCCTCATCAGTGATCTGGCTGCTGCTGTCGCCATCCCAGCGGCTCCGGGGGTTCGAGTAGCTGTCGAAGCCCTGCTCGAAACCCTTGCCGGGCTGCAGAAAAATGTTGGAGACCACGGCCGACGTCACGTACCCCTTCGCCTTGAGGAGCTCGGCCAGCGTCGTATTGCCGGCGGGGAGCACGGAAAACAGTCCGCGGGCGCGATGGTTCTTGGGATAGAGACCTGTGAGCAGGCTCGCTACCGACTGCGTCGTCCGCGGAACGGTGGCATAGGCCCTCTCGAAGAGCACGCCTTCCCGGGCCAGAGAATCGATCCGGGGCGAGGTGGATCGAGGGTAGCCGTAGGCCCCCAGGTGATCCGCCCGCACGGTGTCGATGGTGATGAGCAGGACGCTGGCTGGCCGTGGGAACGGCGCGCAGCCGTTCGACAGAAGCAAGGCGACGGCAGGAAGGAACGAAATCCAGGAGCGATGGAGTAAGGGCTTTGGCGGCGTTGCGAGCGACCGGGTTGGGCGCATGGGCGAGGATCATTATAGTCAAGCCGCCCGACGACCGCCCAGGCGGCCGCCTGCTATAATCCGCAGCGCCTCGAAGGAGAGTCATGATCGACCTGCGAAGCGACACCGTCACTCGCCCCACTCCCGCCATGCGCAAAGCTATGGCCGAAGCGGAGGTTGGGGACGACGTCTATCGCGAAGATCCCACCGTCCGCCGGCTGGAGGAGAAGGCGGCCGAGCTGCTGGGCATGGAAGCGGCCCTGTTCGTTCCCACCGGAAGCATGGGAAACGAGGTGGCGATCCTGGTCCACACTCGACCCGGCGAGGAAGTCATCCTGGACTCCCAGTCCCACGTCATGAACTACGAGTTGGGCGCGATGGCGGCTTTCGGCGGGGTGATGCCCCGGCCCGTGGCGGGCGAGAGAGGCTTTCCCACTGCCGAGCAGGTGGAAGGGGCGATTCGCGCCCCTATCTATTACAACTGCCGCACCCGCCTTCTGTGCCTGGAGAACACCCACAACATGCAGGGGGGCGGAGTCTATCCGCGTGATCGATTTCAGGAGGTGCTCCGGATCGCCCGAGAGCGAGGACTGGCCGTTCACCTGGATGGCGCCCGATTGTTCAACGCCTCCATCGCCTCGGGAGTCCCGGCGCGAGAACTGGCCCGGGGAGTCGATTCCGTGATGGTGACGCTGTCCAAGGGACTCGCCGCACCGGCCGGATCGTTGCTTGCCGGGAAAGCGGATTTCATCCAGGAGGCGGTTCGCATGCGCAAGCGACTGGGAGGCGGGATGCGCCAGGTGGGGATTCTCGCTGCCGCCGGAATCATCGCGCTGGATTTCATGGTCGACCGGCTGGCCGAGGATCATGATCATGCCCGACTTCTGGCTGAGGGGCTCGCAGGAATTCCTGGATTCGAAATCGATCTCGCGGCGGTGCAGACGAACATCGTCATCTTTCGCAGTGCGCGGGTTGCCCCTCGGGACCTGGCGGAAAGGCTCAAATCGGAAGGGGTCCTCTGTCTGTGCTGGTCCTCGGACGAGATTCGCATGGTCACCCACCTGGACGTTTCGCGCCAGGAAATCCTCCAAGCGACCGACATCGCTCGCCGCGTGAGCCGTCACTGAGGGTTTGGAGCGGCGCTCCAGGCAACCCGTCACGGCCGGCGGGGCCGGAGCCGCCCACTCACTTCCGCGACGATGGCGTCGAAACCCGGATCGCCGCGCAGGGTAGCCAAATCCGGATCCCGCTCGATGTAGCTGTCCACGTCCCCGAGGTCCACGGCGCGCCGCAGCAGGCGGATCGCCTCGGAGCGGTCTCCCGTCAAGGCCATGTAGCAGGCCAGGTTGTACATTCCGTCACTGTCCTCGGTGAGTGCCGCGGCCAAGCGATAGACCTCGGCCGCCTGCTGAGTGCGCCCGGCCCGCTGCAAGGCGATGGCGTACCCGGCGCACAGCGGCTGGCTGTGACTCAGTTCGCAGGCCTTGGCGGAGGGTTTGAGCCCCTCCTCGGCGCGATCCAGGTTCGCCAGGGTCAGGCCCATCGTGGATTGGATGACCGGGTTGGAGGGATTCACGGCGGCGGCCTGCCGGATTCTCAGCAGCGCCTCCTCATAGCGCCCGACACTTCGGAGCGTTTCGCCGAGCTTCCAGAGCAGTCCCGCCCGCATCGGGCTGATGCGAACAGCCTCCTCGAGATCGCCCAGCGCCGCATCCGTGTCCCCCGCGATCCGCTCGGCCTGACCCCTGAGTCCGAGCACATAGGAGCGCGCCGCAGGCGCCAGGTCTTTGCGCAGCAGGAGTTCCGACAGCCGCCGGATCGCACCCCGTGAGTCTCCATCGCGACCCAACAGGTAGGCGGGCTTGGACAGGCAGTAGTAATGATTGAGGTCCACCCGACACAAAGATGCGATGGCATCCTCCAGCGCTTTTCGGTTCGCGGGAGTCGGGCGATTCTCGTAGGTTTTCATGAGCGCGTCGGAGTGCAGAGCGTATGCGTCAGGCTCGTTGGGAAAGGCCACGACCAGCTTCCGGGTTGCCTGCAGAAAGGCCGTCCAGTCGCTGCGCCGGAACGCCTCGAGAGCCTCGGTGGTCCAGGGGGATGCGGCAAGCTCGACGCCACCGGGATTCTCCTCCGGGACGTCGTAGAGCCTGGGAAAGTCGGCTCCCAGCTGCTCGCCAAGGACCCTGGCAAGGGTGGAGGTGAGATCGGTCAACTGGTCCTCGCTGGCGCCCTTCTGGACTCCCCAGAGGATGCGGCTTTCCACCGTGTCCACGAGATTCAAGCTGGCCTCGATCGCCTTGCCGCGGCGCGTGAGAGAGCCGGTGAGCAGGCGACCGGCGCCGACCGCGCGGGCCGATCTCGACGGGGCGAGAAGATCCGAATGCTCGTCGAGTCCCTTGGCCGGAACGGGCAGGATCTTGAGGTTGCGCGCCGGCGCCAGATTCGTGGCCAGGACCTCGGCGAAGGTGCGCCCCATGTATTTCGCGTCCTCGAGCTGGCCTCGGACTTCCAGGGGAACGATCAGGATCGTGCTGCCGCTGACCGGCATCGGCTGGCGGGGGAGGCTGGGCCAAAAACCCGCGAGCCACGCTCCCACGATGGAGAGCAGGAACGCCGCCCCGATTCCGGCCAATAGACGGCGTCGACGGGTCCGCGCCCAGGGCACCGCCACCGCGTCATAGGAATGGGAGAGGCCTGACTCCAGTTCCCGCCCCAGCCGCTTGAGATCCACGGCCAGGTCCTCCATGGTCTGGTAGCGCTCCTCCCGCTGACGCGCCAACGCCTTGGCGATGATGCGATCGAGATCCAGTGGCACTTTCGGGACTCGTTCATGGACGGGGACGGGGTTGGCGCGCAGCACCTCCCGGAGGGTCTCGCCACGGTTGGCGCCGCTGAAGGGGCGCTGGCCGGTTGTCATCTCGTAAAGAACCGCTCCCAATGAAAAAACATCGCTGCGTGGATCCAGCGTGATCCCCTTGACCTGCTCCGGGGACATGTACGCCAGGGTCCCGGCCAATCCGTGTCGATCGCTTCCGCTCTTGGCCGAACCCGGGGTGGGCGGGTCCTCAGGCTGGGTGCTCAGGGAGGAATCCGACTGGCTGTAGAGGCTCGCCAGCCCGAAATCGACGACCTTCACTTCGCCTTCGGGCGTGACCAGGATGTTGGCGGGCTTGAGATCCCGGTGCAGGAGCCCCTTTCGGTGGGTGCGCGATAAGGCCCGCGCCACCTGCTCCCCGAGGGAGGCGACCTTTTCGGAAGGCAGTGGCCGGCCATGGAGGATCTGGCTCAGCGGTTGTCCCTCCACGTATTCCATCACGATGAAATCGAGGCTTCCCTGGCGCCCCAGCTCGTAGACCTGGGCGACCCGCGCGTCGCTGACGGATGAGGCAAGTCGCGCTTCCTCCAGGAACATTCGCCGGCGGCGCTCGTCGAGGGCGGTATCGGCGGGGAGGACCTTGATGGCGACGATGCGGTGCAGCACCGTATCCTGCGCTTTCCAGACCACGCCCATGCCACCCTCTCCGATTTTCTCCAGAAGCAGGTAGTGGGACAGGCATTGGGCGGGCTCGGAGGTCATGGCTGCTCCTCGGCCACAAAGGTGATTCGTTGTTCGGCGAATGAGAGCAGGCGGGGAGGGGGCCTGGCTCCTCCCGATTGCTTCGCAGCATAGCACGATCCCTGGGTTTTCTTGACGGGCTTCGAAAGGCTGCGATAAGATTCTCGAAAATCTGGCTTTAGTGAGATTTTGTGGAGGGGTCTTGGATTTTTCCTTCAGTGAGGAACAGCAGCTCACCCGCCAGATGGTCCGCGAGTTCGCGGAATCTGAAATAGCCCCCCGCAGCGCCCACCTCGACGAGACCCAGGAATTCCCGTTCGATATCTTCAGCAAGCTCGCGGCGCTCGGTCTCACGGGTGTGACCTTTCCCGCCGAGTATGGCGGCTCGGGCATGAGCATGGTGGACTACACCATCGTGCTCGAGGAGATCGCGCGGGTGGATCCGGGAATCTGCCTTTCCGTGGCGGCGCACAATGGGCTCCCTTGCAATCACATTTATCTCGAAGGGTCCGAAGCGCAGAAGCGGAAATACCTGGTGCCCCTGGCGAAAGGAGAGAAGCTCGGCACCTGGAGTCTCACGGAGCCCACGGCGGGCAGCGATGCGGGGGGGACCCGCACGCGCGCCGAGCGGGACGGGGACTCGTTTCTCTTGAACGGCTCGAAGACTTTCGCCACGCACGGATCCGTCGCCGACATTGCCGTCATCTTCGCCGTGACCGATCCGGCGGCGGGAAAGCACGGTGGGATCTCCGCCTTCATCCTGGAGAAGGGGATGCCCGGCTTCCGCCCTGGAAAGCGGGAGAACAAAATGGGGTGCCGCGCCTCGGACACGGCCGAGCTGGTGATGGAGAACTGCAGGGTCCATGAATCCCAGCTCCTGGGTCGGGAGGGGGCCGGCTTCCGCGGCGCCCTGCGAGTTCTCGACTCGGGGCGCATCGGGATCGCCTCGATGGCGGTGGGGACCGCTCAAGGTGCGTTTGAGGCGGCCCTCCAGTACAGCAAGCAGCGGCGGCAGTTCGACAAGCCCATCAGCGAATTCCAGGCGATCCAGTGGATGCTGGCGGATTGCGCCACGGAGATCCAGGCCGCGCGATTGCTCACGCTGCGCGCCGCGGCCTTGAAGGATGCCGGAGCGGAGATCAATCTGGCCGCGTCCATGGCCAAGCTGTACGCGTCGGAGGTGGCGATGCGCGTCACCGACAAGGCGATCCAGATTCATGGCGGCTACGGCTACGTCAAGGAGTATTCCGTGGAAAAATTTCACCGCGATGCCAAGATCACCACGATCGGAGAGGGCACCTCTGAAATCCAGCGCCTGGTGATCGCGCGGCGTATCCTGGAGTCGGCTTGAACGTCGCTGGCTCCGCCACGCCTCTGGTGCGCAGACTCGTCTCCGGGGATGCCAAGGCCCTGGCGCGCAGCATCTCGCTGGTGGAAGCGGAAAGCCCGGAAGGACGCGCCATCCTGAAGGCCGTCTACCCGACGACGGGCCGCTCCCTGGTTGTGGGGATCACCGGACCACCCGGCGCGGGGAAGAGCAGCCTGGTGAGCAGGATGGTGGCCGCTTGGCGCAGGCGCGGGGAGAAAGTGGGGATTATCGCCGTGGACCCTTCATCGGCCTTTTCCGGCGGCGCCATTCTGGGAGACAGGATTCGGATGCAGGAGCATTGCCTGGATGCAGGAGTGTTCATTCGGAGCATGGCGACCCGGGGGCACTTCGGCGGAGTCTCCCGGGCCTGCCGCGATGTGGTGGATCTCCTGGACGCCGCCGGCTTCGGCATCATTCTCATCGAGACGGTGGGAGTCGGGCAGGACGAAGTGGAGGTGGTCCAGGTGGCGGACCTGGTTCTTGTGGTCCTGCCCCCCGGCCAGGGAGACGACATCCAGGCCATCAAGGCGGGGATTCTGGAGATCGCCGACCTGTTCGTGATCAACAAGGCGGACCGGGAAGGCGCCGATCGTCTTGCGTCGGAGCTCCAGGCCATGCTGGCGCTCTCACCGGACCCGCAGACGGCGAGGACGCCGATCTTGAAGACCGTCGCCACCACGGGAGAAGGTGTTGAGGAGCTCATGGCGGGCGTGGATCGCCGCCGCCGGCGCAAGGAAAATGCCGCGGCCCGCCGGGAGAAAGAGCGCCGGCGCAGCCGCGAGCGCTTCCTCGAGCTGTTCCGCGAAGGGCTCTACCGCCGGGCGCGCGCGGCCTGCCTGAAAAACTCCGAGGTCGACGCCATCGCCGAGGATCTGGCGCGTCGCAAGCGGGACCCCTACAGCGCCGCGGAAGAGGTGCTGGGGAGAGTGCGGTTCCCTGTCGCCCGCCGGAAGGCCGCCGCCAATGGAAAGCGGCGATGATCCGCCGGCTGGACCATGTGGGGGTGGCGGTTCGCAAGGCCTCACAGCGACTGCCCTTTTACCGGGATCTGCTGGGGCTGCCTTTGGCGAAAACCGAGGAAGTGCCGTCCGAGCAGGTGCGGATCACGATTCTCGGGGAAGGACCGGGTCGGGTGGAGCTGCTGGAGCCCACCGCTGAGGACTCTCCCGTCGGCAGATTCCTGCGCGAGCGGGGGGAGGGGATTCACCATCTTTGCTTCCTGGTAGATTCGCTGGAGGCGACCTGCGAGCGGCTGCAGGCCTCCGGCTACCGGCTGGCGGGCGGCATCCGCGCCGGATCGGAAGGCACGCTCATCGCCTTCCTGCACCCTAAGGATGTCGGCGGAGTTCTCATCGAGCTGCGGGAGGTCAAGGGGGTGCAGCCATGAACAAGGTCATTGCCTCAGCTCGGGAAGCGGTCGCAGCGATTCCCGAGGGGGCCACCATCCTGATGGGCGGATTCGGATTATGCGGCATCCCCGAGAATCTCATCGCCGCCCTGAGGGACCGGGGCACCGGAAATCTCACGGTGGCGAGCAACAATGCTGGCGTCGACGATTTCGGCATCGGCATCCTCCTGAAATCCCGCCAGGTGAAAAAAATGATCTCCACCTACGTGGGGGAGAACGATACCTTCGAGCGGCTGTGCCTGTCGGGGGAGCTGGAGGTGGAGCTCGTCCCGCAGGGAACTTTCGCCGAGCGGCTCAGGGCAGCCGGGGCGGGAATTCCCGCTTTTTACACCCCCACGGGCGTCGGCACGCTGGTGGCGCAGGGGAAAGAAGTCCGTGAGTTCGGCGGACGCCGGTACCTGATGGAGCAGGCGCTGCCGGGGGACTACGCCTTCGTGAAAGCCTGGAAGGGGGACCGGCTGGGGAATCTCGTGTACCGGAAAACCGCCCGAAATTTCAACCCTCTCATGGCGGCCGCCGCCCGTTTCACCATCGCCGAAGTGGAGGAGCTGGTGGAGGTCGGCGATCTCGATCCCGACGCGGTCATCACCCCGGGGATTTATGTGGACGCCATTTTTCAGGGCTCGCACTATGAAAAGCGAATCGAGCAGAGAACGTATCGTCCGAAGAGCGGCCCTCGAGCTTAAGGACGGCTTCTACGTCAACCTGGGGATCGGAATGCCGACCCTGGTGGCGAATTACATCCCGGTCGGGATGACCGTCGTCCTGCAGTCGGAAAACGGCCTGCTGGGAATCGGGCCCTTCCCTTGGGAGGGGGAGGAGGACCCGGATCTCATCAATGCCGGCAAGCAGACCATCACCGAGAGTCCCGGGGCCTCCTATTTCAACTCCGCCGACTCCTTCGCCATGATTCGCGGCGGTCACGTGGACCTCACCGTGCTGGGCGGGATGGAGGTCGACAAGGAAGGGAGCCTGGCCAACTGGATGGTACCGGGAAAAATGGTCAAGGGCATGGGGGGGGCCATGGATCTGGTGGCGGGCGCCCGGCGGGTGGTCGTCATGATGACCCATACCACCAAGGAGGGCGAACCGAAAATCCTCAAGCAATGCCGCCTTCCCCTCACCGGCGTCAAGGTGGTGCACCGGATCATCACCGACATGGCCGTGGTGGACGTGACCCCCGCCGGACTCCTCCTCGCGGAGATCGCGCCGGAGTTTGCGGTGGAGCAGGTTCGCCGAGCCACCGAGGCGGAGCTGAGGGTGGATGAAAAAACTCTCAAGACGATGCCCGGTTGAGGAAACGCGGATGTTCCTGATGGACCGGATTCGCCCCGACGCCGTGGTCATCGTCTACCTGAAGGATCCCAAGGAGCGCTTCTGGGGTGTGATGCGTTCTCTGGATGCCACCGGCACTTCGGTCCTGGGGGTGGACCTCATGGCCTTCGACGACTGGCTGAGGTCGCTGGACGATTCAACGGGGGCCCGGATTACGCCTTCGCTGGTATTCTTCCCCCTCCAGCGGGTGGAGAAAATCCTCCTGGATATGGCTTCCGGCGACATCCCTTCGCTGTGGGAGCGATTCGAGGCGAAATCAGGTCAAAGCTTGCACGACTATCTGGGTCTCGAAAAGGGATCGTAGAGCCCGCTATGGAAATGCTCTGTCCGGCCTGCCAGTCGAAAATGGAAGCCGCAACCGACCCCCGAGGGGGAGGGCGCAGACACTACACTTGTCCCCGCTGCGAAGGGGAATATGTGGTGCCCGCCCGCAGGCCGCCCAGGCCACCCACCCCGTCTGAGGAAGCGGCTTCACCCGCCCCTCCCGTGGGCGATGTGACCCTGCCCGGTGCGAGCATCGATGGGATCCCCGGCGGAGAGTGGAAGGTGCCGGAGGAGCTGCGGTTCTCTCTCAGGGTCCTGGAAGGCACGGAATCAGGCAAAGTGTTCGAGATCACCCGCAGCCGGGTCACCGTGGGTCGGGAGGAAGGGGAAATCCTGCTGGGGGATCCGCTCATCTCGCGCAAGCACGCCGCTTTCGAAGTCTACGGCTCCCATCACATCGTACTGAAGGATCTGGCCAGCACCAACGGCACCTACCTGAACGACCGTCTCATCGCCTATTCCAAGCTCAACCATGGCGACCGGATCCGGATGGGCTCCACCCTCCTGGAGGCGGTCATCGAAATCGCCGGGTGAATCAGGACGCCTCGGCGACCGGATCGGCCCTCTTGAGGGAGTAGATTTCCACTCGATCCTTCCCCTCGCGCTTGGCGCGATAGAGCGCCTGGTCGGCGCGCTTCACCAAATCCTCCACGTTTCCGTCGAAATCGGTGGGGTAGGTCGCCACGCCCACGCTGGCGGTGGCTCGAATCCCGATCAACGTGGGGGAGAGGGCTTCGACCCCCTTGCGGATCCTCTCCGCCGTGGCGCGAGCCGCCTCCACCTCGGTCTGCGGGAGCAGCACGCAGAACTCGTCTCCTCCCCAGCGACAGGCGATGTCGGAGCCGCGCAGGCTCTGCCGGATCGCATCGGCGCTCTGTCGCAGGAAGCGGTCGCCGATATTGTGGCCGTGCCGGTCGTTGATCTCCTTGAAAGTGTCCAGATCCATCATCAACACCGCGAAGGGGGTGCGGTAGCGCTGGGAACGCGCCCGTTCATCCGCCAGGCGCTGCATGAAATGGTGCCGCAGGTACAAGCCCGTGAGCTGATCCACGGTGGCCAGCTGGTAGTGCCGCGCATTCTCGATGGCCACCGCCGCCTGCTGTGCGATGGTGGTCAGCACCGAGAGGCGATCAATGTCGAACTTTCCCACGCTGGACTCCGCCATGCCCATGACGCCGGTGCCTTTGTTCTCCACCATGAGGGGGACCATCAGAATGGAGCGAATGGTGGAATCATGAAGGGTGGGAGCAAAAGGGAGGTTGCGTCCTTCCTCCAGGAGATCCTGAATCATCAGAGGGCGCAGCCTCTTCAAGGTCCAGTCCACGAAACCGGGTCCCACCGGAAGGCGGTCCTCGATCTTCAGCTGATCCCCGCGATGCACGAAACGGGAGATGACCTCCCGCTTCTCAGGGTCCGCCATGGCGATGAAAAAGGTTCCCGTGGGGAAGACTTGACGGCAGTGCCTCGCCACGACGGCACACACCATGGCGGGATCCAGGCTGGAGCTCACCTCCTTTCCGATGGAGTTCAGCGCTGCCAGCTCCGCCGTCCGGTCGCTCAGGCTCTGGTTCACCCGGCGGACCCCCTCTTCCACCCGGTTCAGGTGATGGAACAGGTAGCTCACAAGGAGCAGAGAAACGCCCAGGCACAGGAAGGGGGCCAATCCGGAGTCGACGTACAGGGAGATGAGGGACAGAACGAGCGGGATGGTGAAGACTTCCATGGGGGAGATGTAGAGCAGATGATGCCGTGCGAACTCCAGGGCGGAGCCCCCTCTTTGGTGGACCGCCATGGAGAGAAGAGCCAGGTTGAGCAGATTCAACGTCAGGAACATGCCCATCACGCCCAAAGTGTTCTGCCAGGTGAGCTGGGTGAAATCCCAGGTAGCTCCTAGCACGGACGCCACCAGGTCTCCCGTGGCCAGGGTGATGAAGAGAACTCCGGCATTCAGGCAGCTCAGGGCCAGCGAGGGACGGGCTCCCAGCGATTCTCCACGCCGCAGCAGGACGCCCAGGATCGCTGCGCCGACCCCGACCATGTAGGGGAGCGGCTGCGGGAGCACCGCCAGCGCGGCGATGATGAAGACGTAGTCCATGGACATCCGCGCGCGGGGCAGGATGGTGAAGGGAAACCGCCAGGCCAGTCCGATGAACAGGGCGAAAAAGGCGACCGATTCCAGGTGGGCGACGAGAAGATCTCCCGTTTCACGCAGCGCCGCTGCGGCCAGCAAGATCCCGCCCACCGCGAGAGCCAGGGTGTAAGCAGTGAAAGCTGGGCGCTCGGAGAGGCCCTTCTCGTTCATCCGGCAATCTCCTGACAGAAGTGCATTGCGGGAAAATATAAGGAGGCCTGGGGAAGCCGGCAAGGTGCCGAAGGAGGACAATTTTTGCGTGTCCAGTTTCTCCACAGCGGCCACCCGTTGACAGTGCCAAAAACCGTTGGATAAGATGCCTGTGAGCCCGGCTCCGACACCTGGTCGCGGCCGGGAGAAGAGGGATTTCTTGGCGAGACTCTCCCACAGCACCACCCGTCTCCTCGTTCCCCTGAGCCGAGAGTTCAGCACCGCGCTCCTCAATTCGGTGCGCTTCCATCTAAGACTTTATGGGATCGCGCGACCGGCGGCTTCCTACAGCCTGGAGGCCATCGGCAAGGTGATGGAGCGAATCTCCCCGCGCAACGGGTCCAAAGCGAGCGCGGCCCAACTGATTATCCGAGCCTCCGGGAGAACGCTTCACATGACCTTGCGCCTTCCCGCCGGGCTCATCGCCGCATCGCGCCTGCAGGCCCTTCTACCGTCCTCCCCGCCGGGAGTCCAGGTCAAGCTCAAGCCGGGCAGGGGAGGGCCGGTCCTGAGCTTCGAAGCTCTCATTCCGGGACGGGATTGAGCTCCGATTCCAGCCGAAGTGTTTGCCTGGTCCCGGGGGCCGGGACGGTCTTCTTCAGCGCAGGAAGAGCGCGGGATCTGCTGCGCTGGGGCGAGCAAGCAGTGCTGGAGCGATCGGAGGCTTTGTGCTAGGCTTTGCGCCGCTTTCAGCGGTTTGAAGCCTTCGGGGACGGAGCGTGGAGCAAGCCAGAATCGGGGTCATCGGCGGCAGCGGCCTTTACCAGATGCCGGAGATGGAGGAGTCTCATCCGGTGAGCGTCGAGACCCCATTCGGCGCCCCCTCGGATCCATTCCGGGTCGGGCGGCTGCGCGGCGTGAGCGTGGCATTTCTGGCTCGACATGGAGAGGGGCATCGCATTCTCCCGGGCGAAATCAACTTCCGAGCCAATATCTTCGCGTTCAAGCGTCTGGGAGTGGAGCGCATCCTCTCGGTGTCCGCCGTCGGCAGCCTGCGTGAGGAGATCGCCCCCTTGGACGTCGTGGTACCGGATCAGTTCATCGATCGAACCCGCGGGCGCGCCTCGACGTTTTTTGGCGACGGAGTGGTGGCCCACATCTCCTTTGCCGATCCGACCTGCTCGGAGCTGGCGCACGTGCTCGCCGATGCCTGCCGCCGCACCGGGGCCAAGGTGCACGAGGGAGGAGCCTACCTCTGCATGGAAGGGCCCGCCTTTTCCACGCGGGCCGAATCGCACCTGTACCGGAGCTGGGGCGCCGCGGTCATCGGAATGACCAATCTGCAGGAAGCCAAACTCGCGAGGGAGGCCGAGATCTGCTACGCCACCTTGGCACTTGCCACCGACTACGACTGCTGGCACGAGGACGAAGATCCGGTCACCGTGGAAGTGGTGGTCGGGAGGCTGCGGCAGAATGCCGCGACGGCCCAGAGGGCCATCGCCGAAGCGGCCGTGTCGCTTCCCGCGCAGCGCAGCTGCCCATGCGCCACGGCGCTCAAGAACGCCATTCTCACCGACCCGGAACGGATCCCCGAGGCAACGCGCCGTCGGTTGGAGCCAATCCTGGGGCGCTATCTTCCGACCGGATAGGAGGCGGGTGTGTCGATTCTGGTGGTGGGGTCGGTGGCCTTCGACACGGTTCAAACTCCCGCGGGCCGGGCCGATGGAGTGCTGGGAGGATCCGCCAGCTACTTCTCCGTGGCTGCCTCTTTCTTCGCGCCCGTGCACCTGGTGGCGGTGGTGGGGAAGGACTTCGGCGAGGAGAACGCCCGGATCTTCCGGGACCGGGACATCGATCTGGGAGGTCTCGCGCACCTGCCGGGGAAGACCTTTCATTGGAGCGGAGTCTACGGAGATGACATCAACCAGCGCACCACCCTGGCCACCGAGCTCAACGTTTTCGAGGAATTCGAGCCGGTGTTGCCGGAGCGGCTGCGCAAAGCAGAGTACCTGTTCCTCGCCAACATCGATCCCGATTTGCAGCGCTCGGTCCTGAAACAGATGAAGCGGCCGAAGCTCGTGGCGTGCGACACCATGAACTTCTGGATCGAGGGGAAGCGGGAATCGGTGCTGGAGATGCTGAAGGGCGTCGACGTGCTGCTGATCAACGATCAGGAGGCCAGACAGCTGGCCCTGGACGCCAACACGGTGCGGGCCGCAAAAAAGATTCTGGGCTTTGGCCCCACGTCGCTCATCATCAAGCGCGGCGAATACGGCGCGGCGCTGTACAGCGGCCATTCCCATTTTGCCGTTCCCGCCTACCCGCTCCTGGACCCGGTGGATCCCACCGGGGCGGGAGACTCCTTCGCCGGGGGCTTCATGGGGCACCTGGCGCGCCGGGGCACGCTGGACGAAGCGACGATTCGCCAGGCCTTGGTGGTGGGAAGTGTCATGGCATCTTTTTGTGTAGAAGATTTCAGCCTGCGCCGATTTCAATCGCTCCGGCCCGAGCAGATCCGAACCCGACTCAAGGAGTTCGGACGGATGACTCAGTACGCGGACCCCACCTAGTTTCGTGCCCTGGATCGTCCTGCTCGTGGCGACCCCCCTGCTCACGGCCATCGGCTATGGCTCCGGGATGCCCTGGCTCCTGCCGCTGCTTCAAGTGTTACCCGCCTACCCCGTGATGGTCCGGGATCTGCGCCAGGAACGGGTAGGGCAGGCGGTGCTCAAGATGCTCTTCTGGGCGTTGCTCATCGCGATCACCGTGGAACTCCTGGCGGTTTACGCCCCGGCTCGGGGTGAGCTCTCGGTGATCCATGGCACTGCTTACCGTGACGAGATGATCTCCTGGATTCGCGCCGGAGTGGGACGGGAGAGCTCCTGGCGCCTGTTCGTGCCGCAGCATGTGTTTCACCTCGTCCTGTTCATTCTCCTGTCGCTGGCCTCCGGAAGCCTTCTCTCCCTGGTCCTGGGCGCGGCCCTGATGAATTACATGAGCTATTACGTGGGAAGCCTGATCGGCATCGCCCAGGTGCCTTCCGTGCCCCTGCTGGCGGGGTGGCCGCCCTGGGCGATCCTGCGCGTCGCGTCGTTCGTCATCCTGGGGGTGGTCCTGGCGGGGCCGGCACTGAAGCGCTTCGCCGGCGTGCCGTTTGGTTGGGAAGGGAAGCGGGTGTGGTTCATCCTGGCGGGAAGCGGCCTCATCCTCGATGTGCTGCTGAAGCTGCTGCTGGCTCCAAGGTGGAGCGCGCTCCTGCGCTCCGCCCTATTTCCGCTGGCCTGAACATTTTGACCCTGGCTTCCCCCTTGGCCTAAGATGGCGCCCGGATCCAGCCTTGGAGGATGATCTCGTTGTCCACGCGCCGCGGAAAAATGGCCCCGCCGCTTTCGGATGCCTCGAATCTCAAGCTGGGAATCGTCCTGAGCGATTACCACGAGCGTTTGGCCGAGGATTTGCTGCGTGGGGCAAGAAGCTG
The DNA here is from genome assembly GCA_022616665.1 of Acidobacteriota bacterium. Taxonomy (GTDB): domain Bacteria; phylum Acidobacteriota; class Polarisedimenticolia; order Gp22-AA2; family AA152; genus AA152. The sequence goes on from JAKEFJ010000095.1 coordinate 25,314, forward strand.
CTTGGTGTCCCACGGCGTGCCGCCGGAGTCCGTGGAGGAGATCCGGGTGCCTGGGGCGTTCGAGATACCCCAGGCTGTCGCGCGGCTGCAGGCCGTTTCCAAGCCTCCGCTGGATGCAATCCTGACGCTGGGAGTCTTGATGCGCGGCGACACGCTTCACTTCGAAGTGCTTTCCCACGAGGTCTGTCGGAGCCTCGGGGAGATTGGACGCTCCTCGGGAGTGCCGGTGGCGTTTGGGGTGCTTACCGTGGACACGGAGCAGCAGGCGAGGGAGCGGACTGGAAAGGGAAGATCCAACAAGGGGTGGGAGGCGGCCGAGGCCGCTGTGCGCATGGCGTTGCTGTTCCGCCAGCTTGAGGATCGAGATGCCGGACAAAGCGGCCTGTCCCAGCCGCCGGGCCGTCGTCGGTCGGGAAGATGAAGCATGGGTGACCGCCGCCAGGGACGCGAATTCGCTCTCCAGATGCTCTATCAGATCGACATGGGTGGAGGAAAGGAAACGGAGACTTTCTCCACTTTTTGGGAGGGCAAGAAAGCCACTCCGGAGGCCCGCACCTTTGCCCAGGAGCTGGTCTCCGGCACACTTGAGCATCTGGAGTCCATCGATTCCGTCCTGCGCCAGGGACTCGAGCACTGGCGCCTCCCCCGCATCGCGGCGGTGGATCGAAGCGTCCTGCGGCTCGCCGTGTTCGAGTTCCTCAATCAGCCGCAAACGCCTCCTGTGGTGGTGATCGATGAAGCCATCGAGCTGGCCAAGCGATTCGGGGGTGACGAATCGGGTCTGTTCGTCAATGGAGTGCTGGACGGAATCAGAAAGCAGCTCGAGTCCCACCCGACCCCCGCGCCTCCCGTCGATTAGCATAAATAACCAACGTTGATTCAATCGGTTAGCCTGATGCCGGCGCACGGGTGTCCGAGGGTTTCCTGCCAGGAAAGCGCAATGACTATCTCCTTTTATGAGAATGAATTGGCATATTCGAGATTCGTTCCTATATTTCCTCCATCGTGCCCCTCCTCTGGGGCATCGCCATCGGAGGAGTCTGCCTTGAGCCTGGTGGGAAGCCTCAAAGATCTCCCCTTTTCCGATATTTTGCAGATCCTCTGCCTGAGCCGGCGCTCGGGGACCCTGTATCTGGGACAGGAAGACTCCTTGGCCATCCTGCGATTCAGGGATGGACTGCTCTATGGCATCGACATGCCAGGGGAAGAGTCTCCGCTGATTCGTGGCATCCGAAGAGAGCGCCTGGTTCCGGACGATGTCCTGGTGCAGGCCATCCGGGAATGCCGACGAGCCACCGACTCGCTTCTTCAGCTCCTGGCCGCGAAAACCTACCTGGACCCGGAGCAGGTTCGCCGAGTGGTGGTGGGCGAAGTCCGCAGCATCATCCGGCGGCTGCTGGGTTGGAGGGAAGGAGAGTTCCGCTTCGAGATCGCCGGGGAAGAGGAAGCGTCCACTCGAGCCAGTCGCGATGCTGACAAGCGGGGCCGGGGCAGGACCTCCCTGGAGGGGACACTCCTGAGAATTCCTGAAGGTTTGGACCCCCGTGAGATGTTGCTGGAGGAGATGCAGGCCCGCGGAACCGAATCGGTGCATCATTTTTTTCTTCCCGATCTGGGCGCCGGCTCCCTGGCCACCAGCGATGCACCCCGTGAAGAGGCCGCGGCGAACGCAGATCAGAATCCCAAAGGGGACGCGGCGCCGGCGGTCGTGCTGGTGGACGAGCGCAGCGTGTATCGGGAGCTTCTCGCCGGAACCTGGCGCAAGGAGGGCTTCCGGGTGGAGGCCTTCACCTCCCCCGAGGCGGGCTACCAGCGCTTCGCGCTTCTCGCGGAGACGGGCGCTCCCGTCTCCCTGGTCACCGATCTGGTGGTGCCCGAGACCGGCGGCGCCGGATTCGCCGGCGGGTTGGAGCTGCTGATTCGCGCCCGTCAGGAATTCCCGGGGGCCAAGGTCATCCTGATGTCCGAAGGGATGGATCCCACGATGGAAGAGGCGGCACGCTCCTTGGGCGCCCGGGCCATCCTGCAAAAACCGTCGGTGCTGCCCGCCGACGGGGACTCCCTGCGCGAGACCCTGGAGAAATTGGCGCGTCACGGCGCGCGAATTCTGCGCGACGAGAATGCCGATTTGAGTGAGACCCCGGAAGGGGAAAGGACGGAAACCATCCGCGTGGTGGATCAGCTTTCCCTTTTGGGGGCTTTGCTGGGCGAGCTGCGTCGCCCGGGAAGCGAGATGGAGATTCCTCTCCTGGTCCTGCGCCTCGCCTCGGAGTACTTCGAGCGCGGCATCCTGCTGGAGGTGGACAAGGCAGAAGTCCGGGGCCTGGGTGGATTTGGCGGAGCTCGAGGAGCGGCAAACGCCAACGGGAAATATCGCGGCTTTGCCCTGCCCTTGGTGCCGGGAGCCCTGTTGACGGAGGTGGTGGAGCAGAAATCGATGGTGCGCGGACCTCTGGAACATCCCGAGGAGAAGCGCCTGCTGGATCAGCTTGGAGGAGATCCCTCCGCCGAAGGGGTGCTCCTTCCGCTCATGAGCCATGACCAGGTGGTCGCCGTTCTATACGGAGACAACGGCAAGAGCGCCGCGCCGGTGGGGGACACGCGGGGGTTGGAGATTTTTCTCGGAGAGGTCGGGATGGCTCTGGAAAGATTTCTCCGGCGTCCTCCCGAAGTGGCCGGCCGGAAAGAAATTGCATGATCGTCGGGTGCCCGAAATGCCGGGTGCGCTACCGGCTGGAAGATTCCCGCATCACGGGAGACTCGGCAAAGCTTCGCTGTCCCAAGTGTCAGGCGATTTTCATCGCCCGTAAGGAAACGGCCACGGCGCAGATGCCTGGCCCGGGGATCTCCGCCGACGCAACTCTCGCTCTCCCCGCTTCGAAGACGCCGAGAACGGCGCTTCTGGCGGACGAGCCCCGGGAGTTTAGGGACTTCGTCGCGGGAGTTCTCGGGGAAGCCGGCTTTGAAGTCGGGATGACCGACAATGGCGAGGAGGCGCTTCTGCTGGCGGGGGGGCACTGCTTCGATCTCATCCTGCTGAATGTCTATCTGAGGCGGATGCTGGGCATCAATGTGTGCGAGCGCCTCAAGAGCGAGCCGGCCACTCGCGACACCCCGGTGTTGCTCATCGGCGCTCTGGTGCGCCAGGAGGAGGGCGGGCTGCCGCGCGGTCTCTATGGCGCCGACGATTTCCTCCCCACCAGCATCGGACGGCAGGAATTGCTGGACCGGATCGGCCGGTGGGTTCCCCACCGGCCCTGGAGCGCAGCGCCACCGGCCTCCGCCGTGACTGTCCAGCCCGGACCCCCGGCCGCCGAATCGGTCCCGACCCACGAGGAGGAAGAAATCCGCCGACTGGCGAGAATCATGGTTTCCGACATTCAGTTGTATCACCCCGAAAAATTCAGCCGCGCGCTCCGCGAAGGGACCTTCTTTGAATCCTTCGCCGAGGAGCTGGGGAAGGGGAAGGAGATCGTCGATCGACGATTCGCCCAGCTTTCCACGCGAGTGCAGTTGCTCGCGGCGGGAATCCGCGACACTCTCTCGGCCATACGGCCGCAAAACCCCAGGCGGCGGGCTTCCGGGGAGTAAATCCTCCTCCGGTCTCGAGAATCCTCGCCGCGCTTGCGTATACTTTCTGCATGAGCTCTCTGTCCTCCTATCTTCACGGCACCTCCCCCTCCGAGCAGAATCGACTGGCGCTTCTCAATCGCCTGGTCAACCGCGGATCGCTCGCCGAGCTCGACCTGAAAGGCGGCGAAAGCGTCCTGGAGCTGGGGAGCGGTCTAGGGCATTTCGCGCGGGAGATGGCACGGCAGGCGGGCCGGAGCGGCTGGGTGCTCGGGATCGAGCGCAGCGCCCGCCAGCTGCATCGCGCCCGGCAGGGGCGAGCCTCTGCCCACGGCGCCAGGGTCGATTTCCGCCGGGGCGACGCTCTCGCTCCGCCCCTGCGGCCCCGGGAGTGGGGATCCTTCGACGTGGCACACGCGCGCTTTCTGCTGGAGCATCTCCGTGAGCCGCTCCAGGCGGTGCGCCAAATGGTTCGCTCCGTGCGCCCCGGAGGGCGAATCGTCCTGGAGGACGATGACCACGATGTGCTGAGGCTGCATCCGGCGCCCGCGGGCTTCGCCTCGCTGTGGCGCGCCTACATGCGCAGCTTTCGGGTCCTGGGGAACGACCCCGACATCGGCCGAAAGCTCCCGGCACTGCTGCATCAAGCCGGCGCCGAGCCGATTCGCAACTCCTGGATTTTCTTTGGAAGCTGCGCGGGTCATCGGGATTTCCCGCTTTTCCTGCAGAATCTGACCGAAGTGCTCGCCTCCGCCCGGAAGACTCTGCTCGCGCACGACCTGATCACGACCCCGAGTTTCCATGCCGCCATGCGCTCGCTGCGCGGCTGGGGGAAGCGTCCCGACGCCGCCATCTTCTATTCCATTGCCTGGGCGGAAGGCCGCCGCCCCTGAGACAATCCGATTCTTGATGCATTTCTCCCCGTTGACAGTGCCTGGCAAGGATGCTAACTTTCGCCGTCCTATCAACGGTTTGCAGCGATCTGCCGGGAGTTGGCTTGGGCGAGTTCGACTTCACCAG
>JAKEFJ010000096.1 GCA_022616665.1 Acidobacteriota bacterium
CCCTCGGCGGCCAGCTGATCGATGCGGGATGTCGGCTTTCCAGGTGCCTTGCCATAACAGGAGAGATAGTCGGGACGCAACCCTTCCACCGTGATGAGCACGAGACTCCCCGCGGGCGGCTTCGTGCCCGCGGGAGCCGGCGTAGAAGCGGCGGCGAATGCAGCGCTCCGGCAAAGGACCAGGATCGAGGCGGCAAGCAGGCAGCGGAGACCCATAGTGCGTGTAGAAAAAGAGGCAAGCGGTGTGGGTGGGGCGGGCGCCGGGAAGCGCCCTCTGGGGATCGAAATCACTCGCCGCACTTCTCGAAAGTCTGATCGAGACCCTCGATGACTTCGCCTGCGGCGGCCCGGGCCTGCAGCTCCACGTAGGTTCTCTTACGATAGCGTGCGAGCAGCTCGGCCTGGGGGTACATCTTGGTGGGATCCCCCGTCTGCAGCCAGGCCACGCCGGCGCAGAACGAGGTGAAGTCTCCCACCTCGGAGTTCTTGAGGGTGGTCTGCGGAATCTCTTCCGCCACGCGGCGGATTTCCTTGAGGACCGAGGAGCCGCGCCAGACCTCCCGCATGGAAGGAATCTCCAGGATGTTCGCCACCCTGCGGCGCCACTGAACGCAGGGGTAGATATTGCCGTACGGATCCAGGGCGAATCCGCTCCGGCCCGTGCCGCAAACGGCGGAGATCTCCTGGTCATCCCGGCGCAGGGGAACCTTCTCCTCGCGCACGTCCTTGAACTCCTCGGACCACCAGCGCTTCATGAATTCCTCGCCGGCCCCCAACTGCAGGGGCTCCTGATCGCCGTCGTCCTTGGGAGTGATGACGTTGTCGAAATGCAGATCGCTGTCCAGCTCCTCCGCCAGCGCCTTGATCTCCCGCACTTCACCCATGTTCAGGTTCGTGATGGGGGTCTTGAGCAGGACCTTCATGTCGCGCCTGCGCAGCGCCTTCACCGCGTTCACCAGCTTCTGGAAAGAGCCCGGAACCCGGGTGAGGGCCTCGTGGGTCTCCGGGCGCGCGCCGTGCAGGCTGATCTCCAGCTCGAAGGGGTGGACTTCCTGCTTCAGCCGCTCGGCCATCGCTTCGTCAATCAGGAACGCGTTGGTGTAAATCCGAATCGCGAAGTGGAGTCGCTGGGCCTCCCGCGCAATCTCGAAGAAATCCTTCCGGCACAGCGGCTCCCCTCCGGAGAGGGTCAGGAAGAGCACGCCGAAATCGGCGATTTTGCGCAGGGCCTCGAAGACCTGCTGGGTGTTCAGCTCCTTCTGGCCGGTGGGACAGTTGTAGCAGAAAGAGCAGGCGTGGTTGCAGATGTAAGTCAGCTCGAAAAGGGCCGAATAGGGAGTGGCCGATTTCCAGTTGCGCGCGATGATGGCCTGATAGGCGTTCATGCTGCGTCTCTCCCGACTGCGGGAATTCCGGCCTTTATTCTAGCCGAGCATCCGATTTGCTTCGAGGGCCGCGAGAAATTCCCGAACATCCTTCTCGGCCACTTCGCGGCTGGTTTCGAACTCGGCGCAGATCCTATCCACGATTTCCGATTCCGTCCGCTGGCCGTTCAGGAGATCCCAGACCCTGGAGCCGATTTCGTTCAGAACATGGATGAAAGACCCATCGGGCATGACGATGGTGGCCTGCCCCTCGAAAATCCTGAATCCCGCAGTGGGGTGCCGCCGCGGAGCGCCGCCGACCGCCGAGGATTCCGTCATCCTTTCCCTTCCCCTTGCGACTGCAGCAATCTCCAAAAATCCGCAGATTTCCGGAAATGCAGGCGTCGCACGGGCATCTCCCGCACGATCCGGCTGGCTGTCTCCAGGGCCTCTCCGCCTCTCCCCGCCTCCATGACGAAGGGAAGACTTCCCATCAGCTCCGCGGCCCCGAGCGACGGGGAGAGATCCACCAGAAAATCGTCCCGATCCTTCACCAGACGGTACAGGCCAGCAAGCGGAAAGGCCTGATCCGTCTGTGGTGGTTCCCGATAGAGCCCACGAAACGGAACCGCGCAGGCCGCGAAGCCGGAATCAGATTCCCGCAAAAGGATCAAGTCATCACCCAGGATCAGGTCGCCGTCCGATAGCAACGTCACCGTCGTCTTGCCCGAGCTGGAGGGTCCGAAGAACAGATGCGCCCGGCCCTCCCGGACAACGCCGGAAGCATGAATCAGCAAGCCGCCCCGTCGCAGGAACCAGTGCGCCGACACGACCCGCAGGAAATTCTCGACGGCGCGATGCACCGGATCGCCCTGGGAGGGTGCGATGGCGAGCTGACCTCGATGCGATACAAAATCGAAGCACCCGGCGAATTCGTAGGCATAGGCGGTCAGCAGCTCGCCGCGCCAGACTTGCTCAAGACGATAGATCTCCGGGACCCCTCTCTCCTGGTGCCGGCTCTGCAAGAACCCCGGGACTCCCGCCTGCACGACTCGAATCCTGCCGGCGCCCTCCGTCGGTCGATCCGCTACGAAAATCCCGTAGCGCGCCTGAAGCAGGTTCCGGTCTCCTTCCGCCAAGCCCTCAAATGCCAGGTGGAGATCGGATAGAGAGAAGCCCAGGGAATGCTCCCCACGAGGATGGATCGCCCGCGAGAAGTAATCGGGACCTGGGTGGAACTCGCTTTCCTGGGCCAGAACTGGAATGAACCCTCTCCTGGCTCGCGCTCTCCGCCGGAACCCCGCCGCCCTCAAAATGGGCTGACGGTAGATTCGAACAGGCGAATGCAAGAGCACGCCTCTTGGCTGGTCTGCCGAAATATACGCCAAGAGCGCGGAGCTGTAAAGGGCATTTTCGCAGGGGTTTCAGCGAATGTAGCCGAGCGAGCGGAGCTTTTCGAGCACCTCGGGATCGAACTCCGATCCCCCACGTGAAGGCGCGCGGCGCTGGCCATAGCCGACAATGGGGGGCGGATCTTCCTTGGCGAAGGGTGAGCCGGGAAGGAAGCATTGAACCAGGGGCCGTCCCTTCATTTCAAGTGACGGGGGAAAACCCAACAGACGCAGCAGGGTAGGGGCCACATCCATCAGCCGACCGTTGATGGATAGCCCCTCTTCGATACCGGGACCGGTCAGAATCAGAAAACCCGAATCTTCCCCCGGAGATTCGCCTCTCCCGGGGTCGCCTTCTACGACGATGATGTCGCTTTCCCTCGCGGCGGTCACCAGATCCGAGATTTCCCTGTCCAACCGGTCGAGATGGTCCACCAGCCACCGGTCCCGGATGATTCGTTCCGCGCGATCCCCTGGAGACACTGGAGGCCTGGCCAGCAGATCGGTCCCATTGAGGTAGACGACGACCAACGGCCACCTTCCATTTTTCCAGGCCTTGCCTGCCTGAGCCAGGTGAAACTCATCCATCACCGGCCCTTCCCCTGCCGCCGCCAGGAGCCTCCCCTCGGGGTTGGCCTGGGTATCCGGCGAATAGCGCTGGACGAACTCTTCCTGTAGAGCCGCCATCTCCTCGGGCGGGAACACTTCGCGGTCCGGCGTCCCCCCAGACTCGAGCCGAAAAAAGGCGCGCTCGCTGATCCGGATCCCGGGGCCCTCGTCGGCGGGCCAGGTTGCCCACCAGTTCACCACAGCCGAGGGGAATCCTTTTTCCGCCAGAATCTCCCAGATGACTTTGTCCTTTCGGTGAAGGCCCGACAGGGGTATCTCACCCACTCGACCCACCCATGGATTGAGGAGCCTCGCGGCCCGGACCAGCGGCTGGGCCCAAGCCGAATCGGCGAGGGGCGTGGCGATTCCCGGAAGCATCGTCGACTCCACGCCGGAGACGCCATGGCGACGAGGGGGAAATCCCGTGGCGGCACTGACCCAGAGGGCAGGGGGATCGGACGCGGGAAGCGAAAGCCGCGCCCGGCACCCGCGCGACGACAGGTCCGAGAGTCGCGGCAGATGTCCTTGGCTGTTGAGACCGTGAAGAAGATTGGATCCCAGCCCGTCAATGCCTATCCACAGAACTCTTCCGGTGCGCGGAGCTACGGAGTAGGTAGCTGCCCTCGGAGGGGGCTCGAGGTTCCGGGTTTTCATCCACGGCACCACGAGCGCCGACACGGATAGAAGAATTCCTAGCAGCAGGAGCCCGCTTCGCCGTCCGGGCACGGCGAGTTTCAGAGGGCGGTCCACCTTCACGAGCGACAGAAGCGCCGTCAGGCTGGTGAGCCGTCCAATGGCGAGACTCGTCACGAGGATGAAGGTCAGAACGGCGACGCGTGCGCCCAGGGCGCGGCCGCCCTGTTCTCGTCCGCCCCACCAGAGGGACAGGTAGAGCGCGAATCCCAAGGCGGTGACGCTGCCAATGCCCCAGGCCAGCTTGCCGGCATCGGTCCGATTGCGGCCCAGGCAGCGCAACAGGATTCGGCCGGCAGCTCCGGCGGCAAGCTCGACCAGCAGTGTGAGCAGGCAGCACAGGATCGCCAGGTAAGTCCCGAGCAGAATAATGTCGCGGGGAGCGGTGATCGGAGGGTTGTTCTGCACGACCAGGATGAGGAGCAGGGAGAACGCCAGAATGACGCCAGCGGCCAGGCCTGCCTTGAGCGCTCCCGTGAGCCAGGCCAGTCTCGAGCCGGCCCCGCCGAGAATCAGCCGATCGAGCCTGCGATCCAGGTACCCTCGCGCTCGCAGGGCCTCCCGCAGGCTCTCCAGCGAATTGTCGGCGCCAGGCTCCATGGGGACCTATCGGGTTCGGCCGGTCAGGTGGAGGGCAAGCCCGCGCAGCAGCGCCGCCCGCGAGCCGAGGATTGAGAGGTGATCCAAGGCGCATTCCGAGAGCTCTTCCGCCAGGCGTCGCGCCCCCTCGACCCCGGAGAGGGACACGAAGTTCCCACGCCGATCGCTGTGGCTGTGCTTCCCCGTGACGGCGCTGTCGGAGGTGGCGTCCAGGAGGTCATCGACGATTTGATACGCCAGTCCGAGGTTCTTCGCGAAGAGAATCAGCGCCTGTCGCTCCGCATCCGGCGCTCTTCCCAGCAGCGCCCCCATCTCCACGGATGCGATGAAAAGACTTCCGGTTTTGCGGCTGTGAATCTGCTCCAATTCGTGGAGATTCCTGCCAGTCGGGCTCGAGGCCAGATCCAGTGCCTGGCCTCCGATCAGGCCGCGAGTTCCCAGCGCCTGGCTGAGCAGCGACGCCACCTCCCCCCGCAACTCAACGGGGAGGGACGCATCGGCGGACACGACACCGAAAGCGAGATTGAGGAGTCCGAAGGCGGCAAGAATGGCCTTGTCCTCACCGAAAACCCGGTGGTTGGCAGGCCGCCCGCGCCTCAGGTCCGCATCATCCATGCAGGGAAGATCGTCCAGGATGAGAGAGCAGGCGTGGACCATCTCCAGGGCGCAGGCGGAAGGCAGGAACCGGGATGCAGGAGTCGAATAGCTCTCCGCCGCGGCCAGGAATACGATGGGCCGAATCCGCTTCCCGGGAGAGAGGGCCGTGTAGCGCATGGCCTCGGCGACCCCTCCATCCTCCGGACTCGGTATGGGGAGGAGCCGCTCAAGCGTTTTCTCCACCGCTGCCGCTTTCTCGGTGAGGTATTCCCGCACGCGACGGCGGGAGGCCAGCGCAGTTGCGGACGAGTTTTGGGACAGGGGTGTGGAGGGCACGGGGAAATTTTATCACAGGGAGTCGCCTCCTCCTTTACGGCAGGAGGCGAGCGGCGCCCGGCAAATCAGCGGACCCGCACCTGAATCGCCCCGGGCGGTGGCTCGGTGTGGACGCGCAGGTAGGTGCCGAAGAAACTGGAAATCGCCTCGGAATATTTTCGCCGGTCCTCATCATAGATCTCGGACAGTCCGCTCTTCTGCAGCTCCAAGAGGTTCTTGTCAGCCTGCCCGCCTTCCGGGAGGGAGGCGTAGAGCTGTTTTGCGGTCTGCGCCGATGCGGGCTTCGAGTTCGAGACGACGAACAGGAAATTCCTATCCGAAACGAGGGGAAGCGTGCGCGCCATGGTGGCCTTGGTGATCTTCCATTGGAAATAGGGAGCGTAAAAGACCGACGCAAAGCCGGTGATTTTGGAAGTAGCGGGAGGGAGTCCCTTGAAGAGCACCTGATTCAGATAACCGTACACATCGGGGTAGAGCGAATCCAGGGCCAGCGCCGCCACTTCCTTTCGCTCCGCAGCGGCCAATAGGCCGGCGAAGGCTCCCATGCCGATGCCCCAAACCCCGATGCGATCGGAGGAAAGATCCCGGCGGGTTCTCAGAAAATCGATGGCTCCCAATACGTCGTAGCGCTCCTCGACTCCCAGCGTGCTGCCAGTTCCCCCGCTGTCACCGTGGCCTCGAAAATCCATCAGCAGAAGGTTGTAACCGGAGCGCTGGAGCCCGACGGAGGGATCCAGGAAGACGGTCTTGGACTGTCCGAGATCGTGGCAAAGGATGAGGACCGGCGCGTCCCTCTCTCCATGAATAAGCCATCCCGAAAGAGGAATTCCATCGGTGCTCTGGAATTGAACTTGATCGGTCCGAAACAGCAGATCTCCCGGATTCACCGCGTCCTGCACGCGAGGCGGGTGCGTGACGGTATGGATTTGGTAACCCACCATGGCTCCGGCACCGGCCAGAATCACCAGGGGCGTGAGTATCAGGATCCCAAAGCCACTCTTGAAGAATCGACCCAGCATTTGCTGTTCTCCCACGGGCGACTGGAGCAGGCCGTCGGGAGACAATATAGGCTCTCGGCCAGACGTGTGCAAGGGTCTGATTTTCAATGAGTTAGTCGGGTCAGTGGCGGGACTTGGACTTGCCGGGCACACCCTGGACCGTCGCCAGGTGCTGGTGAATCCGGGCCGCCACGGCGGCCCCGACCTCGCGCGCGAGCTCCTGCTCGGAGGCCGACAAAACACCGCGAACGCTGCCAAACTTCGTGAGGAGCCTGCGAGCCTTCACGGCCCCCACCCCCGGCACGTCTCTCAAGGATGTGGTCAGCGTCCTTTTCGAGCGCAGCCGCCGGTGGTGGGTGACGGCAAAGCGATGCGCCTCGTCGCGGATACGCTGGATCAAATGCAATGCCGCGGATGAGGAATCAAGCTCAATCTCCCCTTTCTTGCCCTGCAGGTAGAGAAGCTCCTCGCGCTTGGCGATGGAAGCGACTTGCAGCGTCACGAGATCCAGCCGGGCCAGTACCTGTGCGGCGGAGCGCAGCTGCCCCTTGCCGCCGTCGATGAGAACCAAGTCTGGCAGCTCCTCACCTTCCCTGAGCAGACGGGTGTATCGCCGGCCCACCACTTCTGCCAGGGAGGCAAAATCGTCGGCGCCCTGGACCGTCCGCACCCGGAAGTGGCGGTACTGCGCCGGCCGCAGCTTGCCAGCCTCCCAAACCACCATGGACGCTGCCGAATCGGTCCCCTGCGTATTGGAGATGTCGAACGCCTCGATGCGCAGCGGCGGCTCCTCCAGCCCCAACGCTTCGCGCAGCTCCTCCGCCTCCTCCAGTCCCTGGGACGCGGCGCCTCGGAAGGCCTGCTCGAAGGCCAGCCGCGCGTTTTCCGCAACCGTGTCCAGGAAGGCCCGCTTCGGTCCGCGGCTCGGGGAAAGGATTTTCACTTTTCTCCCTCTTTTCGCGGACAGCCACTCTTCCAAAAGCTCGCGCTGGGAAGGCTCCTCGCCGGTGTAGATTTCTTCCGGGACTTCGCTCATCGAAGCGTAGTATTGCTGCAGGCAGGCCGCCGTGAGATCGCCGGGCGATTCCTGCACCCCCTCCAGGGTGAATTCCCGACGCGAGGCGACCACCCCGTCCCGCATCTGAAAGATTTCCAGGGTTGAGCGCTCTCCCTCGCGATAGTGGGCCAGGTAGTCCTGATCTTCCAGTCCCACCGAGGTAAATCGCTGGCGCACCGACAGCCCTTCCACCGCGCGAATCAAATCGCGGTAATGAGCGGCCGTTTCGAATTGCTCTCCGACGGAAGCTTCTCCCATCCTTTCCTTGAGCCTCTTCAGCAAATCCCGGTTCCGGCCTTCGAGAAAAAGGCGCGCTTCCTGGACCTGCTGGCGGTATTCCTCTTTCTCCACCAGGCCTGCGCAGGGGCCCGTGCATTGGTTGAGCTGGTAATAGAGGCAAGGACGAGGGCGGCTCCCGTCCAATTTTTCATGGCAAATGGCCACCCGGAAGAACCTCGCCACCATGCGCAGCGCCTTGCGCGCGCTGCTGGCGGGCAGAAAGGGCCCGAAATAGAGGTTGCGATCCAGGCGCGCGCGGCGCACCAGAACCACTCGGGGGAAGGCATCCGTCACGCTCATTTTCAGATAAGGGAAGTTCTTGTCGTCCCGCAGAAGAACGTTGTAGCGCGGGCGCTCCTTCTTGATCAGGTTGTTCTCGAGAATCAGGGCTTCCCGCTCGGAGCTGGTGAGAATCAGCTCCAGATCCTTCACCTCCGATACCAGCGCCTCCGTCTTGGGGGGATGTTGGGCGCCTTGCTGAAAATAAGAGCGGACGCGACTCTTGAGGGATTTCGCCTTCCCCACGTAGAGCACCCGCCCCCGCTGATCCCGGTAGACGTAGACCCCGGTAGCGTCGGGGAGGGAGGCGAGCTTTTCCTCCAGGGACGATCCTGAGGATGGGGTGAATTCGGGGGTCATATCAGGAACGGTCTCACGCGCTCAGATCGATTTTCTCGAGGAACCGGATTCGATCCCTCAGCTCCGCCGCCGTCTCGAAATCCAGCTTGCCAGCCGCTTTCTTCATTTCGGACCGGAGATTCTGGATGTCGCGCTCCAAAGCCGCCCGGTCGTCGTATTTCGCCCCGGCCTCGGCCACCTCCAGATCCACTTTCAGATAGTCTGCTTCATAAACGCTTCCCAGAACCTCGTCCAGGGCTTTCACGATCGACTCGGGCGTGATGCCGTGCTCGCGGTTATAGGCTTCCTGGAGGACCCGCCGCCGGCGCGTCTCCGAGATGGCCCGTTCCATGGAGGCGGTCATGCGGTCGGCATAAAAGATCACTTGGCCTCGGACGTTGCGCGCGGCGCGACCGGAGGTTTGAATCAAGGCTCCGGCGGAACGCAGGTAGCCTTCCTTGTCAGCGTCCAGGACACCCACCAGCGAAACCTCCGGAAGATCCAATCCCTCCCGAAGCAGGTTCACCCCCACCAGCACGTCGAAATCGCCCCGGCGGAGGTTGCGGAGAATCCGGACCCGTTCCAGGGTCTCCACGTCGGAGTGAAGATACTCCACCCTCACTCCCACATCGCGATAGTACTGGGTCAGCTCTTCTGCCATGCGCTTCGTCAGGGTCGTGACCAGCACCCGATCCCCCAGCGCCACCCGCTGCCGAATCTCGGCCAGGAGATCGTCCACCTGACTTCCGATGGGGCGGACCAGGATCTCCGGATCCATGAGTCCGGTGGGGCGCAGGACCTGCTCCACCACCTCGCCGCCGGTGAGCTCCAGCTCGTAAGGGCCGGGAGTGGCGGAGACATAGACGAGCTGCCCCGTCCTGGCCTTGAACTCCTCGAAAGTGAGAGGCCGGTTGTCCACGGCGGAGGGGAGTCGAAACCCGTACTCCACGAGCGTTTCCTTGCGGGAGCGGTCTCCACGGAACATCCCTTTGATCTGCGGCACGGTCACGTGACTTTCGTCCAAAATCATCAGCGCATCGGAGGGGAGGTAATCCAGCAGCGTGGGCGGGGGCTCGCCTGGCTTCCTGCCCGTGAGGTGCCGAGAGTAATTCTCGATGCCCTGGCAATATCCGATCTCCTGAATCATCTCCAGGTCGAACTGGGTGCGCTGGTGCAGCCGCTGCGCCTCCAGCAGCTTCTGCCGGCCTTCTAGATCTGCCAGCCTCTGGGCCAGCTCCGCTTTGATTGCCTCGATGGCCTCCACGAGACGATCCCTCGGCGTCACGTAATGGGAGTTGGGATAAATGGGAATGCGGCCGAGGCGTCGCAGGGGAATGCCGCGCACAGGATCCAGCGCCTCCAGGCTTTCCAGCGTGTCGCCGAAGAATCCCGCGCGGATGGCGAACTCCTCGTAGGCGGGGAAAATCTCCACCACATCACCGCGCACCCTGAAACCGCCACGCTCCAGATCCATCGAATGCCGCTCGTACTGGATCTCTACGAGCTTGCGGAGCATCACGTCTCGATCCAGCGAGGCCCCCTCCTCCAGGAACACCATCATGCCGTGGTAGGCCTCTGGAGAGCCCAGGCCGTAGATGCAGGAAACCGACGATACGATGACTACGTCGCGCCGCTCGAACAGCGAGCGGGTGGCCGAGTGGCGAAGCCGCTCGATCTCCTCGTTGATGGTCGCTTCCTTTTCGATGAATGTGTCGGACTGGGGCACGTAGGCTTCCGGCTGGTAATAGTCGTAATACGAGACGAAATACTCCACCGCGTTGTCGGGGAAAAAACGCTTGAATTCCTGATAGAGCTGCGCCGCCAATGTCTTGTTGTGGGAGAGAATCAGCGTCGGGCGGTTCACGGCGGCGATCAGGTGCGCCATGGTGAAAGTCTTTCCGGAGCCTGTGACACCCATGAGCACCTGGTGCTGTCGACCCTGACGAACCGACTCCACCAGCTTCTGGATGGCCTGGGGCTGGTCCCCCTTGGGCGCGAAACCGGAGACGAGACGGAACCGCCCGTCCTCGGGGCCCGGCCATGACGGGCGGCGGATCTCTCCTTCCGGAAGCGCCTTGGGGGGTGATTCTTCACCGCTTTGGGAACGGGTCGTTTTTCGCGAGCTCATCGGCTCTATCCCGGTAAAAGGCCTGAGTTGTCTTCGTGGAGCGCTGTGCTATACTGCGCTGCGATGATAACAGATGTAAATGCTGACAGTAAAGGAATTGAACACCCAAAGCCGCCGCGAAGACCTTCCTTCCGCATCGTCCTCATCGTCCTGATCCTGTTCGCCCTGGCGGTGCTCACCGGCTCCGTCACCGCGTATTTCCTCACCTCGGACATTCCCGAGGTCTCGCGGCTGGAGGACTGGAGGCCCCCGGTGGTGAGCGTCCTGTTTGCGGCGGATGGGACACCCACCTACCAGTTTGGCGGCGAAAAGCGAATCCTGGTCGACTTTAACCAGATTCCTCCCCAGTTTATTCAGGCCATCATCGCTACCGAAGACTCGCGCTTTTACCATCATTTCGGCGTGGATCCGCTGGGAATCTCCAGGGCCTTGCTGCGCGACTTGATTCATCTGAGGATGAAGGAAGGGGGCAGCACCCTCACCCAGCAGCTGGCGAAGCTTCTGTTTCTCAAGCCCGACAAAACCTTGCGAAGGAAGATTCAGGAAGCCGTGCTGGCGATGCAGATCGAGAAGACCTACACGAAGAAGGAAATCCTGGTCTTCTACTGCAACCAGATTTACCTGGGCCATGGCCGCTACGGCGTCGAAACCGCGTCGCGCTTCTACTTCGGCAAGCCGGCGCGCGAGATGACCTTGGCGGAATCGGCGCTGCTGGCAGGGATCGTGCAGCGCCCCGAGGCCTACTCGCCGATTCGCAATCCGCAGCTGGCCCTGCGTCGCCGCGACCATGTCCTGGATCGCATGCGGGACGAAGGGTACCTCGATCCAGAGCAGGCGCGGCAGGCCCGGGCCGAGCCATTCAACCGCATCCAGCCGCGCGAGGAGAGCGAGCTCGCTCCTTACTTCGTGGAAGAGGTGAGGCGTTATCTGGATCGCACCTACGGTGAAGTATCCCTCTACCAGGAGGGGCTGGAGGTTTACACCACCTTGGATCCCGCCATGCAAAAGGCGGCGAATCTGGCCATGAGCCGCGGGCTGCGGGCGGTGGACAAGCGGCAGGGATTCCGGCCGATCCAGACCAATATTCTGCGCGACCCAAAGACTTCGCTTGAGGCTTACAAGCATCCCGACTGGGAACGCCCTCTGGAGGTGGGGGGCCTGGTCCACGGCCTGGTCACGGCGGTGGATCGCAAGAGCGCCGCGGTGAAGGTAGGCCCTTACGAAGGAAGAGTCGGTCCTGCGGAGATCCAATGGACTCACTCCACCACGCCCTCTTCCATCCTTCACGTGGGAGATGTGACGCTTTTCCAGATCCGGGAGATGGATCGCGGGACGCATCGACTCAAGCTCTCGCTGGATCAGGAGCCGCTGGTGGAGGGATCACTCTTGGCCCTGGATCCGGCCACCGGGGAGGTCAAGGCCCTGGTGGGGGGCTACGATTTCGGCCGCAGCGAGTTCGATCGGGTCATGCAGTCGTTTCGCCAGCCAGGCTCCGCCTTCAAGCCGTTCGTCTACCTGGCCGCCCTGGATTCCAACTATACGCTTGCCGACATACTCTTCGACGAGCCCACGGTTTTTCTGGACAGCAAGACCAACGTGGAATACCAGCCGGAGAACTACACGAGGAAGTACTACGGGTCCATGACGCTGCGCACGGCGCTGGAGGAGAGCCGTAACATCGTCTCCGTGAAGCTGCTCAACCAGGTGGGTTATCGAAAAACGATCGACCTGGCCACGCGCATGGGCATCCGAAGCCGCCTCAATCCCTACCCCTCGCTGGCTCTGGGCGCCGCCGAAGTCTCCCTCTGGGACCTGGTGTCCGCCTACTCAGTGTTCCCCAACCAAGGAATTCGGGTGGAGCCTCACATGATCCGGAAGGTCCTGGATCGAAGCGGCAACCTCCGGGAGCAGGCTCATCCGGTGGTGGAGGAAGTCCTCAAGCCCGACATCGCCTACCTGATGGCTTACGCCCTGCAGGGAGTCACCGAGACCGGCACCGGGGCCGCCGCCAGGGTTCTCAACCGCCCGATCGGCGGAAAGACCGGGACAACCGACGATCTGGCCGACGCCTGGTTCGTCGGATTCACCCCGAGCTTGGTGGTGGGGGTCTGGGTCGGGTTCGATCAGCGCAAAAGCCTGGGAGTTGACGAAACCGGGGCCCACGTGGCACTGCCCATCTGGATCGATTTCATTCAAAATGCCCTAAAGAATCATCCACCGGAGAAATTCCCCAGGCCCTCGAGCATCAGCTTCGTTCCCGTGGATCGCAGGACCGGGCTCAAAGCCAGCGTGGAGACTCATTGTCAGCCCATCATCCTGGAGGCCTTCCTGCGCGGCACGGAGCCCACCGCGCTGTGCTCCGAGCCGCAGCATTTCCGAGTGTCGCTTCCCTACTATCTGCAGCGCTACCAGTTCAACCGCAAAAACGAGCTGCGCATCGACGGGGAGGGATTGCGCCTGTTGCTTCAGCAATCGGGCGGGGAGTTGTCCCTGGATGAAGCGACCCGCTCCCTGGTCCTCCATCGGCCCGATGGAGATTGGGTCATCGCACTGGATATCGGCAGGCGGGACATGCGCGAGGTGATGGACGAAATAGCAGGCTTCGAGTCGGGAAACGGCATGGATGCGGGAGCTATTCCCGCCGCTTCGCCGCCCCACCGAGTGGGAGTGGACGGCCGGGAGCCGACGATGGTCTTGATTAAATACGACTGAGAGTCGAACTGCCGCGGGCCGTCCAGTGGGCGTTGAGATATTTCCGTGCCCGCAGCCGCTGCGCCAATCGATCTTCCGTGGGGGCGATTTCACTCAGGCCCCAGTCCACCGAGAAACCGCTCCCCAATCCTCGAGCCAGTGCCAGGGCCACCTCCTCGAAATCGGGACGCCTGCCCAACAGCTCCCGCAACGTTGTCCATCCCCGGCGCTCCTCGCGCTGGCCTCCCGTGGCCTCGTCGAAGAGGCGCCCATTCGCATCCAGGAGTATCGATCCGTGCTGCAGCGAAGCACC
The DNA here is from genome assembly GCA_022616665.1 of Acidobacteriota bacterium. GTDB lineage: Bacteria > Acidobacteriota > Polarisedimenticolia > Gp22-AA2 > AA152 > AA152. The sequence continues at coordinate 13,674 of JAKEFJ010000096.1, forward strand.
CTTGCGCCGCACCTGAGCGGAGCCGACGACCTTCTTTCCGGCAAAGGTAATCTCGTAGCTTCCGACCCGCGCAAAGCATTGTGCCGGGATGTCCGACGTGGCCATCGTCCGAGTCCTGCATCCCATATCCGGAGAGAGTCCTAGCAAGGATAGCCCCTCGGCTATCCCGGCCGCGATCTCCTTGTAAGAGTCCAGAATGGAGCCGCAGAAGGGCGCTTTTCCAGTAGGGCCCACCAGGCAGTAGGTCACTTCCCGATCATGCAGAACGGCCGCTCCGCCGGTGGGGCGGCGTACCACCGGGATGCCGTGCTCTCGACAGAATCCCTGGTCGACCGAACGAAGGGCGTCTTGAAACCTTCCCAAGGAGAGGGTCGGAACGTTCCAGCCGTAAATGCGCAGGACGGGGTACTGCAGGCTGTCGTCCCCGGCTCTGCGACAAGCCTCCAGCAGCGCCTCGTCCCGTGCCATGTTCTCGAAACCATCCTGGGGCGGATCGAGGATCAATCTCCAGGTCTTGAGGGAGGCGCTCATGCCAGAATGCTTTCCAGCGCGGTATGCGGCAGGCCCTGGGAGGCCGCCACTGCCGGATGCACCACCTTCCCCTCGAAAATATTGAGCCCCAGCGCCAGCGTGGAATCCTTGCGCAGGGCCCCCTTGAGCCCTGACTGGGCAATTCGGAAGATGTAGGGCAAGGTGACGTTGGTCAGGGCGTAGGTAGAAGTGCGGGGAACCGCTCCAGGCATGTTGGCGACGCAGTAATGCACCACGCCATCCACCACAAAGGTCGGCTCACTGTGGGTGGTGGCATGGGTCGTCTCGATGCACCCTCCTTGATCCACCGCCACGTCCACAATGACGGAACCGCGCTTCATGCTGGCGATCATGGAGCGCTTCACCAGTTTCGGGGCGGAGGCACCGGCGATGAGCACCGCCCCGATCAGCAGATCCGCTCTCGCCACTGATTCGGCAAGGTAATAGGAGTTGCTCATCAGAGTCTCCACCCGGCCCCCGAAGATGTCGTCGAGATATCTCATCCGTGCTGCCGAGCGCTCAAGCACCGTGACCCGGGCCCCGAGGCCGAGAGCCAGCTTGGCGGCATTGGTCCCAACCGTCCCGCCGCCGATGATGACCACTTGACCCGGGAGCACTCCCGGCACTCCGCCGAGGAGAACTCCCAGCCCTCCCTGAGTGCGCTGCAGGTAGTGAGTCCCCACCTGGATGGACATTCGCCCGGCGACCTCGCTCATGGGCGTCAAGAGCGGCAGCGAGCCATCCGGCTCTTCAATGGTCTCGTAGGCCATGCCCGCGACACCGGCTTTCAGGAGTCCCCCGGTCAACTCCGGGTCCGGAGCGAGGTGAAGGTAGGTGAACAGGATCTGTCCGCGTCGAAGGCGGGCCACCTCGTCTTTCTGGGGCTCTTTCACCTTCACCACCATCTCCGCGTCAGCGAAGAGGCTTGCCGCCGATTCCACCAGAGTGCCGCCGGCACGGGCAAATTCCTCGTCGGAGACGCCGCTCCCCTGGCCGGCTCCCATCTCCACCAAAACTCGATGGCCGGCGTCGGTCAGGCTCTTCACTCCGGCCGGCACCATGCTCACTCGATACTCGTTGTCCTTGATTTCCTTCGGAACGCCGAGGATCATGATCCCATTCTCCAAAGCGAAGAGCCGAATGTTGCCTCTGTTCGCGGAGCGCCCGACCCAGGAGCGGGGGAATGCGAGCGCCTTTAGGCTAGCTGTCGATCTGGGCCTTTTGAAGCTTTCCGCTGAAATCGACGTACACCGCCTTCCACTCGGAGAAGATGTCCAAGGCGGTGTCGGCCGCTTCGCGGTGCCCATTTCCCGTTTGTTTGGTCCCCCCGAAGGGAAGTTGGACCTCGGCCCCGATGGTGGAGGAGTTCACGTAGAAAATTCCCGTGAACAGGTCCCGCATGGCGATGAAAGCCTTGTTCACGTCCTGCGTGTAGATGGCCGAGGAAAGCCCGTATTTCACGCCGTTGCCAATCTCGATGGCCTGGTCCAGGGAATCGCAGGGGATCACCGAAAGCACGGGGCCGAAGATTTCCTCCTGGGCCAAGCGCATCCCCGGCTCCACGTCAGAGAAAACCGTGGGCGCGAAGAAGCTGCCGCGGCCGAATTCACCCTTGGTGAGCCGGACCCCTCCGCAGAGCAGGCTGGCTCCCTCATCGCGGCCGATTTGAACGTACTCCGCGATTTTCTTGACCGCCGGCTCGTTGATGAGCGGGCCCATTTCCACCGATTCGTCCAGCCCGTCTCCGACGCGGAGATTCTTCGCCCGCTCCGCCAGCTTCTCCACGAACTCGCCATAGACCTTCTTGTGGACCACGACTCGGCTGGTGGCGGTGCATCGCTGACCCGAAGTCCCGAAGGCGCCCCAGAGGACGCCATCCAGCGCCAGATCGAGCCGGGCATCGTCCAGGACGATGATGACGTTCTTCCCTCCCATTTCCAGGGAGCAGCGCTTGAACAGTCGCGCCGCCGTCTCACCGACCTTTCCTCCAACGTCCGTGGAGCCGGTGAAGGAAACGAGATCCACCCCGGAGTTCTGCATGAGCGGCGATCCCACGGAGGTGCCCGATCCTGTGACCAGGTTCACGACCCCGCGCGGAATGCCGGCTTCCTGGCAGACTTTCACCAGGTGATAGGCGCTCAGCGGAGTGTCGGACGCAGGCTTGAGAACCACCGTGTTGCCGCACACCAGGGCGGGCATGAGCTTCCACGACGGAATTGCCATCGGAAAATTCCAAGGCGTGATCAGGGCGCACGTTCCCACCGGCATGCGCATGGACATGGCGTACTTGTTATGCAGCTCAGAGGGCACCGTCTTGCCGAACATCCTGCGACCTTCACCCGCGGTGTAGTAAGCGATGTCAATCCCTTCCTGCACATCGCCCCGCGTCTCTTTCAGCACCTTTCCCATCTCCCGGGTCATCTCCCGGGCATACTCTTCCTTGCGCCGAATGAGAATTTCGCCGACCTTGTAGATGTATTCGGCGCGCTTCGGGGCGGGAGTAAGGCGCCATTTGCGGAAAGCTTCGCGAGCCGCGTCGACCGCCTGTTGCACATCCTCCGCGGTACTGTCCTGGAACACACCGACGATTTCGCTGGAATCCGCGGGATTTCGGTCCTCGAGCAGCTTTCCCGATGTCGAGCTCACCCACTCGCCGTTGATGAAATTCCGATACGTCTTCGCTTCGGTCATGGCTACCTCTGCCTTTCCGCCGGGCGAGAAGGCGTGCTGAATATCTCGTTTGTTTTATGGCAATTGCAGTCGGAACCCTATCAAAAGCAGCGCCGCCATGTCAAGGAGAGAACCGAGCGTTTGGCTGAAGAGGAGAGGAGCGCCCGGCAGCCGGTGTGGGCGATTTTGCTCTCTCTTAGGTGGGGGGGGTAGGGTAGGAATTGGGGGAATGGCACTTCCCTACACCAGCTGCCGGAACTTTCTATCCTTAGATTCGGAAGGAGTGATCAAGATTCCATCTTCACTTCATTCCGAATGCTTGCATTGGGAACTAGCAACTCTCCTGCCAAGAGGCAACCTTGCCGAAACGTTTTCCAGCACCGCCGGGATATTCCTTTCACGCGTGACAGTTACGAGGCTTCAAACTTTCTGGGAGCGGATGACCGGAGCCTGGGCTCGAGGCGGGAGTTTCTCATTTTGGCGCAGGCTGTCCTCCGGAAACGGCGAAATCGACACCCTTGGCGTCCCGGTCGGTGGAGGCGGAACCGGTGCGTTGAGAATCAGCCGACCCGCTTCCTCAGCTCCCGGATCCTGGAAGCAACGTCCCGGTAGTTGGAATTGATACCGTAGACTTCCGAAAAAAGAGAAAGAGCTTGGGAATGTTCCCCGCGCTCCAGATGAAGTTCTCCCAAGTCGTAGCGCAGTCCCAGGGTTTTCTCCTCGGGATGCCCGGTCGATTCCAACGCCTTTCGATACCATTTCACCGCCAGCTCCGACATGCCCTTGTCGCGAAAACAGATCCCCAGAATGCTGCAACATTCCATGAACAGCTTGGGATCACGCGAGGCGTACTGAAACTCCCCGATGGCCTCATCCAGGAGGCCCATTTCCTTGTACGCGATTCCCAGATTGTACCGAGTTTCGTAATCCTCTTCCTCGACCTGCTGGTCCACTTTCTTGCGAAACGCCTTGAAGATTTCGTCGATGCTCTCCTCTTCACGAGACGTCAGCCCGGCTGGCGCTTCGCCAGGCTCCTCGGGAGTGCTGTCCACGGCGTGGGCTCTCAATTCCGCCGCCAGATCGAAGAATCCGTCCTCACTCTCGCTCAGTCCCCCAGGGGCACCCTTTTCCTGCGCGCTGCTAAGTTGCGGAGCGCCGCCGAAGGCCAACTCCACATCCATGTCCAGGTCACCCCCTGCCACGGGCAAGGGCGGGGCAGGCGAACTGGAGAGCGGGCTCGCGAGTTTCGCTCGGAGTCTCGCCAGATCCGGGTGCGACGGCGCCTCGACCTCCAGGCTTCGAAAAATCTCCTCTGCCTCTTCTTGCAATCCCTGCTGCAGGGAGAATTCCAGCTGACTGATTCGATCGGTGAAATGGCTTTCGTCCGAATCCCCGGAATCGGTCTCATCGACGAGATCGATGGTGAGCACCTCCTCAGGGGACTCGGCAAGAGATGCCAGGGAGCCGGACGGCTCTGAAAGTTCGGATAAATCATCCCCGATGGTCAGCTCATCCATATCCAAACTGATATCCGTCGGCCCCGGCGTGGCGGGACCTTCAAGGTGCGAGGGCCTGACAGACTCGGAAATCTGCTTCGAGGTCCCATGGGAACCGCTCTCCTGGGCGGTTGCCTCCGGATCCAGATCCCTGGCCTGTTCCTCCCAATCCGCCGCTTTCTCCGCTTCTCCCTTGTCCCGAAAGAGCTGGGCCACCCTGAGAGAAAACCGGGCTGCTTCGGTTTTCCGTCCTTCCTCCGTGTGCACCTCTTTCATCTTCATCAGCGAGGGAAGGTGATCCGGATAGCGGCCCAGAATGGCCTGCAGCTGCTCCCGGGCCTTTTCCACCAGGCCATACTTGAGGAAGACTTCCGCCTCCGTCAGGTGCTCGTTGAGAAAGTCCTCATCGATGTCCGGCTTTGCAGGATCTCCGCGCATCTCCTGGATGACGCTCTTCCCCGAATAGGCCTGCTCCTGCTCGCCGATCACGTCCTCCTCGGTGTCGAGCTGCAGAGGGTTCGGCAGTAAGTCTATGGCCGAATCCCTCATCTCTTGCTCATCCGCGGGCTCCTCATCGAGAAAGCCGAGTCCGTTGCCGGATCCAGCCTCCTCGTCACTTGTCACGTCGAGCTCGACGACCTTTTCCAGCTCATCCAGCGTCGGAACGTCGGAGTCCTTCTGGGTGGAGAGGCTGTCGCCACTCTGCGCTCCCGCGAGGTTGGCCGCGAATTTCCCGCGGAGCTCGCCAGCCACCGAGCTCCCAGGGGCCAAGTCATCCAGGCGATCCAGAAAGTGGCCGGTTCGGTTCCAATCTTCCCGGCGGGCGCACAGCTGCGCCAACCGTTCAATGGCGGAAATCATCCCTTCGCGATGGGTCGCCTGGCTCCATATTTCGAGAATCCGCTCCAGGATATCCGCTTCGTCGGGAGTAATTTGGTGGGCCTGCTCCAGGAGTGCCGCAGCCCTTTCAGCGTTTCCGCTCTTCAGGCAATCCTCGGCGGCCTCCTTCAACTTCCCGGTGGCTTTCTCCGGCTCGTGGCGGGAAGCGAAGAAACGCGCCTCGACCTCCAGAAGCCCGATCTTGGGCTCGCCCGCGGCCGAAGCGGCCACGAGTTTTTGGAAATCGCCCATCCTTCCGGCCCCCAAGTACCCCTCTCCCAGCAGCTGGAGATTTCTCTGATTCCCCGGATCGCCACGGTGAAGGGATTCCAAAGCCCCCAGGACCTCCTGCGAGTTCTTCCCCGCCGCCTGAAGCAGCTCCGCCATCTGAGCGAGGACTTCGGGGCGAGAGGGTTGCAGCCGTGAGGCCTTTTGCAGCACCTTCAAGGCTTCCTCGCTCATGCTCCGCTTCCTCAACTCCGCCACCACCGCCAGGAGTCCCTCCACGGCACGCGCTGGATCTCCGCCCCGGGAGTGAATCTCAGCGACCAGAAGCCGAACCTTCATATTTCCCGGTTCGAGAACCAGGACTTTTTCATAAATCCCGACAGCCTTGTCCTTTTGCCCCGCCTTGAGACATTGCTCCGCCAGGGCCATGAACTGACTCCGGGCCTCCGTAACCAGCCCTTGCCGGGCGTACATGTCTGCCAGATGCTCATTGGCCTCGACGTGGGTGGGCTCCAGCTTGGTGATCTTCTTGTACATGGCGATGGCTTTCAGGTGAAAGCCGTCGCCCGCATAGAAATCGGCGATGCGCATGAACTGGCGGATGGCCTCCTTGTGCTTGCGAAGCCGAACGTAGAGATCCCCGATGCGGTTGATGGTATTGACGTCCCGGGGGTTGTCCTCGGAGAGGACCTGATAGTGCTTGATGGCGTCGTCCAGCTTGCCCTGTCGGACCAGCTTGTCGGCGGTCTCCAGGACCTTGGCGCGGTTCAATGCCATCTCACGCCCCCCCGTCGAAGAGCGGCCGCTGCACTGAGAAAGTTCGTCGGTGCAGTGGCGACAGGCCCACGGCAAAGATAGCGCGGCGATGCTCAGCCGTCGCATACCCTTTGTTGGAGCGGAACTGGTAGGCGGGGAAAAAAGTATCGAACTCCTTCATCATTTCGTCGCGGTATACCTTCGCGAGGATCGACGCAGCAGCAATCGACAGGCAACGGCGATCGCCGTGGATCAGGCATCTCTGGGGCAAGCTCACCGACGGCAGGGAAACCGCATCGATCAACAGGGCATCGGGCGGCAGGGAGAGTTGCTGCACCGCCTGCCCCATCGCCTCGCGCGTTGCCTGGAAGACATTCACTCGATCCACCCTGTCGGCATCGGCGATTCCGAAGCCATAGGCCTTCGCCGAGAGCACGATCTGACCAAA
>JAKEFJ010000001.1 GCA_022616665.1 Acidobacteriota bacterium
GCGCGCGGCCGCTGCTTCGCAGCGGCGCTCGACCGGGGGATACGATCTACGTGTCGGGGAGTCTTGGGGGAGCGGCGCTGGGGCTGAGCCTCCTGCGCGCCGGGTGGCGCTGGGAGGCCATCACGCAGCGCAAGCATCGCGCCTCGTCACCAGCGACGAAGCTGGCCGCCGGCGCTCTCAAGAAGCACCTCGCTCCGGAACCGGAGCTGGAGCTGGGCCGGCTCCTGGCTCGGCACTCGCTGGCCACCTCCGCCATGGATTTGAGCGACGGCCTGTCGCTCGATTTACACCGGCTCTGTCGGGCCAGTCGAGTTGGGGCGCGCATCTTCTCCGCCGCCCTTCCGCTGGATCAGGCTGCGGTGGCGTACCTGGGGGAGGAGCAGGCTGGGCGATTGGCCCTCCATGGAGGTGAGGACTATCGACTCCTCTTCTCGGTTCCCCCCAGCCGGGTAAACCGCCTGTGCCGCCTGGCCCCACTCGATCGCCTCCACCCCATTGGGCAGTTCGTCCCACCTCGGGAAGGCATCAAGCTCCAAGACGAGGCGGGCAAGTTGGTTCCCCTGCCTCCCCTGGGCTATGACCATTTCGTCTCCGGCGGGGCGATGCAGCGCCCCAAGCGTCGCTGAGCCCGCGGGTGCCCTCCCCACTCCGTCGAGGTAGAATGTCCGGCGGAAGTCAAGCTGGATGAAGACCTTGCGAGAAATCGCCAAAATTAGTCTAGACGCCACGGCCAATCCCTTCGTTTGTAGAGAGGAATCGGTTCTCCTCCTGCATTCAGGGCTGTCCCGTGCGGGGGTCCGCTGAGGATGGATGAGCGGGAGCTGATTCGACTGGCCCAGGCAGGGGACCTCCAGGCGTTCGAGCAGCTGGTGAAGGGGTGGCGTGAGCAGGTCTTCAGGATTGCCCGTCAAATCGTCGGGGAAGAAGAGGGCGCCAAGGACGTGGCGCAGATGGTCTTCATCCGCCTCTGGCAAGTCCTGCGCAGGTACCGCGAAGGGGGAAGCTTCGCGGCTTACCTCCATCGGATCACCGTGAACCTGGCCATCGACTTCTGTCGCGAGCAGTCCCGACGCGCCACGGCCGAATCCTGGGACCCCGCGGGGATGGACGCGCTGCCGTCACTGCCGGCCGGGCTTGAACAGAGTCCCTCTCCGGGAGAGCTGCAGAAGATTTTCGAAATCCTTTCACGGCGGCTCTCGCCGAAACAGCGGGCCGCCTTCGTCCTGAGGGAAATCGAGGGGATTCCCACGGAAGAGGTCTCGGAAATTCTTGGAATGAGGCAGTCCACGATTCGCACGCATGTCCAGGAGGCCCGGAGGATTCTGCAGGAGTCTTTGCGGCGGCTCTATCCCGAGTATGCGCGGGGAAGCCAGGAGAAGCAGCGGTGAAAGAGCTGCGCGATCCATCGGATTTCTTCCGACCCCTGAAGGAAACCCATCCTCCAGAGGAGTTTTGGGTCGGATTCTGGCCCTCGGTGCGCTCCGGAATCCGTGAAGCCGAGATGTCCCGCCGTCCGATGCTGACCCCTGCGGGAGCGCTGCTATTGGGCTCATCCGCGGGCGTGATGGTGGCGGCGGCGGTCCTCGTGCTCGGATTCCTGGTCGTGCCGGCCTTGCGAATGGCCCCGCAACCGGCTTCCTACCCCGCCACCGCCCTGCAAGCCTCCGTCCAACATGGCGAGGAGACGACCTCTCCACCGGTCCTGGAAGATCTCGGCTCGGCATCCGCCAGGGTGTATACCTTCCACGTGGGGGAAAAGGCGGACGCGACGGATGTCATATTCATCGTGGATGAATCCATTGATCTATAAGACCGAGCGATGTGCATCCGCTCTTGCAGGCGACGGACTGAAAAGCAGTCCGCGCCTGAAGTGCGGGAATAGAGGAAGGCACCGGAAAGTACTTTCCGTTGCAAGCGACGGACTAAGTGCAGTCCGCGCCCGGAGTGTGGCCTATCCGACTGATCGATCCCATACTGCTTTGAAGGCACGTGGAGAGCGAGGGAGTCATGAAGCGACCCGTTGAGAGGATTGTCCGTGCTTGCCTGCTCGGTTTGCTCCTCTTCCTGTGCCCCGGATCCCCGCATCCGCAGAGCAGCCCCGAGCCGAATGCGCAGCGCCTGCCGACCCAGCTGTTCACCGTGCGATTCAAGGATGTGAACGATGTCTATCTGCTCATCGAGCCACTGCTCTCGGCGAAGGGCTCGGTGTCGATGCAGCCAAGGTTGAAGACTCTGGCCGTCACCGACGACGAGGACACGCTGCGCCGAGTCGAAGAGATGATACGCAGCTACGACCTTCCTCCGAAAAACGTCGAAGTGGCTCTGCAGCTCATCCTGGCCTCAACCGAAGGGCAGCCCGAGAAGATCTCGCCGCGCATCCGGGGGGTCATCGACAAGCTCAATGAGATCTCCACCCGCTGGTCCGACTACCGGCTGCTGGGAAGCGCCACGGTCACCGCCAGCGAAGGGGAGAAGGCCAGCGTGGAGATGGGCCAGGACTATCGCATCAGCTTCGCGGTGGATTACGCATCCGGCGAGCAGCAGTTGGTTCACTTCAAGCGCTTCACTTTGGACCGGCGGGACGCCGCAAAGGGACCCGAGACTTCGGGGGAGACCTATACCCGGGTCCTGGACACAGCGCTGAACCTCAAGGAAGACAAGCTCTACATCTTCGGGGCCTCGAAGATGGAGGGCAGTAACCGGGCGCTGTTCATGACCATCACCGCGTCCGCCCAGCAGTAGGAGAGCCGGGACCATGCCCGAGTTCGTCGCCAAGATGGGAACCGCCGAGGGGGATGTCATCGAGCGGGTCTACCTTTCGGAGAACGCCGATGCCCTGCGGCGCGACCTGGAGAGGAAGGACTTCCTGGTTTTCTCCATCCGCCGCAAAGCGGGGTTCGGCTCCCTCCTCCCCGGCATGGGCCGTGGCCGGATCAAGATGAAGGAATTCCTCATCTTCAACCAGCAGCTGGCGGCGCTTCTCCAGGCGGGGCTCCCCATCATCTCCTCACTGGATGTCCTCCTGGAGCGCCGCAAGAATCCGTCGTTCCGGAAGGCCCTCACCGACATCCGCGATCAGGTCAAGGCGGGGACCTCGCTCTCCGAGGCGTTCGCATCCCAGGGGGATCTCTTTCCGCCCATCTACTCTTCCTCCCTGGCCTCCGGCGAGCGAAGCGGCGAAGTGGCTTCCGTCCTGCGACGCTACATCACTCATACCAAGAAAGTGCTGGGCCTGAAGAGCAAGGTGATCGCGGCGCTCATCTATCCCGCCATCCTCTTCCTCATGTCCTTCATGGTGATCGCAATCCTGATCTATTTCGTCATTCCCAAATTTTCTGAAATCTACGCCGGCTTCGGCGGGATCGAGAATCTCCCGCTGATCACCAAGATACTTCTGGGGGTCTCGAACTTCGCCACGCAAAACGCCGCGCTCATGGTGCCGGGGCTCCTGGCGGCGTTCCTGGGCTTCACCGCCTGGCGGCGGACGGCGTCGGGAGCGCTTACGGTAGACAGCTGGGTCCTCAAAGTCCCCTTCGTTGGAGGCATCATCCACAAGTACTGCGTCTCGCGCTTCACGCGCACCCTGGGCACTCTCGTGGCGGGAGGCATCCCGCTGGTCAACTCGCTGGAAATCGCCGCTCCCGCGGCAGGCAACCGGTTCTTCGTGAGCAAGCTTTCCACCGTCCCGGGGAAAGTGCGGGAAGGAAACGCCCTGGCCACCTCGCTGGAGCAGACCGGGCTGTTCTCCGATTTGGCGCTCGAGATGATTAAAGTCGGGGAATCCACCGGGGCCCTGCAGGAAATGCTGGACAACGTCTCGTCGCTTTATGACGAGGAGATCGACGACAGCCTCCAGAACATCGAAGCGCTCATGGTGCCCGTGATGCTGGTGTTCATGGGGGTGTTCATCGCGTTCATCATGCTGGCCATCTACATGCCCCTCATCAAGAGCTACGGAATGCAGGGGCGCTAGGGATCGGGTGAAGAAGGGAGGAGGGTCTTGGCCCAGGAAGTGAAGCAACGCAAGCCCGCCGCGGTGGCGGAGGCGAGCACCGGGACGATTCAGCCTGAACCCCAGGTCCCTCGCGAGGCCGAGACTCTCTCCGAGGACCTCCTCGCACAGCGGTTGGCGGAGAGGCTGAAGGTCCCTTACGTGAACCTCAATGATTTCCAGATTGACGCCGATCTGTTCCGCTCGATTCCCGTGGACCTCATGTTCCGGTACAACTTCGTTCCCTGGAAAATGGAGGAGGGACGATTGCTGGTGGTGATTGCCGATCCCAGCAACGTCCTGATGATGGACGACCTGGAACTCCTGCTGGGCCGCCCCTTGATCCCGGCGGTTGGAAGCTCTTCCGCCATCCAGGAGATCCTCAAGAAGAGCGAATCTTCCCAGCGGGTCCTGGAAGAGGCCACCGAGGAGTTCAAGCTCCAGCTCATCCAGGATGACGAGAGCGGCGAGGATCAGCTCACCATCGACAAGCTCACCTCCGACCAGAGTCCCATCGTCAAGCTGGTTGACACCACCATCTTCAACGCCCTCCAGCGCCGGGCCTCCGACATCCACATCGAGACCCGGGATCGGGAGGTGATGATCAAGTACCGCATCGACGGGGTGCTCATGAACGCCATGGAGCCCATCGACAAGAAGTTTCATTCGACCATCATCTCGCGCATCAAAGTCATGTCCGAGCTGGACATCGCCGAGAAACGGATTCCCCAGGACGGCCGCTTCAAGCTCAAGATCCGCGGCCGGGCCATCGACTTCCGCGTCTCCATCATGCCCAGCGTCCACGGCGAGGACGCGGTCATCCGAATCCTGGACAAGGAATCGGTCAACCAGGAATTCTCCGAGCTCCGACTGGACGTGCTGGGATTCAGCGCCGAGGATCTCAAGAAGCTGCGGAAGTTCATCCGGGAGCCCTACGGGATGATCCTGGTCACCGGGCCCACCGGCTCGGGAAAGACCACCACCCTCTACGCCGCCCTCTCGGAGATCAAGAGCGTGGAGGACAAGATCATCACCATCGAGGATCCGGTGGAGTACCAGCTTTCCGGGATTACCCAGATTCCGGTGAACGAGAAGAAGGGTCTGACGTTCGCCCGGGGCCTCCGTTCCATCCTGCGGCACGACCCGGACAAGATCATGGTGGGAGAGATCCGCGACGAGGAAACGGCGCAGATCGCCATCCAGTCGGCCCTCACCGGACACCTGGTATTCACCACCGTCCACGCCAACAATGTGGTGGACGTGCTCGGGCGATTCCTGAACATGAAAGTGGAGCCCTACAACTTCGTCTCGGCCCTGAACTGCATCGTGGCCCAGCGGCTGGTGCGGCTCATCTGTGCCAAGTGCAAGCATCCGATGACCTACCCGGCGACGTTCATCGAAGAGAGCGGGTTGGATTCAGCGCGCTACGCCGCCCACGTGTTTCAGGAGGGGCGCGGTTGCCTGGATTGCAACGGCACCGGGTACAAGGGACGGATGGCCATCGCCGAGATTCTGGACATGTCCGATCAAATCCGTCAGCTGATCCTCGACCGGCGCTCCGCGGCGGAGATCAAGAAAGCGGCGCGCGAGGAGGGGATGGTCTTCATGCGCGACGTCGCAGTGGCCCGCGCGCTGGAAGGGCACACCACGCTTCGAGAAATCAACAAAGTTACGTTCGTGGAGTGAAGGCTTCGTGCTCGCACCTCAGCTCGAGATGATTCTGCAGAAAATCGGCCTGGTGCCGGGCGTGGGACCCGCCAGGCTCAAGCCACGCCTTCCCCAGGTGGCGGTGATCGTCCTGCCGGACCGCGTCGGAGTGGTGCGCCTGTCGGGGCCCGCCACGCGCGGCGCAACCGGGAGCTCCCGCCCCTCGCTGATTGCCTACAAGGAGGTTTCGATTCCACCGGGAGTGGTGCTGCCCTCCTTGACCCACGCCAACTTCGTCGATTCCGGCCCGGTGGATCAGGCGCTGCGCGCGGCCTTTTTGGAGGCGGCGCCGAAGGACGATCGGATCTGCCTGGTGGTTCCCGACAGCATGGCGCGGGTTTCCATTCTGAGGTTCAACCGGATGCCGGCGAACCGCAGGGAAGTTCTGGACCTGATCCGCTTCCGCATGCAGAAGGTCCTCCCGTTCCGCGTCGAGGAGGCGGCGCTGGATTACCAGCTGCTGTCGGAGTCTGCGGCGGCGGAGCCGGACTTTCTCGTGACCCTCGCCCAGAGGACCGTTCTCTTCCAGTACGAACGGCTCCTGACCAGGATGAATCGGTTTCCCGGCCTGGTGGATCTCGAGAGCTTCAGCCTGGTGAACCTGCTCTTCAGGGACCCGGAGATGGCCGGGATGGACAAAGGAGATTGGGCCTTGGTGAACGCCGGGCCGGGCTATCTCACGGTGCTGTTCTTCCGGGAAGGCTCGCTCTGCTTCTACCGCTCGAAAGCGGTGGCCGATGAGGAGCGCTCCCCCGACCGGTTCCATCCGGCCCTTCGCCGGGAACTGGCCTCGTGCGCCTCCTTCTACCGGGAGCACCTCTCGGGCTCGGCGCTGGCACGCGCCGTCCTGAGGACCTCCAACGGGGAATCCCGCTTCCTGCCGGGAATGGTTCAGGAGGAGCTGGCATGCCCCGTCGCCATGCTGGATGCCGGAAAGGCCGTCGCGCTTCCGGCCGGCTCCGACCCGGCGGATCCGAAATGGCAGGCCCTCGCACCGGCCATCGGCGCCGCGCTGGGGAGGCGGGCATGAGGCTTCTGGAGATCAACCTTGCCACCCGTCCCTTTCGAAACAACACCCTTTATTGGGTGGGATTCGGATCGGCGGCTTTCATCCTGCTGGTGCTCACGGGCATGAACGGCTGGCTCTTCTTCCACTCGGGCACCTCGGTCAAGCATTACGAGGAGGAGATGGTCCTCAAGCAGCAGAAGCGCGATGGACTCTCCCGGGACGAGCAGCGCCTGGGCGTGAAGCTCACCAAGCTCGATTTCAACGGCCTGCGGCAGCAGGCGGAATTCGCCAATGATGCCATCCGGCGGCGCGTCTTCTCCTGGACGGAGCTGTTCAACCGGCTGGAAGAGGTGGTTCCCCCCGCGGTGATGCTTACGGCGGTGCGGCCTGAAATCCAGGCTGAGGGGATCTCCATCGTGGCGGAAGGGATGGCCAAGGATCAGGAAGGGCTGCTGGATTTCGAGGAGGGTCTCATCCGCAGCGCTTACTTCGCCCGGATCTACCCGGGCAGCGAGCGCAGAGAGCAGCGGGGTGGAGAGCTCCACTTTTCGCTGAAATTCGATTACTTGCCGGGTGGCCGGCCGGATGCGGCGCCGGCGGCTCCCGCGAAAAAGCCGGTGAAGCCGGCAAGCGAGGTGGCCGGCGATTCGACGAAGGGGTCGGAGCCACCCCACGAGACGGTGAAAGCCCCTGCGGCTCCACCGCCCCAGCCCGCCCCGAGCAACATTCCGGCAGGTGGATCCGGCCTTCTCGCCGCACAAACCCCAGCGCTTCCAGCGGCGACCGGCGTGGCTCCCGCCCCGGCGGCGACGGCTCCGGCCAATCCACAGCCGGTCCCGGCTCCGGTGGCAAATGATTCCCATGCCACGGCGCCTTCCAAGGCCCCGCCGAAAGCATCTTCAGGGTATCAGGGGGGGCGAACCCCTCCGGCACCCGGCACCAATCCGCGATTCACGCTCAACGCGAAACGCGGCGGCCCGGCCGGCCGTTCCATGCTCAAACCCAAGATGGGAGTGGCGACTCGCATCGCAGGGGCGGAGGCGGGTCCCGGTCCCGAGGAACAGAAGATGCTGGCGGAAGCCGCGGCTGCGGCCTCCTTCAACGACAAGCCTCTGGAAGACGTGATCGCCTATCTGATGAAGAACCGCTCCATGACCTTCGTCTTCGATGGGAGCTTCGACTTGAGGCAGAGGGTGACCATGGACGTCTGGGAAAAGGAGCAGCGGGAAATCGTCGACATGCTCGCCGCCAAGCTGGGCGCGGTGGCCAACCAGGACGGTGAGAACAACTATCGTTTCTCGAAGCCTCCGGAGACACTTGAGGAGCCTCCCGTGGAGGAGGAGCCGGTGCCCGAGGAGCCCGCGGAAGAGCCGCCTCCCAAGGATGACGGCCAGAAAGAGGATGGGAATGTTTAACCGATTCGACATTCGAGAGGAGCGGGTGAAGGTTGCCGCCATCCTGGGGGTGCTTGCGGTGGTGAACCTGGCTCTCTACATCACGCTCAATCTCCCTCGGATGCATCGGCAGGCCGTGGAGGAGCGTCGGGTGTCGGATCTGACGCAGAACCTGGCCGAGGTGTCGCGCCGGGTGGCGTTGATGAAGGATCTGGATCAGCGCTTTGAAACGGAAAAGACCAAGGTTGATACTTTCTATGACGATGTGCTGGGGGCCAAGGACATCCGGATGATCCAGATCCAGCGGGAGGTGCGAGGCATCGCCGCCTCGCTGGGGATGGATCCCGAGACCATCGCCTACCAGCCGGACATCCTGGACAAAGTCGGCCTGATTTCCTTCAACATCAACGTGCCGCTGGTGGGTGATTACCGTAACCTCCGGCAGTTCATCAACAAGATCGAGAAATCGCAGAATTTTCTCATCGTGGAAAGCGTCAGCCTGGGTGGAGCGAAGGACGGCGGCGCGCTGTTGGATCTGAACATCCGCCTCTCCACCTATTTCGATGCGCCGGAGCTGCGCGAAATTCAGAAGGCGCCCGCAGAAAAGCGGCCGGGGAAGAGTTGAGATGGATCTTGCCTTCGAGCTGAAAAAGCGGCGCCGGGAGCTGACTCTGGGCGGCGCGCTGCTGGTGGTCCTGACGGTCTTTTTCTATACCCAATCCGGCGGAGGGCCATCCGGAGGAGCGGGGGAGGAGACGGTGATGGTCACCGGTCCGCCGGCGGCGGTGGCCAAGGCGATGGCCAAGATCGGCTCCGTCAAGCTCCCGGGAGTCCTGCTGGAGCGGTTGAACGATGATCGGGTCCCTTACGATCCGACCCAGCGGAACATCTTCCGCTACGGAAATCTGCCGCCCCCTCCCCCGAGCCCCGAAGAGCTGGCCCGGATCGAGGCGGCAAAACAGGCGGCGGAGCAGGCCCGCCAGGCGGCCATCCAGGCGGAGCTTGACGCGCAGAAGAACCGGGCGGCGGCGGAGGCGGCGGCCCTGAACCAGCCCCCCATCGATCCTGCGACCGGTCTGCCGGTTGGCGTGGCGCCGCCTCCTCCCCCCAAGCCGATGCCTCCGGCGATCACGCTGCGGTACTCGGGCTACCTGGGCGCGGAGCGCGACAAGATGGCGGTGCTTTACAGCGGTGAAGACATGCTCCTGGCTCGCGCCGGAGATGTGGTGGAGAGGCAATTCCGCGTTTTAGACATCGGCTACGATTGGGTTAAGATTGGCTACGTCGACCCCCAATTTGCGGACCAGTATCAGAAACTCCGGATGGGACCGTGAGGCGGGAAGGTTTTTCCTTAACGGGAGTGAGACCCCCGAGGCCAAAGTGATGATCAAGCCAAGGCAGGCAACATCGCGAGTCGCCATTCTGCTCCTGGTCCTGATTCCCCTGGCGGCCTGCGCCAGCACGACCCCGTACAGGCAGGGGGAAAAGTTCATGGAAGCGGAGAATTTTGACCAGGCGGTCCTGTCTTTCTCCAAGGCGCTGGCCCAGAAGCCAAGTGAGATCAAATACCAGGTGGCTTTGGCCCGGGCCCGGCTGCGCGCCTCCCAGCTACATTTCGATCGGGGGCAGAAGTACTCCGCTGCAGGGCAGACCGAGTCGGCCATCGGGGAAATGCAGCAGGCGGTCCTGCTGGATCCCTCCAACCAGTACGCCGCCAACGAGCTGGCGAAGCTCGTCGAAGTGTTCAGGAATCAGAGGGGACAGGGGCCCAGCGAAATCGAGAAGATGAAGCAAAAGGCCAAGATGGTCGGCCGGCTCACACCCAGGCTCAACCCCAAGTCGAACATCCCCATCGCCCTGAAATTCAAGGACGAGACCGTTCGGAAGGTCTACGACGCCTTGAGCAAGGCCACCGGCGTGAATTTCCTCTATGACGAGCGGGTGGACCTCAACAAGAAGGTCACGGTGGAGCTGACGGACGTCACCTTCAGCAAGGCGCTCGACAACCTCATGGCGCAGAACAAGCACTTCTTCAAAGTGTGGGACGAGAACACCATCCTCATCGCCGACGAGAACCAGCAGAAACACAAGGAATATGACGACCTGGTCATCCAGACCTTCTACCTGAGCAACGCCGACGTCAAAGACGTCCAGGTCCTGCTGCGAACCCTCCTGGATGCGCGTCAGCTGGCCCAAAACGACCGGCTCAACGCCATCACCATCCGCGACACGCCGGAGCGTGTGCAGGTGGCGGAGAAGATCATCGAGTCCAACGACAAGGCGAAATCCGAGCTGATCATCGACGTGCAGCTCCTGGAGCTGAACCGCAATCTGCTGCAAAACCTCGGCATCGACCTGACGGGCGCGAGTGGCGGCTCAGGGAAATCCCTCACCATCGGATACACCGCGGGGACCACGGTGCCGCTGAACAACCTGGGGCTGCTGCAGCAGCTGGGAAACTACGCCCTCGGACCCATCCCGAGCGTCATCATCAATTTCCTGCGCACCGACGCCGACGCCAAGGTGCTGGCCAAGCCCCAGCTGCGGGTCTCGGAGGGGGAGAAGGCGTCCGTGAAGATCGGGGATCGGATCCCGATTCCCACCACCACCTTCAACACGGCCACCACCGGAGGCAGCGTCTTCGCGCCCATCACCTCCTTCACCTACCAGAACGTCGGGATCAACATCGACGTGGAGCCGAGGGTTCATCACAACAAGGAGATCACCCTCAAGCTCAAGGTGGAGCTATCGAACGTAGCGGGAGTCGTGTCAGCCGGAGGCGGAGTCAGCCAACCCATCATCGGAACGCGTGAGATCGAGACGCAGATTCGCTTGAAGGACGGCGAGACCAACCTCCTGGCGGGGCTCATCCGGGAAGAGGAGCGCTCCACCCTGAGCAGCGTGCCCGGGCTGGGGCAGATTCCGGTCCTGAAGCACCTTTTCGGCACCACGGAAACGGAGAGGAAAGAGACCGACATCGTTCTGACTCTGACGCCCCACATCATCCGGGTGCCCGACATCAACCAGGCGGATCTGGAGCCCCTCTGGATCGGGACGGACCAGGATGTCGGATTGCGCGGCGCCTCCAAGACCAGCCCCTTCGGCGCTCCTTTTGAATCCGACGGCACCGGCGATGAGGAGTTGCCGCCGGAAGCGCGTGGCGCGGAGCAGGAGCCGTTGAATCCCAACCAGGGAGCGGTTCCCCTGGTGGCCGCCGTGGGTGCTGGAGGTCAGGCGGTCCCCGCGGCGCAAAACGGGACTTCCAACGGCGCGCAGACTGGCAGGCCGGTGGCGTCGGGAGGGGGAGCCCCGCCGGCGCCTATACCTCCCACTCCCACGGTCCTTACGACTGTCTCGTTTAATCCTCCCAATGTCCTCGCGACGGTGGGGGACACGATGACCATTCAGGTCATGATCACCCAAGGCGCCCGGGTCGGGAGCGTGCCGTTTCATGTCGCCTACGATCCCAAGATCTTGCAGTTCGATTCAGCGCACAGCAGCGAAGGCGGCTTTCTGAAGCAGGACGGAGCGACCACCATCTATAACGCGCAAGCCAGCTCCCTCAACGAGGTATTCGTGGCACTGGCGCGGGTGGGCGTGCCCACCGGGGCCGGCGGGGACGGCTTGCTATGCACCCTTTCGTTCGTGGCTATCGCGACGGGAACCACGACCCTGAGCTTCACCGAGGCAGCGGTGCTGGATCCCCAGGGACAGCCAACGCTCTATCAGTTCGCGAACCCCGTGCAAGTGCAGGTGAGTCCGAGTCAGAAGGCACAATGATCATGATCCGAATCGGCAAGCATGAACCGGCTCCCGGCAGCCCCTGTCCCAGGAATTCGGGGCAGAGGCGGGACTCGGGGCTGTCGCTGCTCGAGGTGCTGGTCTGCATCGCCGTGCTCCTGGTTCTGGCCGGGGCGGCGATGCCGGTGGCGAAGACCACCCTCAAGCGCCAGAAGGAGCTGGAGCTTCGCCGCGATCTGCGGATGATTCGCGAGGCCATCGATCTCTACAAGGAGTATTCGGACAAGGGGCTCATCGAGAAGGAAGGCCTCGACTCGGAAGGTTATCCCCCTGATCTCGAGACGCTCGTGGAAGGAGTGCCCCAGGTGGGCTCCACGAAGAAATTGAAATTCCTGCGCCGCATTCCCATCGATCCGTTCACCCATCGGGACGAGTGGGGATTGCGATCCTATCAAGACGATTTCGACTCGAAGTCCTGGGGCCGCCAGAATGTCTATGACATTTATACGGAGTACTCGGGCACGGCCCTGGACGGCAGCAGGTACGAGGATTGGTGAGAAGCTTGAATTGGCCGGAGATGCGAAACAGAAAAGATTCAAGCGAGCGTGGGTTTACGCTGCTCGAGCTCCTCGTCGTGATAGCCCTCATTGGGATCATCTCGACGATCGCGGTGACCCAGTTCAGGCACATGCCGCAGAGGGCCAAAGAGGCGGTGCTCAAGGAGGACCTCTACATTCTTCGGGATGTCATCGATCAGCACTTCGCCGACAAGGGGAAGTACCCCTCGACGCTCCAGGACCTGGTGGAGGCGGGCTATATCCGGAAGGTGCCGGTGGATCCGCTCACCGACTCAGCGGATAGCTGGGTGATCGAAACCGTCCCCGCGGAGGAAGGTGAAGAGGCTGGAGGGGTCTATGATGTTCACAGCGGCGCCCCGGGCATGGCGCTGGATGGATCAAGCTACGCGGAGTGGTAAGTCTCGGGGAGGTCATCCCCGGAAGGGAGCAAGGGAATCCATGAATACGACAAAAGGAATTCTACCCGTGCTGGGAGCCGCGGCGGGCCTCATGATCGTCGCGTGCGGCGTGGCGCTGACCGCCTCGTGCCGCGGATCCGATCAGGTGGCGCCTGAAGGGTCCACCATCACGATAGCGGCGAACCCCGCGACCATCGTCATCGCGACGCCTGGCGGCAGCGGCAGCTCGGATGTGGTGGCGACCGTCTACAGCGCCGCGGGCGTGCCCCAGGAAGATCAGGACGTGCGCTTCTCGAGCAGCGCCGGCTCCCTCTTTACTCCTCCGCCCGATAATCAGCCTGCTGCGAACATTCCGATTCCCACCGATAACCTCGGCAATGCCCACGTCGTGCTGACGACGACCACGACCACCACCGTGACCGCTCGTTCCGGGACGGCAACGGGGAGCCTGAGCTTGAGCACGGTCAACGGGAACCTGAATGCGATCACCATTAACCAGGACGACCCAGGCGGCAACTGCAAAGATACAATCACGGCCTGCAGCGATACCATATGTGTGACAGCGCAGGCAGTGGACGATGAAGGGATGGGGATACCCGGCGTGGTCATCGTTTTCAGCCAGTTGGACGGAACGAACAGCGATGGGGATCCCTTCGTTGTACAGTTCTCCCCGCTAACCCAGGTTACTACCGATGCGGGTGGATTTGCACACGCCACAGTCAAGGTGAAAGACTCCGACTGCGACGTATGTTCGGTCAGCACATCACCACCAACACCGTGCACTGGAAACCTGCAGGCCTCCCTGCAAGGAGGCGGTTTCCCCAGCGGACCGCTGGAATTCACAGCGGCCATCAATTAAGGGAGGAAGCCTTGAAATCGTCTTCTTCCGAGTCCGGCCACCTTCTCCTGGCGCTCATGATCGGGCTGACGGTGATGGCCATCTTCCTGACCGTGGTGGCGCAGCAGTGGAGCACGCTGGAGCGGCGGGAGAACGAGAAGGAGCTGGTTTTCCGGGGGAACCAGTACATCAAGGCCATCAAGAAATACCAGCAGGAGCACGGCGGCGCCTACCCGACCCGGCTGGAAGCTCTCATGGAGCTGGGACCGCGGCGGCTTCGGTATATCCGGAAGCTTTATCGCGATCCCATGGCCCCCGACGGGAAATGGGGGATTCTCCTGGCAGATCCTTCAGGCAAAGGGTTCATCAACCCCAACGCGCCCCCGGCCGAGGAGGGTGTGCCGGGGCTGGAGGATCTGGGCAAGGGCTTCACCACCTCATTGGAGGAGAAGATTCGCAACTCAAACTTTAAGAATGAGGGGCGGAGGAAGCTCTTCGCGGGCAAGGGGGGCTTCTCGGATTGGGACAATCCCGATGAGGACAGCGAAGAGGGAAAGGAGTCGGTCACGGCCCCTGGGCAGCCCACCGGGCCGATTGTGGGAGTCGTGAGCCTGTGGGACCTGGCCTCATTCAAGCGCTATCACGAGCACGAGAATTACACCGAGTGGACTTTCAGCATCTTCGATCTCCTGGAGCAGCAACAGCAGCAGAACAATCAACAACCGGGCACAGCGGCGCCCACTCCCGGGTTCGGCGTCGGCCCCGGCGGCAGCCAGACCATCATGGGTGGAGACAGCTGTTGTGGTCCTCAGTGCCCACCGGGCTCCAAGTGCGGAGATAGGATGAACGCAGGCTCAAATAAATAAGCTATCCGCGACACCCAGTCCACGCTCCAGCGCCAGCACCCCGATGGTCTTGCCCTCATCCACGACCAGCTGAACTCCGCAAGACTCCACATGAGGTATCGAACTTCCTCAGCAAGTTCAGGAAGGATGGACGTGTCCGGGCGCAGTGGGGTGACTGCCGGCACCCTGATAGCGGATGCGCAGGAAGAAGTGGTAGGAATTCGGGCTGCTGCCGTAGAAGGGGTCCAGGTCCGAGGGAAAGCGATAGAGGATCGCGTCGGCGCCCGCGCCGAATAGCCAACCCTTCTTTGCGAAGAAATCCCGCGTGTAGCCCAGCGTGAAGGAGTTGACCGTGAAGGAACCGATCCCCTGCGCCTCGAAGATCGCCTCCTGGGCCGGGTCGTTTCCGAACAACTCGTCCCTGTCCAGGCGCTCCAGCCTCCCGAAAAGATAGTTCTTCTCCTTGAAGTTCCAGTTTCCCTCCAGCAGGTAGGAGTTCAACGTCTGACCATCGGTCTCAAGATCATTGCGCCCCCAGATGGCGCCGGCGGTCACGTGCCCCGACGCTATGGGGTGATACCAAAGGACCGATGCGGTGGTCCGGGTGATGTCCTGGGGGTCATGCTCCTCGGGCTCATTCAACCTTCCGCGGGATATCTGCGCCACCCACTCGGGAGTCGGGCGCCACGTGAGCCGCGCCGAGTAGGAGTCGATGGGGCCGGACTCGATGTCCCAGCGCTGATCGTCCGGCTCCGCCCCGTGAAATACGGACGCTTCCAGCCTGAACTTGTCCACGTCCCACCCGGCGGTGAGGACGTCGTAGAGGATGTGGGTCGAATCCTGCACGTGGTGCCCCAGGGTGGCCACCGGGTTCTCATCGTTGCTGACCCGGTGGGGAAATGCCACGGGGCCCAGCGCCGGGTCTCCCACGGGCGCCGCATACAACAGCAGGAACGATTTTTTCCCGAGCGGCCGGGAGTAGGCGAAGGCCAGCTCCATGAAGAAATCATGGGGATGCTGGCCATCCACGATCGGCTCGCCATCGGCCACCTCTCCAGTCTGGAAGAGCAGCGGATAGAAGCCGTGCCGGATCGTGGCCGGCTCCAGGCTCAGCATGGCGCGCAACAGAATGGCGCCTTCGCCCGCAGAGCGGGTCGCCATGATCATCGCCCAGTTGGGAGAGAAAACCTGGTCTTCACCGCGGGGACCGGTCTCCTGGGCATCCACGAGAAAGGCCTGGCCGTGAAACATGAGAGTCCAGGCCCCCTTCATGACGTGCCCCGCATGCATTCCGACGGAAGCAGGATTCAGAGAGGTTCCGGAAGCGAGGTTCATCAGCAGCGCGGCCGACGCGGTGGCGAATGAGGAGGCTGAAGATCCGGCTGTCATTGCCTCATGGTCGTGCTCCATGGGAGAGGTCTGGGCTGGAGCCGGCGCATCCTGAGTTTGCTGCGCCGCCGTGGGGTGAGGGTGTTCCGGTGGCTCCTCGGCCGGGATTGGTGAAACTGACGCCCCGATCATCGAGAGCGTGAGAAGGATTTGGGCCGGCCACGCATTTCGGTGCAAGTGATTCTCCAGGGTAAAAAGCAAAGCATCATACCCAAAAAACGCTGTGCTATACTCTGGTCTCGTCCCCGCTAGGGGGGCGGGGATCCCGCAAATTCCTCTCGGCCGGTCCCGGAAAGTCTTCATGGAACTTATTAATAGAAAACAACTTAGCAACGGCCTCACGGTCGTGACCGAGCGCATGCCGAACCTTCGCTCCATCTCCCTGGGAGTCTGGCTGAAAAAAGGCTCCCGCCACGAGTCGGAGACCGAAAACGGCATCTCCCATTTCATTGAGCATCTTCTGTTTAAGGGAACCGCCAACCGCAGCGCCAAAGAGATTGCCTTGACGATTGACTCCATCGGCGGGCACATCGATGCCTTCACCTCCAAGGAGTACACCTGCTTTTACGCCAAGGTCCTGGACGAGCATCTCCCCGTGGCGTTGGATCTGCTCTCCGACATCGTGCTGCACCCCCGTTTCGACCCCGCGGAGATCGAGAAGGAGCGCAAGGTCATCTTCGAAGAGATCCGGATGGTGGACGACACGCCCGACGAGCTGGTCTACGACCTGTTCAACGAGTATCTCTGGCCCAACCACCCGCTGGGCCGGCCCATCCAGGGAACCGTGGAATCGGTCTCGGGCATGACCCCGGAGATTCTCAACCGCTACTTCCGGGAGAGCTACCACCCGGGAAATCTTCTCATCACCGCCACGGGAAATCTGGAGCACGAAAAACTCGTGACTGAGATTCGCCGCGCTTTCGAGCCCCTGACCAACGGCGCCGCGCCTCCTGCGACGTCGCCGCCGCGCCTCAATCCGGGGCTGGTGATCCGGGACAAGAAGGAGCTGGGGCAGATCCACCTCTGCCTGGGCGTGAAGGGTTTCCCGCTGAACCACGAGCACCGCTTTCAGGAATTCGTCCTCAACACGCTGCTGGGAGGGGC
Source organism: Acidobacteriota bacterium (assembly GCA_022616665.1). Taxonomy (GTDB): domain Bacteria; phylum Acidobacteriota; class Polarisedimenticolia; order Gp22-AA2; family AA152; genus AA152. The sequence continues at coordinate 16,995 of JAKEFJ010000001.1, forward strand.
CATGTCCAGCCGCCTCTTCCAGGACATACGGGAAGAGCGTGGCCTCGCCTACAACGTTTTTTCCTCGGTGAATTCGTTCCGCGACACGGGCTACCTGATGGTCTACGCCGCCACCTCTCCCGAATCGGCGGAGCAGGTGGTGCGCCTCGTGCTGGAGGAATTCGTCGCGCTCAAGGAGAAGGCACCCGAGGAGCGGGAGATGAAAATGGCCAGGGATCACTTGAAGGGGAGCCTCATGCTCAGCCTGGAGAGCAGCTCCTCGAGGATGTCGAACCTGGCCAGGCAGGAAGTCTATTTTCAGCGCCCGTTCACCCTCAATGAAATCCTGGAGGGGATCGATCGGGTGAGCGGCGAGGAAGTCAGAAACCTCGCCCGGGAAATGTTCGAAAGCTCCACCTGCACCATGGCGGTTCTGGGAAACACGTCGAAATTCAAAATGACCCGGAGCGATCTCGTTTTCTGATTCTCGGCGCCCTGCGGGGCGGATGCCAGGATGGGTGCGAACCCCCAGCTTTCCAGTTCCCACGAGGATTTCACGGAAGTAAAGGTCCTGATCCGGCGGACCCAGGAGAGCTCCGACCTGCCTCTGCCCAGCTACGCAACCGCCGGTTCCGTGGGGCTGGATCTGCGGGCCTGCATCTCCCAACCCATCACACTGGTTCCCGGCGGCCGCGCCCTGGTCGGGACGGGTGTTGCGGTGGCGCTGCCCGCCGGAACCGAAGCGCAGATTCGCCCGCGCAGCGGCCTAGCCGCGGAGCATGGCGTGACACTCCTGAACTCCCCCGGCACGGTCGATTCGGATTATCGAGGCGAGATCCGCCTCGTCGTGATCAATCACGGGCAAGCTCCCTACACCATCCAGCGCGGCGATCGGATCGGCCAGATGGTGGTGGGGAGAGTGTTAAGAGTTGCACTGGAAGAAGTCAGCAAGCTGCCTGAAAGCGAGAGGAACACCGGCGGATTCGGTCACACGGGCAAGAACTGATTAGGAGGGGCCTCCCCTGCGCCTGGCCATCCTGGGAAGCGGCAGCGTTGGCAATGCGGTGTATCTGGAGGCGTCAGGGCTCAGGGTCCTGGTGGACGCGGGCTTCTCTTGCCGGGAAATGGAGGCGCGGCTGGCTGCGCTTGGAGTGGACCCAGCTGCACTGGATCTGATTCTGCTTTCTCACGAGCATGGGGATCATGCCCGGGGCGCCGCGCGATTCGCCAGGCGTTTCGGTTGCACAGTGGCGGGGACTGCCGCGACGCTGCGCTGTCTGGGCTTGAGCCGTGTTTCGCCGCGTCCCCTGACGGTGGAGAGCGGCAGAGCCTTGCGGGTGGGGAGCTGGATCGTTACGGGAGTGGCGGTCCCGCACGACGCCGCCGACCCGGTGGCATTCCGGCTGGACACTCCCGAAGGAAGCATCGGCTACGCGCTGGACCTGGGGCATGCTCCAGAGCCAGTCGTCAGGAATCTGGAAGGCTGCCAGGTGCTGATCGTGGAATCGAACCATGATCCCGATCTCCTGGAGCAGGGTCCCTACCCTCGCGAGCTGAAGCAGCGGCTGAAAGGGCCGCGCGGGCACTTAAGCAATGGAGAGGCAGCCGAGTTCATCGCCGGCGCAGCCACGCGGGAGACCAGGAATCTGGTGCTGGCCCACCTGAGCCGCACCAACAACCGCGCCGATCTGGCGTTGCTCTCCGCGCACCGGGCGCTGGGCAAGCAGTCCGGATCTATTCGGATGAGCGTCGCGGAGCAGGGACCGGGAAATGGATGGATCGAATCTTGAGCAAGTTTCAGCGCGAACCGGAATGTTGAACCGGAAAGGGAGTGAATCGTGATTCCTCGTTACACCCGGCCGGAAATGGGCCACATCTGGACCGACGCCCACCGCCTGGAAAAGTGGCTGGAGGTCGAGCTGGCGGTGTGCGACGCGCTTGCGGAGGCGGGGGAAATTCCGAAGGACGCCGCCGCCAACATTCGAGCGAAAGCGGCGTTCGATCCCGAGCGGGTGCTGGAAATCGAGAAGACCGTCCAGCACGACGTCATCGCCTTTCTCACCAACGTGGCGGAGCGCGTGGGTCCCGACTCCCGCTTCATCCACTTGGGCCTGACCTCCTCCGATGTGGTGGACACCGCCCAGGCGCTGCTCTTGCAAGAGGCGGCGGATCGAATCCTGGCGGGGGTGGATCGGCTGCGCGAATCGGTGAAGAAGCGCGCCCTGGAGCACCAGCGCACTCCGTGCATCGGCCGGACGCACGGCATCCACGCGGAGCCCACGACATTCGGCCTCAAGATGGCGATCTTCTTCGAGGAGTTCGGCCGGGCCAGGGAACGAGTGGCCCGGGCCAGGGAAGCGATTTCGGTGGGGAAGCTCTCCGGGGCGGTGGGAACGTTCGCCCACCTGGACCCTTCCATCGAGCAGAAAGTCTGCCTCCGGCTGGGGCTCAAGTCTGCGCCGGTATCGAACCAGGTGATCCAGCGGGACCGCTACGCCGAGTACATGGCGGCGCTGGGAATCCTCGCAGCTTCCTTGGAGAAAATGGCCACCGAAATCCGCCACCTGCAGCGCACGGAAGTGGGGGAGGCGGAAGAGCCCTTCGGCGGCGGGCAGAAAGGCTCGTCAGCCATGCCCCACAAGCGCAATCCGGTGGGCTGCGAGCAGGTTTGCGGTTTGGCCCGGGTGGTAAAGAGCCACGTGCTGACGGCCCTGGACAACGTGGCGCTCTGGCACGAGCGCGACATCAGCCATTCCTCGGCGGAGAGGGTGATCTTCCCTGACGCAACCATTCTGATCGATTACATGCTGCACCGGATGACCGGAATCCTGGAGCGGCTGGTAGTCTATCCCGAGGCGATGCGCAAGAACCTGGACGCGACCGGCGGGCTCATCTACTCCCAGGAGGTGCTGCTGGCGCTGGCACGCAAGGGCGTGACGCGCGAGGAAGCCTACGCCTGGGTGCAGGATTCCGCCATGAAGGCACGCGACGGGAAGGGCACTTTCAAGGAGAATCTGCGCTCGCAGGCGGGAATCAAGAAGATCCTGTCGGAGTCTGAGCTGAAACGCTGCTTCGATCTCGAACAGCAGCTGCGCAACGTGGATGCCATCTTCCGCCGGGTATTCCGGGAATCAAAGGATGCTTCAGAGTAGTGATACACGGGGGTCATGGGTATGAAGGTCAGAGTGACGGTCATGGTCAAGAAGGGGGTCCTGGATCCCCAGGGGAAAACCATCCTGGCCTCGCTGCACCTGCTGGGCTACAAGGAAGTCACCGACGTGAAGGCCGGCAAGATTTTGGAGCTGTCGCTGCCGAAAATGGGGAAGGCCCAGCTGGAGAAAAAGGTTAAAGAGATGTGCGATCGGCTCCTGGCGAACACGGTTATCGAGGATTACGAATTCGAGGTGGGGGAGTGAGACGAACCGGGGGAACAGCGTGAAATTCGGCATCGTGGTGTTTCCCGGCTCCAACTGCGAGCACGATTGCTACCACGTGGTGAAGCACGTCCTCCGGCAGGATGTTAGCTTCCTCTGGCACAAAGAGAAGACGCTGGCCCGCTCCGACTGTGTGATCCTCCCGGGCGGCTTCGCGCACGGCGATTACCTGCGCTGCGGCGCCATGGCCAAGTTCTCGCCCATCATGGAGAGCGTCACCCGCTTCGCCTCGGAAGGGGGGCCGGTGGTGGGCATCTGCAACGGCTTTCAGATTCTCGCCGAAGCGGGGTTGCTGCCCGGCGCCCTCATCCGCAACCGCACGTTGCACTACCTTTGCCAGGACGTGTACCTGCGAACCGACTCCAACGCCTCTCCGTTCACCCGGAAAATCCCCCATGGAAAAGTCCTGAAGATGCCCATCGGGCACGGCGAGGGGTGCTACTACGCCGATGCCAAGACGCTGAGCCGCCTGGAGGTGGAAGGGCGCATCGCCTTCCGCTACTGCGATCCCAAGGGGAATCTCGACGAGGAGTGGAACCCCAACGGCTCCCTCAAATCGATCGCCGGCGTCCTGAACGAACGGGGCAATGTCCTGGGGCTCATGCCCCATCCCGACCGCTGTGCCGAGGCGATTCTGGGCAACGAAGACGGCCGGGTCCTCTTCGAATCGGTGATCGGCCTATGAGCGAGCCACTCACGCAGGAACCATCGGTGGATCTGGAACTGGCGCAGGCTCACGGCCTCACCCCGGAGGAGTTTGAAAAGGTGCGCACTATTTTGGGGCGCACTCCCAGTTTCACCGAGCTGGGCATCTTCTCGCTGATGTGGTCGGAGCACTGCTCCTACAAGTCCTCCCGCATCCACCTGAAGCGCTTTCCCACGACCGGGCCGCAAGTGCTTCAGGGCCCCGGCGAGAACGCCGGCGCCATCGATATCGGCGGGGGACTTGCGGCGGTCTTCAAGATGGAAAGCCACAACCACCCCTCCTACGTGGAGCCCTACCAGGGGGCCGCCACCGGAGTGGGCGGCATCCTCCGTGACATCTTCACCATGGGAGCCCGCCCCATCGCTTCCATGAACTCCCTGCGCTTCGGCTCGCCGGATCATCCCCGCACCAAGTACCTGGTGGGGGGCGTGGTGGCGGGGATTGCGGGCTACGGGAATTGCATCGGCATTCCCACTTTGGGCGGCGAGGTCATGTTCCATCCAGGCTATGACGGAAACATCCTGGTGAATGTCATGAACCTGGGCATCGCGCACGCCGGCCGCATTTTCAAGGGTCAGGCGAGAGGCCCGGGAAACACCGTCTTCTACGTCGGCTCCCGCACGGGGCGGGATGGCATCCACGGAGCGAGCCTGCTGGCTTCCGCATCGTTTGAGGCTGACTCGGAATCGAAGCGCCCCACGGTGCAGGTGGGAGATCCGTTCGCCGAAAAGCTGCTGCTGGAGGCCTGCCTGGAGCTGATGAAGACCGACACCATCATCGGCATCCAGGACATGGGCGCGGCGGGGCTCACTTCGTCCTCGGTGGAGATGGCGGGGCGCAGCGGCACCGGAATCGATCTCGATCTGGATCGCGTTCCGGTGCGCGAAGAGAGAATGACTCCCTATGAAATGATGCTCTCGGAGTCCCAGGAGCGGATGCTGGTGGTGGTGCGCCGTGGGACGGAGGAGAAAGTCCGCGAGATCTTCCGCAAGTGGGACCTGGAAGGAGTCGCGGTGGGGGAGGTGACTTCGACGGGCCACCTGCACGTCCAGTTCAAGGGCAAGCGGGTTGCCGACATCCCGGTGAAGCCTATCGCCGAGGGCGCGCCGATTCTCAAGCGACCCGTGGAGCGCCCCGCCCGGGAGGAAAAGGATTCCCGCCTGGATCTGGCGCGCATCAAAGACGTGGCGACTCCAGGAAAGGCGCTCAAGGGGCTGCTGGGCTCGCTCAACCTTTGCAGCCGCGAGTGGATTTACCGCCAGTACGATCACATGGTGCGCAGCAATACCATCGTTCGCCCCGGCTCCGACGCCGCGGTGATCCGGATCAAGGGATCGCCCCATGCCCTGGCGCTGACCACAGACTGCAACAGCCGTTACTGCTATCTGGACCCGCGCGCCGGGGCCCGCATTGCCGTGGCGGAGGCCTCCCGCAATCTGGCTTGCTCCGGAGCGGTGGCGCAGTCCCTCACCGATTGCCTGAACTTCGGAAACCCGGAACGCCCCGAGGTGATGTGGCAATTCTCGGAGTGCGTGGACGGCATCGCCGAAGCGTGTCAGTCTCTGGAGATTCCGATCATCAGCGGGAACGTCTCTTTCTACAACGAGACGGAGGGAAGGGGGATCTTTCCGACTCCTACCATCGGCATGGTGGGGATTATCGAAGATGCCCGCTCGGCCATGCACAGTTACTTCGCGCGGGAGGGAGACCTGATTGTGCTCGTGGGAACTTTGGGCGAAGAGCTGGGCGGTTCGGAATACCTCTCCCAGGCTCACCAGCTGGAAGCCGGCGCCATTCCCCATCTCGATCTGGCGCGTGAGGAGGCGGTGCAGTACGCCTGCATCGACGCTATCACCGAAGGGCTCGTCTCTTCTGCTCACGACTGCTCGGAGGGAGGAATCGCCGTGGCGCTGGCGGAATGCTGCTTCCATCCGGAAGCCATGCTGGGGGCGGAGGTGAAGCTCCCGGCAGGCAAGCGGCTCGATGCGCTGCTGTTTGGCGAGAGCCAGTCCCGCATCCTCCTTTCCCTGCAGAAGGCGAATCTTCCGAAGCTCGAGAAAATCTGCCAGGAGAGAGACGCTCCGTTTTCAGTGGTGGGGGCGGTAGGAGGCAATCGCCTCAAAATCAGCGTGGGTCAGGATGCCGAGATCAATGCCACCGTGGCCGAGCTGAGGAGGCCCTGGTCCGAGGCGTTTCCAACTTGGATGGTATAATGCAGTCCTCCATGGGCATGAAAGAGACCTGGTTCGACGACGATCGATTCCATGACCAGTGCGGCGTTTTCGGGATCTTCGGACACCCCGAGGCGGCCCACCTGACGTACCTGGGGCTGCACGCCCTGCAGCACCGCGGCCAGGAATCGGCCGGCATCGTCTCCTCCGACGGCTCCCGCCTGTTCGCGGAGCGAGGCATGGGGCAGGTGGGCAAGGTGTTCACCAAGTCCCACCTGGAGCGCCTGGCGGGAACCATGGCCATCGGGCACGTGCGCTATTCCACGGCGGGGGAGAGCAAGCTGATCAACGCCCAGCCGCTGCGCATCGAGAGCCACCGGGGCGAGATGGCCATCGGGCACAACGGAAACCTGGTGAATGCCTCCCAGATCCGCAACGACCTGGAGCGCTCCGGCTCCATCTTTCAGACCACCTCCGACACCGAGACGATCCTTCACCTCATCGCCCGCTCGCAGAAGGAGAGCCTGGAGGAGGCCATCGTGGACGCGCTCGGCCAGGTGGAGGGCGCCTACTCTCTGGTGTTTCTCTTCCCCGGCAAGATGATCGCCGTTCGCGACCCGCGGGGTTTCCGCCCCCTTTCTCTCGGGCGAATCGGCTCCTCCACCATCGTCACCTCCGAGTCGTGCGCCCTGGATCTCATCGATGCGGAGTTCGTGCGGGACATCAAGCCGGGAGAGATGGTCGTGGTCACGGAGGACGGCACCTCCTCGTACCATCCGTTCCCGGCGGTCCAGCCGGCGCCCTGCATCTTCGAGTATGTCTATTTCGCCCGGCCCGACAGCCTGCTGTACGGGCGGAGCGTCAACGTGGTGCGCAAGCGTCTGGGACGGGAGCTGGCCAAGGAGCAGCCGGCCGATGCGGACCTGGTGGTGCCGGTACCCGACTCCGGCGTCTCGGCCGCGCTCGGGTTCGCGGAAGAATCGGGACTGCCTTTCGAGTTCGGCCTGGTGCGCAACCACTACGTGGGGCGCACCTTCATCGAGCCGCGCCAGTCGATCCGGCACTTCGGCGTCAAGCTGAAGCTCAACACGGTGCGCAACATCATCGCCGGAAAGCGCATCGTCCTGGTGGATGACAGCATCGTGCGGGGCACCACCAGCCGGAAAATCGTCTCGATGGTGCGCTCCGCCGGGGCGAAGGAGATTCACGTGCGCATCTCCTGCCCGCCCACCACGGGACCCTGCCACTACGGCATCGACACGCCGCGCCGCTCGGAACTGATCGCCTCCAGCCACTCGGTGGATGAGATCTGCAAGTACATCCAGGCCGATTCCCTGGGCTACCTGAGCCGCGACGGCATGTACCGCGCGGTGGGCGACTTGAAAGCCGAATTCTGCGATGCCTGCTACACGGGCAACTACCCCGTTCCGATTCCCCGCGAATCCAAGACCTCGGCGCGCAACGGGGCCCGGGTCCGCTAAGGCGGAATCCCCCATGCCCGCGGGGCCCGGGTGCTGGCCATCAACCTGGGCGAGCCCCACCGCAAGATCGAGCGCTACGCCCAGGAGCACGGCCTCAAATCTACGATCCTCCTCGATTCCCGCGGCAAGGCCGCGGAGGCCTTCGGCGTGGTCGGCCTTCCCGCCACCCTCGTCATCGATCCGGAGGGCCGCTTCACAGGACAGATCGAGATGGGGAACCTCAACCTGGAGTCATTGGAGAGGTTGATTTCTACGGGTGCGGGGCCGGAGAGAAAGCAGGAGGATTAGAGAAGGAAGCGAAGGAGCATCGGCAGCGCTGTCTCCATCCCGGAGCGGGAGAGGTCCGAGAGAAGGGACGGCGATTCGCCATCTTTTGAGCTGCGGCCGGGCTGGGCGAGGATGAACCCCGCTGCCGCGGCGCTCAAGGCGCTTTCGACGGGATGGCGCTGGACCCAGCCGCGGATGTTGAGAGGATTGAATACTTCCCGCTGGCGGAGCTGCGCGAGCGCCGCGCCCAGGCGCTGCCGGGCCTGCTCGATCTCGGCGAGGGTCGCCTCGACCTCCGGGTCGCTCACGACAGGTTTTTCAGCCATTCCGCGTCCCGCTTCAAATCGGCCCGGCTCTCGCTGAGAAGGCCGCCCATTTTCCGGATTCGGTTCCAGGCGATCGCAAGAGTCAGCAGCCCGCCGAGAAGATAAATCCCAGCCACGAGGAGCAACGCGCCGCCGGGCGAGCCGACCCACGGAACCAGGAGCATCGCCAGTCCAGCGCCGGCGAGTCCGAGCGCCAGGATGACCAGCACCACCACGCCCACGACCAGTCCGGCGGCTCGCACCAGCGTGCCGATGTCCTGGGAGACCTCCCGCTCCGCCAGTAAGAGCTTTCCGGAGAGCAGCGCCCCCAGAGACTTGAGGATCGTGAGGATCAGCTCGATCAGGGAGGGGGAGCCGGTGGCCACGTCCGCATCGGGAGCTGCTCCCCCGCCGGGTCCATCCGCAGGCTCGGTCAAAGGCTACCTCCGCCGCAGAAGGCGCCCGAGGATGTAGCCGGCCGCCAGTGCGCCCACCAGGGTCTTCCCCGGGTTGGCCTTCATCCACTCCTTGGTGTCGTGGAGCAGCTCCTCAAGGCTCTTCTTCTTGATCTCGTCCAGTTTCTCGCGGGAAGCCTCGGCAAACTCGCGAACTTTCCGCGCCGCGGCGTCGCCGACCGAGGCCGAACCATCCTGGGTCATGACACACCTCCCAGACCGTCACTTGTCAATGAACGCTGCATTATACCAGAGCCCGTACCCGCACCCGCGCGTGCTAGAATGCGCCCTCGAATCGAGACGCACGCCCGCGCCCGGCGCTTATCCCAACGGGGTCCGGCGACATGCTGCGCAAGACTCTCATCGTCGCCGTCCTGATGATAATCCTGGGCGTCGTGGGTGCGTGGGTCGCGGGATCGGTGGTGCTGCACTCCTTCCGTCAACCCTGGAAGGAGGTGATGCCGCTTGAAGGAATTGAGCCGGTCAGCTTCGCGGCCTCGGATGGTGTCGACCTGAAAGGGTGGTGGTGGCCCGGCCCAGACACCACCCGAGCGGTCATCCTCCTGCATGGGATTGGCGCGAATCGGCTCCAGATGCTGGAGCGAGCCCAGTGGCTGCATGAGTCCGGCTATTCGGTTCTGTTGTTTGACTTCCGTGGCTGCGGAGAGAGCGGCGGCCAGAGCACCCTGGGCTTCGCGGAGCGCTACGACGTGCAGGCTGCCATGAAATTTCTGAGAGAGAAGAAAGGCGTGCAGCAGATGGCTCTGGTTGCGCAGAGCATGGGCGCTGCGGCGGTGGTCATGGCCGTGGAGCACTGGGCCGGCATGCGGGGAGCCGTATTGGAAGGCCTTTACGACCGGCTGGAGAACGCGATCCGCACGCGGGTCCGAAACCGGGTGGGGTGGCTCGAGCCGGTGATCTCCCCGCTTCTGCTGTGGCAAGTGCGTCCGCGCCTCGGTTTCTCGCTGGAGGATCTCACGCCGGTGAAACAGATCGGAAAAGCGAAATGCCCCATTCTTCTTGGGTACGGCGGGAAGGACCGGACAGTTCCGCCATCGTCGCTCGGCGCACTGTTCGCCGCGGGCCCGTATCCGACCACCCTCTGGACCTTGCAGCTGGCGGGGCACGAAGATCTCTATCGCTTCGATCCGGCAGCCTACAGGGCGAAGGTTGGAGAGTTCCTCAGGCAGCACCTGGGTCCGCCGGTCGTGGAGCGCAAGGAATGACACAAAGGAAGGGGACCTCGCTGGTGGTGGGTGGCGGGATGTTCGGCGTGACCGCCTCCAGGGAGCTGCAAGCGCGCGGCTGGCAGGTGACGCTGGTGGATCCGGGGCCCATCCCGCACCCGCTGGCCGCCTCCACCGACATCAGCAAGATTGTTCGTCTTGCCTACGGGAGCGACGAGACCTACACCGAGCTGATGGAGGAGGCGATGGAGACCTGGCGGGAGTGGAACCGCGGCTGGCCCGAGCCGCTCTTCCACGAGACCGGTGTGCTGATGCTCACCCGGTCGCCCATGGCCCCGGGGAGTTTCGAGTATGAGAGCTTCCGAGTCCTCGAGGAGCGACGGCGCCGCCCGCTGCGGCTGACTCCCGCCGATCTGCGCAAGCGCTTCCCAGGCTGGAAGGCCCAGAGCTACGTGGACGGTTTCTTCCAGAGCGAAGGGGGCTACGCTGAAAGCGGCCGCGTGGTCGCCCGCCTGGTGGAGCTGGCCAGCGCCGAGAGAGTATCGGTGCGGCCCGACGTGTCAGTGGCCGGGCTGCTGGAGGAGGGAAATCGGGTCACGGGCATTCAGACCTCACGTGGCGAGCGCCTGCTGGCCGATCAGATCATCCTCGCCGTCGGCGCCTGGACTTCGAAGCTGCTGCCACACCTGGCGGGATCCCTGACGCCCAGCGCCCACCCCATCTACCACTTCCGCCCGCCCAGCAAGCGCCTCTACACCCAGCAGCTCTTTCCGGTCTTCACGGCGGATATCTCAGCCACCGGTTGGTACGGATTTCCCATCAATCGCGACGGGATTGTGAAGATCTCGAACCACGGAACGGGGCACAAGCTCGATCCCGACATCCCGCGCCAGGCGCCGGCGGATGACGAAACCGCCCTGCGACGCTTCCTGGATGAGACCTTCCCCACACTGGCCCCCGTGCCCATCGTCGAGAAGCGATGGTGTTTCTACTGTGACACCAGGGATGAGCACTTCTGGATCGATCGCGATCCGCAGCGCGAAGGGTTGATCGTGGCCGCGGGCGACAGCGGCCACGCCTTCAAATTCGCGCCGGTCATGGGCCGCCTCATCGCCGATGCGGTGGAGGATGTCCCGTCGCCCTGGCGCCAGAAATTCCGCTGGCGCCCCGATGCCAATCCGCCCCGCGGCGAAGAAGAGGCTCGCCACCACGGCTGATCCAGCCGGACTCCACACAACGATTCAAGACCCAATCTCGTTCAGAGATCGAGCTGGGAGCAGGCGCTTTAGCTTGACATCCTGGTGGAGTCGACGTAATAAGTACAGAAAAAGCCTGGGGGTGCGCATGCGGAAAGTCCTGCTGGTCATCGCAGCGTCTCTGCTGGCAATCCCAGAGGGTCGCCCCTCCGCACCTCGCCCACGAGCCCTGACCCTGGAAGATCGAGTCCGCGCCCAGCTCGCCATCGACCGCGTCTACTACTCATATCAGGAAGGAACCAACAAGCCTTTCGAGAAAGCCGTTTCGCAGGAGGGGGTCGAGCAGAAAGTTCGAACGGTTCTGAAGCAATCCCTCGCCCTCGAAAAGTTCTGGCACACCCCCGTCACGGCTGCGATGCTCCACGCGGAATCGGAGCGCATGGCGCGAACGACGCCGATGCCCGGGAGGCTCCGCGAGCTTTACGCTGCGCTGGGAGATGACAGCTTCCTGATCGATGAGACGCTTGCCCGTTCGGTCCTGATCAACCGCCTCGTCAGAAACTTCTACGCCTACGATCAGCGCCTCCATGGAGAAGAGAGACGACGGGGCGAGGCAGTGAGGGAAATGGTTCGCCGGTTGGGACCCGATAGCGCCGCCGAAGGAGCCGAACGTGTTGAGGTCGAGCTCTCGCTTTCCGAGAGGCCGGATTCGCCGCCTGCCACGCAATCCCGATCCCCCGAAGTCTTGGGCGGGCGCATTCATGCAGCTGGGGTCCGTCGCTTGACGGTTTCCCAGGCAGAGCTGGAGCAGGCTCGCGCCCAGGCTCCGGCGAATATTGCCGAGATAGGACCTGTGAAGGAGGACGGGGAGGGTTTCACGATTCAGGCACTTCTCGAGAGCAGATCCGATCGGATCAGGATCGCAAACTACAAAGTGCCGAAAAAGTCGTTCGATATCTGGTGGCGGGAGGTGCGTGACAGCTTGAGAGAGCACGAGGTCGAAGTGGTCGCCGCACCTGGAGAAGCCTTGCCGGAAATTGTGGGATCGGCCGGGGGCTTTGTACCATCGGCTGCCGGACCTGTTCTTCCTGCGACGACTTGCACTCCCGATAACACCTGGCTTTCGATGATCGGAAATACCGCTCCGGGCTCGAGACGGAATGCCTCGGTGGTCTGGACCGGCAGCAGGATGATTGTCTGGGGAGGCGCCTCTGCATACATGCAAGACACAGGCTCCTCCTATGATCCGGCGACGGACACCTGGACGCCGGTCTCGAAACTTGATGCACCGGCGGCTCGACACCAGCACACCGCCGTGTGGACAGGGAGCCGGATGATTGTCTTCGGCGGCCGTGACGTTGGGAATGTACCCTTGTATGACGGCGGCCTCTATGATCCCCTCAACGATCAGTGGAGCCCGATGAATTCATACGGCGCGGGTCCAGGTCGCTACCAGCACACCGCGGTTTGGACCGGCAACCGCATGGTGGTCTGGGGAGGATTAGGCCAGTGGGTTGACACCTATGCCCACGTCTACGACCCATCGAGCAATACCTGGTCGCTGATCTATGGAACGACCGAAGGGCCAACGGTACGTTATCTGCATTCCGCCGTCTGGACCGGAACGGAGATGGTGATTTGGGGTGGATTCGATGCCGCGACTGGCAACCCATTGAAGACGGGGGGGCGCTACAATCCCGTCACCGATATCTGGACTGCGACCCGCGTCAATCCAGGAGCACCCCCTGCGCGATTCTCGCACTCCGCGGTATGGACCGGGAGCCGGATGCTCATCTGGGGCGGCTCCACCGCCGCCGGAGCCACCAGCTCAGGGGCCAAGTACGATCCAGTGGGGAACACGTGGGAATCGATGGCGGGCAGCGGCGCTCCTGTGGCTCGCTACAGCCACTCGGCGATTTGGACCGGAGGAAGAATGATCGTCTGGGGAGGAACCGACGGCACTTCATACTTCTCCTCGGGCGGGAGCTATGATCCCTTGGGCGATGCCTGGAGCGCCACCTCCGGAATGAACGCTCCTCCGGGGCGACAGGATCCGCTGGCCGCCTGGACAGGTTCTCAAATGGTCGTCTGGGGGGGCACGGACGGTGCAGGATACGGTCTCTTGACGGGTGGCCGTTACGATGCCGCCAGTGACTCCTGGACTCCGGTATCCGTCCATGACGCTCCGGAATCAGGAGCTGGTAACACGACCATCTGGACAGGATCTCACATGGTGGTCTGGGGTGGAGGGGAGCGGCTTGCCGGTTTCCCGGTTGCCACTGGAGGGCGCTACGATCCGGCGACCAACGACTGGAGCCATACCTCCTTGGTGGGTGTTCCAACCCCCCGCTACAATCACACGGCGGTCTGGGCAGGGACCCACATGATCGTGTGGGGTGGAACAGGCTTTGCCGGCTTTACGAATGAGGGGGGGCGCTATGATCCGATTCTCGATTCATGGAGTTCTACCTCAACTATCAATACGCCGGCACCCCGGGAGGGCCATGACGCGGTTTGGACCGGCAGCGAGATGATCGTTTGGGGAGGAACTAACTTTGAGTTCCTGCCGACGGATACCGGCGGTCGCTACAATCCGGCGAGCGACACATGGGTGCCTACGAGCACCGTCGGCGCTCCAACGCAGACCCAGAGCACCGTAGTCTGGACCGGGAGCCGGATGGTCATCTGGGGAGGAAGGGATGCCGGCGGATCCTACGTCAACACAGGCGCGCGATACGATCCTTCGACCGACACCTGGCAGGCCACATCCACCCTGGGCGCTCCGTCCCAACGTACCTATCACACGGCAGTTTGGACCGGGAGCCGGATGGTGATCTTCGGAGGATACGATGGGCCGCATCCCTGTGGGAGTTTCACCTGCTCCGGCTTGGCGGACGGGGGAAGATACGATCCCGTCGCCGACTCCTGGCAGCCCATGGCCACGAATTTTCGAATTTTTGACCATACCGCGGTGTGGGCCGGTCCAGGTGCGGGAATGATCACCTGGGGCGGGAGGTGGGAAAACTTTGGTGTATTCGGAGACATCTATACCGCATGGGGCTTTCGATACAATCCCGCGACGAACACGTGGAGCCAAATTTCGGGTTCCGGAGCGCCACGGGAGCGCATTTTTCACACCGCCATTTGGACGGGGAGCTTCATGATCGTGTGGGGAGGTGAAACCTACTATCCTGACCTCGTACTTACGGACGGAGGACGGTACGCCTTTGGCCAGGGGCTGGATGATGACGGAGACGGCTTCAGCGAATGCGAGGGGGATTGCAACGATGCCAATGGGCAGGTCTACCCCGGCGCGCCCGAGATTTGCGATGGTCTGGACAATGACTGCGATGGGACCCTGCTCGAGAACGCTGACAGCGATGGAGATGGTGTCACCATTTGTGGCGGCGATTGCAACGACGCCAATGCCTTCGTCCGACCGGGGATGCCGGAATCGTGCAACGGAATCGACGAGAACTGCAATGGATCCATCGATGAAGGCTTCACCGATGTAGACGCCGATGGCTATGCATCCTGCACCGATTGCAATGATCAGGATGCAGCCGCCCATCCCGGGGCTGTTGAGACCTGCGACGGGATCGACAACGATTGCAACGGGGCCGCCGATGAAACCTTCGTCGATGCAGATGGAGATGGCTACGCCACCTGCGTCGACTGCAACGACTCCAGCGCCGCGATTCATCCGGCCGCTGCGGAGGTCTGCAACGGGATGGACGATAATTGCGCGTCCGGCATCGATGAGGGGTTCCCGGACGCCGATGCGGACGGCTATGCTTCCTGCGTCGACTGTGACGATTCCAGCGGTTCGATCCACCCCGGCGGATCCGAGGTCTGCAATCTTCTGGACGATGACTGTAATGGTGTTATTGATGACGGATTCGACCTGGATGAGGACGGGCACAGCTCCTGCTTTGACGATTGTGATGATCAGGAGCCGGGGGTCTGGTCCGAGCCCTTCGAGGTTCAAGGTCTACAGCTTCAGGGGGGAGCTTCCTCCACTCAATTGGGCTGGAGCGACATGGCTCCGCTCGTGGGTCCCCTCACCCTCTACGACGTCTATACAGGAACCCTTGCCTCGTCCCCAGGAATCAGTTTCTCCTCGGCCACCGGTCTCTCGCTTGGCCAGGTGGAGACAAGCTTCACAGATTTTCAGGCGAACCCCTCGGTAGGGAGCGGTTACTGGTACCTGCTCAGAGCTCTGAATCTCTGCGGATTCGGGACCTTCGGCACGGACAGCAATGGGCAGGAGCGAATCCTCCCCGTTAGTCCATGAGCCGCGGCCCGGGCCGCATCCCGGCAGTAAGGTCCTCGCTCCTTGAACCGCCCCGATTTCGCGTGCCGTGTCGAGAAGGCACGGCGCCTCAGAGCTCAGGGAATGCTCAGGGAGTACCCCAGAGCTCTTTCAGGCGCTGGTCGCGGCCGCAGTTGTAGCGGTAGAACTTGTAGCGGATGGGGTTTTTCTTGTAATAGTCCTGGTGGTATTCCTCGGCAGGGTAGAAGGCCGTGGCCGCCACGATCTGCGTGACGATCGGCTCCTTGAACCGCCCCGATTTCTCCAGCTCCTTCTTGGATGCTTCCGCCAGACGCTTCTGATCCTCGTCATGATAGAAGATGGCGCTGCGGTACTGCTCCCCCACGTCGCAGAACTGCCGGTCACGGACCAACGGATCGATGTTGTACCAGAAGACCTCGAGCAGCTTTTCGTAGCTGACGCGGCTCGAATCATAGGTGACATGGAGAGCCTCGGCATGGCCCGTGGTGCCCGAAGAAACCTCTTCATAGGTGGGATTCTCGGTGTGGCCGCCGGTGTAACCGGAGATGGTTGAAACCACTCCGTCGACTTTGTCGAAGGGAGGTTCCATGCACCAGAAGCAGCCTCCGGCGAACGTGGCAATTTTGATCTTCTCATCCATGGTCTGATTTCCTCCTTGCTTGCTGTTCCCTGCGCTTTTCGCGCTGCCATTGGCGGCGCAGGCAATGAGCGACCCCGCCACCACGGCGGCAGCGCAGGCCGCCCACAGTGCGCTGCGGCCCATTACCGTGGTCGCTGGCGAGCGCTCTTGCAGTGGGCTCGGCGCACCCGCCCATGGTGCCAATCCTTCCTGCTTCACGATCATGTCCTCAATGCGGGCAAGGCCTGCCCTTCGGGCACGAACTCCAGGGCAAGTCCGTTATTGCAGTAGCGCTGCCCTGTCGGTGGCGGCCCGTCGTTGAAGACATGCCCCTGGTGTCCGCCACAGCGGGCGCAGTGGTACTCGGTGCGCGGCAGGATCAGCTTGAAATCCCGCCTGGTGCCCACCCTGCCCGGCATCGCCTGGAAGAAGCTGGGCCACCCCGTGCCGCTGTCGAACTTGGCCTCCGAGCTGAACAAGGGCAGGTAGCAGGCGGCGCAGATGAAGACTCCGGCATGCTTCTCCTCGTTGAGCGGGCTGGTGCCCGCGCGCTCCGTCGACTCCTCGAAGAGGATCGCGTAGCGATCGGCCGGCAGGATCTTCTTCCATTCGGCTTTCGGCTTGCTCAGCGGCTCGAATCCATTCATCTGCTTGGCTTGCGCCATCGTCTCCTCCTTCGGCCGGGCACAGGCTGGAAAGAATGCAAACGCGAGCACTGTGCCCACGCCGGTCGTCAAAAAACTCCTTCGTTCCATACGATATGCCCTCTTTCTTTGGGAATCCGATCAGCCTGCGCTTGGTAACCGGCGCTTATTGCTTCCGACCTGGCTTGCCTCGCGCGCTATAGGATCCGCCGCCCGGGGACGCCGGCCCACTTAAGATGCTTTTTTGGGTCGGAGGTGTCTGAAAATCTTCACTTTATTTTGAAGTAAGCCGGGCACGACCGCCGGCGCCGGTTGCCTTATTCGGTCGATTCTCCGGGTCCGGCATCGGTGGGAATATCCCCTCCCGCAATAAATCTCTCGCGCAGGCTTTCGCTACGCTCCGGTGGCAAGTCCAGGGTGCGGGTAGGGAAGGGCATGATGATGCCTTCCCGGGCATAGCGCAGGTGCAAGCTCTTAATAAGGTGATGGCGCAGCCCCGCGCTCCCGTTATGGTTGCGAGCGCGATTCACCACCACCAGATTGATGCTGGATTCCCCGAACCTCTCGTATCGGACCTTGGGCTCGAAGCCCTCCGCAGCCTCCGGATGGAGGCGCTGGATCTCCCTGGCCACTTCGAGAGTGACCTGTTCCACTCTTTCGAGGTCGCTGTCGAAATGGACTCCGACTTCCACCCGTACATCCACCTCCGGCTCAGGAAGGTTGAAGTTGGTGATGAGACTTTCGGTGAGCTTCGAGTTGGGAACCAGGACGGTGCTGTTCCCGGCAGTCTGGATCCGGGTCGTCCGCCAGCTCATGCGGGTGACGGTCCCCTCAATCCCCCCTTCCAGACGGATGAAGTGACCCGGCTCGATGGCCTTGTCGAGGATGATCTGGATGCCCGCGAACAGGTTGGCCAGGGAATCTTTCAGCGCCAGAGCCACCGCCAGGCTGCCGATCCCGAGAGAGGCCAGGATCGGCGTAATGGAGATCCCGATGCTGTCCAGGAAGACCAGGATTCCCAGGGCGATGATGATTCCCCGGATCATCCCCTGGACGAGACCCCGGGCCCCCTGCAGGACGGCGTGTTTCTCGGAGAGCCTGTCCAGAACGCCGCGGCAGGCCAAATCCACAAAAAGAACCAGTGCCAGCGCCATGGCGCCAGCCATGACGATGTCGAAGGCCCGGTCCCACTCCGGAGAAAGCGGGAGGATGCGCTCCAGAATCAGCAGGCCGCTGGCCAGGATGGGAAGCAGCAAGGGGCCCGAGAGGGAACGCACCAGGACGTCGTCCCAGGTCCAGGCCGTTCGCTCAGCCGCCCGCTGCATCCACTTCAAGGCGTAGCGCTTGACCGCCATGAAGAGGAAGACCCAGAGTATAAAGACCACCGGCCCCAGGAGCCAGGGGGAATTCAAATATCCATCCAGTGGCGAGTCGGCTAGAAAGGAAGACATGAGACCGTCACCTCCGGGGGTTTCTGGACGCGGCACAGTCTAACCAAACTCACCACCGTCAGCCACCCAGCCGATTCCCCTCCAGACGCTTGCGGCTCCCTCCCACCCGCTCGAAGGTGAGGCACCATGGGGCGCCTGGTCAGGTCGGGGGCCCCAAAGAAAAATTCCGGGAACTCTCGGTCGGACATATCCGTACTTCATGCTGTTGGGTGGGCGAACGCGATCCGGTCACTTCGAGGGGAAAAGCCATGCGATACCTGGCAGGCCGAAAGCGCCTGTATTGGATTATCTTCGCGGTAATCCTGGCGGTCGGCGGAGTGGTGGGCTATTTCGCACTGACCGCCTCCCGTTCCGCGGCAAGTGCCAAAGCCCAAACCAGTCCGGCTTCCGGCAAGCCGGGCGGTGCCGTTCCCGCCAGTAAAAAAGCCGAAGCTGCCGCCGAGCCCGAAGGGAAAGCCGCCGTCCCGGTGAGCGTGGCCTCGATTCAGGAAGGGGAAGTTTCCTCTTACATCACCTCCACCGCGAATCTGGTGCCTGAAAACGACGTGAAGGTTCTGGCGGAATCGGAAGGAAAGGTGGCCGAGATCCGGGTGGAGGAAGGGGATCGTGTGGCTAAAGGGGAGATCCTGGCCCAGCTGGACCAGGGAGATGCCGAAATAACCCTGAAGAAGGCCCAGGTCAAGGCCTCCAACGCCAAGCTCAATTTCGATCGTGCCGCGAAGGTGCTCGCTGAAAACCTCATGAGCCGCGAACAGTACGACAAAGTCGCCACCGAGAACGAAGTGGCCCGCCAGGAGGAGGCGGAGGCGGCCTGGAGACTCGAAAAGACCACCATACGCGCCCCTTTCTCCGGGCACCTGACCGAGCGGATGATTCGTCCCGGGCAGCACATCAGGCCGGGAGACGTGCTGTTCAGCGTGGCCGATTTCGACCCGCTCATCGCGCGGATCTACCTGCCCGAGAAAGATGTCCTGGGTCTTACCGAAGGGCGGGGCGTGAGAATCACCCTGAAGGCCAACGAGACCACGCAGGTGAAAGGGCGCATACGGCAGATCAGCCCGGTCGTGGATCCAGCCACCGGCACGGTCAAGGTGACCGTGGAGGCGGTCGCGCCTCCGCCCGAGCTGAGGCCCGGGGCGTTCGTTACCCTGGCCATCGTCCGAGAGACCCATCCGAAAGCTCTCCTCGTCCCCCGGGAAGCGATCCTTTGGGAGATGCAGGATTCCTACCTGTTCGTCGTGGACGGAGCCGTGGCGCGCCGGCGTCCCGTGTCGCTGGGACTCGAGGAGGAGGGGCACGTGGAAGTGGTGCGCGGCCTCACCGCCGGGGACCAGGTCATCGTTGCGGGACAGGGCGGGCTCAAGGACGGGGCTTCCGTGAAGGTCCTCCCTTCGGCCCAGGCTTCGGATTCGCGCGTTTCCCGCGGCCCCCGGGCGCGAGGATGACGCATGAGCCTCATCCAGTTCTCCTTGAAGCGCCGGGTCACCATCACCATGGGTGCCGTGGCGCTGGTAATCTTTGGCTGCGTTGCCTACACGCGGCTTCCCATCAACCTTCTTCCTGAGCTTTCCTATCCCAGTTTGACCGTCGAGACCCGCTACGCCGGGGCCGCCCCCGGCGAAGTGGAGTCCCTGGTCACCCGCCCGGTGGAAGAAGCGGTGGGCGTGGTGGCCGGGGTGCAGCGGATCACTTCCTCGTCCAGGCCCGGCCTGTCGCAGGTGACCCTGGAGTTCGGCTGGGGCCGGAACATGGACTTCGCCGCCATGGATGTCCGGGAAAAGCTGGACCTCGTGGCTCTGCCGCGGGAATCCGAGAAGCCGGTGGTCCTCCGTCTGGATCCAGCCAACGACCCGATCGTCCGGCTCTACCTGACGGATGGGCAGAACCTGGCGCAGCTGAGGTACGTGGCTGAAGAGTTGATCAAGAAGGATCTCGAGTCCTCCGCCGGCGTGGCCGCCGTCAAGATCAACGGAGGACTGGAGGAGGAAATTCAAGTCACGGTGGACCAGGGAAAACTGTCTCTGATGGGCCTCAGCATCCAGGACGTCAACCAGCGATTGTCGCGGGAAAACGTCAACCAGGCGGGCGGGAGCCTGTACGAGCAGGAGGCGCGTTACCTGGTCCGCTCGCGTAACGAATTCAAGGACCTGGGGGATATCCGGCGAATCGTGCTGACCACGCGGGAGGGGCGCGAAGTGCTCCTCTCGGACGTGGCGGAAGTGACCCGGGGGCACAAGCAGCGGGATGCGATCACCCGGTTTGGCGGCGCCGAGGCGGTGGAGATGGCGCTTTACAAGGAAGGGGATGCCAACACGGTCTCCGTGGCCCGGGGGATCCAAAGTCGCCTGGAGAATGTGCGAAAGGAGCTTCCCGCGGGCATCCAGGTCATCACCGGCGTAGACCAGTCGCGTTTCATTCAGGACTCCATCCAGGAGGTCATCACCAACGCCCTGGAAGGAGGACTCCTGGCCATTCTCATCATCCTGCTCTTCTTGAAGGATATCTGGAGCACGATCATCATCAGCGTCTCGATACCCATTTCCATCATCGCGACCTTTTTCCTCATGTACCAGACCGGGACCAGCTTGAACGTCATGTCCCTGGGAGGCTTGGCGCTGGGAGTGGGCATGCTGGTGGACGACTCCATCGTGGTACTGGAGGCGATCTACAAACGCCGGGAGCGGGGCGAGTCGGGTGGAGTGGCGGCTTTGCGGGGAGCTCAGGAGGTCGGCCGCGCTGTGGTGGCCTCGACGCTGACGACCATCGCCGTGTTCGCCCCGGTGGTGTTCGTGGAGGGGATCGCGGCGCAGCTTTTTCGCGACCAGGCTCTGACCGTGTCGTTCTCGCTGCTGGCCTCGCTGGTCGTTTCGCTGACGCTGATCCCGATGGTCGCGGCGCTGCGGGACAGAACGGCCGTGCCCGTCATCCTCGAAGCATCGTCCGCTCCTGCCGAAGGGAAGGTTCGCAGGGGGTTGCGCGCCGCTTTCGTTACCGGTCCAGCCGTCGGGCTTCGGTGGCTACGCATCGGATCGTCCAAGCTCGGGTCGTTCCTGGCGCTGCTCGCCCGGCCCGTGAGCGTCGTCTTCGACCGGGGCATGGACGCCCTGATGGCAGGCTATCCCGGCGTCTTGCGGTGGGCCTTGCGCACTCCGGGAACGGTACTGGTGGTGGCGCTAGTGGCGTTCCTCGGCTCTTTGGCCATGTCGCGAGGACTGGGCATCGACCTGATCCCATCATTCTCCCAGGGTGAGTTCGTCTATCTCATTCAGCTTCCCGAAGGAACGCCTCTGGAAACAACCGACCGATTCGTCCAGGAGGTCCAGGAGACCCTCTCGGGAGATCCTCGGGTGGACGCCGTCTCCAGCATCGTAGGAGGCGCGGGGCTTTCCTTGCAACAAACCGGCACGGAAGGGGAGAGCGCGGCGCGCATCCAGGTCCGGATGAAGCCCGGCATGCGCCGCAAGGATGAGGAGGCGGTGGCGGTCATCCTCCGGCAGCGCCTGGAGGCGGCCAAGAGCGCCCGGTTCAAATTCGAGCGTCCCTCTTATTTCACCTTCCGTACTCCGGTTGAGGTGGAGATCTACGGCGACGACCTGGCGCAGCTGCAAAGCGCCTCGGCGTCTCTCAGGCGGGAAGTCGAGCATCTCCCCGGGCTGGTGGACGTGAAGTCTTCCATGGACGGCGCCAATCCCGAGCTTCAGGTCCTGTTCAACCGGGAGCAGGTCAGCCGACTGGGATTGGACTTGTTCCAGGTGGCGGCGACGATGCGCAACAAGGTGCAGGGGGAAGTGGCGACGCGCTTTCTGGAGGGGGATCGGGAAATCGGCATCGCCGTGAGGTCGGTCGCAGCCGGAAAGGCCTCGGTGGAAGACGTGGGGAGTCTGATCGTCGGACAGCGCGAGGGAGTGCCTATCTACCTCAAGTCGGTGGCGGACATCCGCCTCGCCCGGGGGCCCGGCGAGATTCGGCGCGTGGGGCAGAAGCGTGCAGCGGTGATCTCGGCCGATCTGGCGGGAAGGGATATGGGGACCGTCGCCGCCGACATCCGGCAGGTCATCTCCAGGCAGAGCTTCCCTCCCGGCATCACCGCCGATCTGAGCGGACAGGAAGAAGAGATGCACCGCTCGTTCAATTCGCTGCGCATGGCGATGTTCCTGGCCATCTTCCTGGTCTACCTGGTCATGGCCTGTGAGTTCGAGTCGTTGCTCTATCCGTTCGTGGTCATGTTCACAGTGCCATTGGGGGTGATCGGGGCGGTAGGGGCGCTCTACGTGACCGGACACTCCATCAATGTGGTGGCCATGATCGGCGCGGTGATGCTGGCGGGAATCGTCGTGAAGAACGCCATCGTGCTTATCGACGCCGTGAACATGCTCCGCGATGAGGGGGTACCCAGGGAGCAGGCGCTCATTGAGGCAGGGCTCAAGCGCATGCGCCCGATACTCATGACTTCCGCCACGACCGTGCTGGGGCTTCTTCCCATGGCCCTGGGGCTGGGCGACGGAGCGGAGCTGCGCGCCCCGCTGGCCATCACCGTGATCGGCGGGCTGAGCGTGGCCACCATCCTGAC
>JAKEFJ010000097.1 GCA_022616665.1 Acidobacteriota bacterium
CAGACCGTGGAGGCAAAAATCAGCAAGTATCAGGCGCAGCTGATGGAGGTGAAGACCAACAAGGAATACACCGCCATGCTCCACGAGATCGACCGGGCCAAAAGCGACCGCGACGCGGTGGACACGAGCGTTCTCCAGGCCATGGAGGCGGCCGATATCCTGGAGTCCGCCATCAAGCAGAAGGAAGCGGCACTGGCGGAGGAGATGAAGCAGGTCGCCACGGCGGAAGCGGTGCTTCAGGCGGAGCAGAAAGAACTGGAGTCGAAGCGCGCGGGTTTTGATGCCGAGCGCCGGGGCATCGAAGCACAAATCGCCCCCGAGATGGTGGCAGAATTCAACAGGATTTCCCGTTCCCGGGGAGGCCTCGCGGTGGCCAGGGTGGCCAAGGGCCTTTGCCAAGGCTGCTCCGTGCGTATCCAACCGCGCGTGATCCAGCAGATTCGCCGCAACGAGGGGATTCTCCGCTGCGAGTCCTGCAAGCGGTTCCTCTATTACCTCGAGGAAGAGCGTGCCGAGCCCCCGGCCGGCCAGCAAGGCTAAGGTCTACTCCGGCCGGATCGACGGTGGCGCCCGGGGCAACCCCGGACCCGCCGGGATCGGCGTTCTGCTGGAAGACGACCAAGGCCGGCGGGACGAGTACTACGGCTACCTGGGCTCCGCCACCAACAATGTGGCCGAATACACGGCGCTGCTTGTGCTCCTGCACCACAGCATCCGACGCTGCGCCACGCGTCTCACCAACTATTCCGAATCCGAGCTCCTGGTCAAGCAGATGCGGGGTGAGTACCGGGTGAAAAACCCCCGTCTCCAGCAGCTGCACGCCGCCGCCAAGCGACTCATGTCGAAGATCCCCGAAGTGACCCTTCAGCATGTCCGCCGCGAGGAGAACCGGGAGGCCGACCGGCTGGCCAACCAGGCCATGGATGAGAAGCAATCCTCCGAGCCGCTGCCGGAAGAAGTGGCAGTGCTCCTGGGCGCCGGCGCCCAGGAGAGTCTCTCGTTCGGCGAGAGTCGCTGACGGAAATGGAGGGAATTGGCGGGCGGCTCGAAGTCATTCGAGGGCGAATGTCGGCCGCGTCGCGTCGCGCCGGGCGGCAACCGGAATCGACCCGGCTGGTGGCGGTGAGCAAGACCGTGGAGCCCTCCCGGATCCGTGAGGCGTGCCTTGCCGGACAGATGCTTTTCGGTGAGAACCGCGTCCAGGAGGCGCGCTCAAAACAGGAGGCCGTTGGCCCTTCCGCCGTCTGGCACCTGGTGGGCCACCTGCAGCGCAACAAGTCCAAGGAAGCGGCGCGCCTCTTCCAGATGATCCACTCGGTGGATTCCCTGGGGCTGCTGCATGACCTGGAACGCCACGCCGCGGGAAGGCAAGAACCTCTGGAGGCGCTTATTCAGGTGAACCTGGCCGCGGAGCCCGGCAAACACGGAGTCGGGCGGGAAGAATTGCCCGAAATTCTGGCGGCGGCCGCCGGAATGCGACATATTAAGGTGCAGGGATTGATGATCCTCCCCCCGTACGATCCGGAGCCGGAGCGTTCGCGCCCACAGTTCCGGGAATTGGCGGAGCTGGCAGCTGAAATGGACCGACGGAAATTCGAAAATGTCTCCATGCGCGAGCTCTCCATGGGGATGTCCGAGGACTTCGAGGTGGCCATCGAGGAAGGGTCTACGCTGATACGCATCGGGCGTGCGCTTTTCGGGGAGCGCCCGCCTGTCGCCAACAAGGAGCGAGCATGAGAATCACGCCACTGGATGTCCGGGGGCACCGCTTTGCGGTCAAGATGCGAGGTTACGACAAGGAGGAGGTGCAGTCGTTCCTCAACTTCGTGTCGGAAGAGTTCGAGAAAGTGGTCAACGAGGTGAGCAAGCTGCGGGAGGAGTCCGGCTACCTCAAATCGACGCTGGGAGATCTCACCGAGCGGGAGAGGATCCTCAAGGAGACCCTGTTCACCGCCCAGAAGCTCTCCGAGGAGATGAAGGAGGAGGCCAAGAAGGAAGGGCGCCTCCTGATGAGGGAAGCGGAGATGCGGGGGCAGCGCCTGGTGGACCAGGCGCAGAAAAAGGTCTCGCAGCTCGAGGACTCCATCCGGGGACTGAAGCTGGAGCGGGACACCTTCGAGCGCAAGCTCCGCTCCATGATCGAGCAGCACCTGAAACTCCTGGAGATGCACCGCCAGGAAGAGGAAATCGCCGACAAGCTCACCTTCATCAAGCAGAAACCCCCGGAAACGGCCCCCTCCTCCTGAAGCCGCATGCTGGAAGCCGACTTGATCCTGGAGCACGCGGCGGAATTGGCCACTCCCGTCGGCCCCGCGCCGCGCAGGGGCCAGGCCTTCGGCGAGCTGGTTCGCATCACCGATGCCTCCGTGGGGATTGCCGGTGAAAAGCTGCTTTTCGTCGGCCCATCGCAGGACCTCGGCACGAAAGTCAGGCTGAAAAGCGGCGGGAGGCGGATGGATGTCTCCGGCAAGACCCTCCTTCCAGGATTCGTCGATCCCCACACGCACCTTCCCTTCGCAGGCTCCCGCGCGAGCGAATTCAAGATGCGCCTGGCCGGCAAGACCTATGAGGAAATCGCTCACTCGGGCGGGGGGATCTTGAGCACGGTGGAGGCAGTGCGCGCCGCGGACTTGCCGGAACTGGGCCGCGCCGCGTGGACGCGCCTCGACCGGATGATGGAGTGGGGCACCACCACTTGCGAGGCCAAGAGCGGGTATGGGTTGAGTCTCGAATCGGAGCTGAAGCAGCTTCGGGTGATTCGCGAGCTGTCTGATTCCCACCCGGTGGAAATCGTCCCCACCTTCCTCGGAGCCCATGCCATTCCCAAAGAGCATCGCGCGCGGCGCAGCGAATATATCCGGGAAGTCGTGGAGGAGATGATTCCCCGGGTGGCCGCGGAGCGCCTGGCGGAGTTCTGCGACGTCTTTTGCGAGAGTGTGGCCTTCACGGTGGCGGAGGCCGAGAGAATTCTGGAGGCAGGCAAGCGCCATGGCCTGAAGCCCCGACTGCACGCCGATCAGATCTCCTCCGGCGGCGGGGCGGAGCTGGCGGCACGGCTGGGCGCTGCCTCGGCGGACCACCTGGAATTCATCTCCGGTCCCGGAATCGAGGCCATGGCCCGGGCGGGGGTCACGGCCGTACTGGTTCCAGGCGCGAGTTTTTTCCTGAGGTCGGAGCACCGTCCTCCGGCGCGCCGGCTGGTGGAGGCGGGAGTCGCTGTGGCGCTGGCCACCGATCTGAACCCCGGAACCTGCCCCACTGAAGCGATGCCGCCCATCCTGGTCCTGGCCTGCCTGACCCTGGGAATGAGCATCGAGGAGGCCATTACGGCGGCGACCTTGAATGCGGCCCATTCTCTGGGCCGTAGCGAGGTGATCGGGAGCCTGGAGGCGGGGAAGCAGGCGGACATTCAGGTGCTGGACATCCCCGAAGCAGCGCATCTGGTGTACCACTTCGGGGTGAATCACGTGGAGAGCGTGATCAAGAAGGGAGTCGTGGTCTATGAGCGGACTCGCCTCGACGCGATGCTGCCGTAGGATTCGCGGGGGGGAGTCTTGACAGGCAGTGAATGCCGGACGTAACGTGAAATGTGGCGATGGCCCTGGAGAAAAAGGAGAAGGCCAAAAATGCTCGTGGATCTGAAACTATCGGAGTTCGTGGATCGCCTGGGAGCCAGGACACCGACGCCGGGAGGGGGCAGCGCGGCAGCCCTGGCAGGGACCCTGGCGGCCGCCCTCGGGGGCATGGTGTGCGAACTGACCCTCGGGAAGCCTAAATATGAGCCGGTTCGGCCCGAAATGGAGAAGGCCAAGCAAGCCCTGTCCGGGCTCCGCAAGGATCTGTCGGCCCTGATCGACCGGGACGCGGAGGCCTACGACGAAGTCTCGAAGGCCATGAAGCTCCCCAAGGAGACCCCCGCGGAAAAAACCGCGCGCCAGCAGTCCCTGGGGAAGGCCAGCCAGTTTGCCACGGAGATTCCCGTGAAGACTGCCGAGTCGTGCCTGGCAGTCCTGGAGCAATTGAAGCGAGTGGCGGAGGTAGGCAATCCGAATGCCGCTTCGGATGCCGGCGTGGCCGCCCACCTGGCCCATACGGGGGTTGCGGGAGCCGTCTTGAACGTGCGCATCAACCTGTCGGGGATTCCAGACAAGGATCTGGCGGGCAAGATGGAGACTCGTGTGGCGCGGCTGGAGCAGGAAGCCGCCCGGCTCCTGTCGGAGACCCAGGCGGCGGTTTCGGCTCGTATGAAGGGCTAGAAGGCGCGGCTACCTAAAACAGCGGCGAGGAAATGTGCTCGTCGCGCTTGTACTGATAGGTGTAAACCGGGGTCACGATGGGCACCGCATAGCTGACCGCGATGTCGAACCGGGCGTTGGTTCTCTCGGTGTGAATCATTTCCTGGGTGATGGGCAGCTGCAGTTCCCGGGCCTTGTTGTAGACCCGCGCCCGGATCTCCTCATCGTCCTTTCGTACCGAGGCGAAGCGTGCCTCCTCCTCGATGAAATCCTTGAATGCATAGGCGTTGATCATCACCGGGACGACCTTGAAACCCATGTAAATCATTACCACGAGGAGCGTGAGGGCGAAAAACGTCCCCAGCCTGCCTTCCCCGCGTTCGCGACGATTCCTGCTCATCGATCCCCTCCGACCAAGTCCCTGAAATTCCACGCTATGCCCCGCACGGCGGTCCGCGACAGAATATAGGGACACCAGACAGCACAAGCAAGGCAAGCGACGGCCGAGTGCCCTGCAGGCGGTCGACTCGGCATTGACACTTTTCGTCACCCCCATCCCGCCTCAGCTCATTGATCCGGGCGCTGCCAGAGTTTACGTTGACCTTCTCGCAGGGTACGCCTCGGGTGTGGCTTGGGGCTTCAGGGGTGTGAGCGCGCGTGTATAAGAGATTCAGGGAACAGCTCGATCGACTGGGGATCGAACTGGAGGTGCTGCCGGAGAACCTCCGGAAGCTGTTGCTGCAGTTGGAGGCTTCGTTCCGGGAGATTGATCAGGTCCTGGACTTGAATCCGAGCTTCATCTTCGCCAAGGATCGCGAGGGGCGGTTCACGCTCGCCAACCAAGCGGTGGCGGAAGCCTACGGCACCACGGTGGAGTCGCTTCTGGGGAAAAGGGACTCCGATTTCAATCCCAAAGCGGAAGAAGTGGACCACTTCCGGCGCGACGACCAGGAAGTGATTGACACGCATCGGGAGAAGTTCATTCCTCTCGAATCCATCACCGACGCCAGCGGAAAGCTCCGCTGGCTTCAGACCATCAAGCGCCCCATCATCGACGCCGATGGACAGGTCCACCAGGTCCTGGGAGTGGCGACGGACGTCACCCTGCGGAAGCAGGCGGAGGACAGCCTGCAGCGCCGGAACGAGCAGATCCTCGCTCACCAGCAGACCCTTCACGAGCTGACTCTTACCTGCCTTCCCGATTTGGATTCGTCGCTTGCGAGGATCGCAGAGGTCGCTTCCCGGACGCTGAAGGTGGCGCGGGTCGGCATCTATCTCACCACCGAAGATCGAACCGCGCTTTGCTGCCAGGGACGTCACCAGAATGGCGTACCCTCAAATGGAAAAGGAACCCTGCTCCAGGCGAGGCAGTACCCGGCCTACTTTTCCGCCCTGGAGGAGCAGCGCGTCATCGCGGCCACGGATGCCTGCGCGGATCCGAGAACGCGCGAGCTGGCCGAGGAGCACCTCCGAGCGCAGGGGATTTCCTCCCTGCTACACGTCGGCATCCGCCTTCATGGCAGGGTAGCCGGAGTCGTCTGCCACGAGCATGTCGGCCCCCCGAGGGAGTGGGGCTTGGAAGAGCAGCATTTCGCCGCCTCCATCGCCGATCTGGCGGCCCTGGCCCTGGGTAATGCGGCGCGCCAGGAGCTGGAGGATCAGCTGCGGCAATCGCAGAAAATCGAGGCCGTGGGGGTTCTGGCCGGCGGCATCGCGCACGATTTCAACAACCTGCTCACGGCCATCCTCGGCTATTGCGAGCTGCTCCACCCCCGGCTTCCCCTCTCGGATCCGGGACGGGGCCATCTGGAGGAGATTCGCAAGGCCGGGGATCGCGCCGCCGTGCTGACCCGCCAGCTCCTGGCATTCAGCCGGAAACAGGTTCTGGACCCGAAGGTGCTCGATCTGAATGCCGTGGTGTCGGGGATGGAAGGATTGCTGCGGCGGCTCATCAGCGAGGAAGTGGAATTGAAAAGCGTGCAGGGAGAGAGCCTTTGGCACGTCAGAGCCGATCCCGGCCAGATGGAGATGGTTCTCATGAACCTCGTGGCCAACGCCCGGGATGCCATGCCAGCGGGCGGCAAGCTCACTATCGAGACGATTAACATTGAGCTGGACGAGGCCTACAACCGGCGTCGCCCCTACGCCCCGCCGGGCCGCTACGTTCTCCTGGCGGTCAGCGATTCCGGCTCGGGCATGGATCCGGAGACCGTAACGAGAGTCTTCGAGCCGTTTTTTACCACCAAGGAGAAGGGAAGGGGGACGGGGCTGGGTCTCTCAACCGTCTACGGCGTGGTGAAGCAGAGCAACGGGCACATCCAGGTCTACAGTGAGAGAGGCATCGGGACGACGATCAAAGTTTATCTTCCCGCGGCGGAGGGGCCCGTGGAGGTGCTGCCGCGTAACTCGGCGGAAAGCGCGGCCCGGGTGATTCGCGGGGAGACGCTCCTGCTCATCGAGGATGAGACGCTGGTGCGCGAGCTGGCGCACGAAATCCTGGCTGGGCAGGGGTACCACGTGCTGGATGCCAATAGCGGAGAGGAAGCGATGCGGATCTGCGAAGCTCACCCAGAGCCCATCCAGCTGGTGGTGACGGATGTCATCATGCCTGGCATGAACGGGCGTGAAGTCTACGAGCGGATGGCGCAGCTGCGCCCCGGATTGAAGGTTCTTTACATGTCGGGTTACAC
>JAKEFJ010000098.1 GCA_022616665.1 Acidobacteriota bacterium
GTTGGGGCCGCCCCCTTCCCCCTCCTCGTCGATGAGCAGAGTCGTCCCGTCGGCCGAGAGGTCGGTGGCGTTCGAGGAGCCGAGCCAGGAGAGATCCTGCTCGCGCGATTCACCCGCCAGCATCCCGCGGGCTACGCCGCGGAAGTTGAGCCGTCCGACCAGGGCGCGCCCATCTTTCGAGGTGTCGTGCAGCTCGAGGGTCCCCGGCGGGCGGGCGAGAAGCCTGACCTTCCCGGAGAGGCTGACCGCGTAAAGCGCGCTGGTATCGCCTGAGGCTCCCGGCTCGGGAGCAGCGAACCAGACCTCCTTGCCGTCCGGCGACCAGCACAGGTACCACCAGTCCGCCCATCCGTCGGTGAGGATGCGCGCCTTGCCCGCCTTGTCGACCAAGCTGACGGAGACGTTGGGGCCGCGCGAGTTGTCGAAGAAGGCGACGAGGCTGCCGTCGGGGGAGAGGCGCGGGTTCACCAAAGACTCCGACTGGTGCACCACCGTGCCGATGGGATACTCCAGGCGCATGAGGCCGCCCGCTTCGCGCACGACGGCCAGGTCCTTGCCGTTGGGAGCCCAGTCGGCGTATCGGACATCCTCCAGGATCGGCCGTGGCGAGCCGCCGACCAGCGGCATGCGGGCCAGCGTCCCGGTGCGCCAGTAGCCTCCGGTGCCGGTGTGCGCGTCGAGCATGACGGCCAGATCGCCCGCGGGGGAGATCGACAGGATGTCGGTCTTGGGGAACCCCAGGGGCTTGGATTCGGGACTCTCGGGGCGAGTCATGAACAGCTCGACCGGTTTCCCCTCGAAGGCGGCGCCATAGATGATGGTCTTGCCGTCCGGTGAGAAGCGCGCCGACCAGATGGTGCCGCGGCGAAACGTGAGCCGGTGCCACGAGGGTGGGTCCTTCACCGCGCTACTCAC
The DNA here is from genome assembly GCA_022616665.1 of Acidobacteriota bacterium. Lineage (GTDB taxonomy): Bacteria > Acidobacteriota > Polarisedimenticolia > Gp22-AA2 > AA152 > AA152. Next base: position 916 of record JAKEFJ010000098.1, read on the forward strand.
ACCGGCCATCCACCCGGCCAGGATGCCCGCCGCCACGACCAGCAGAGCGGCAATGGCGGCCATGGAGCGCTTCGGAAGGCCTGCGACAACCCGCAGGGATGGCTGAGAGGTCGAGCCTGACATCACCGAGAGCGAATCCAGCGCAAAAGCGATGTCGCGCGCCGACTGGAATCTCTGCTGGGGGTTTTTCTCCAGGCAGTGGTGCACGATCCGCTCGAGCCCCGGCGGGAAGGGCTTGCCGCTTTGCGACAGCTCGGGAGGATCCTCCTTGAGAATCGCGCTCATCGTGTCGGCCGCGCTGTCGCGCTCGAAGGCGCGCGAGCCGGAAAGCATCTCGTAGAGGATGGCGCCGAAGGCGAAGAGGTCCGTCCTCTCGTCCACCGTCCTGCCGCGCACCTGCTCGGGGGACATGTAGCCGGGGGTTCCCAGGGCGGTCCCGGGCTGGGTGGCGATATGGCGCGTCGGCATGTGCGATCCGGCCTCCGGACTGACCGGCGCTTCAACCTTCGCCAGGCCGAAATCCAGAATCTTGACCCGGCCGTCGTGGGTCACGATGAGGTTTTCCGGCTTCAAGTCGCGATGCACCACCCCTTTCTCGTGAGCGGCCGAGAGGCCGTGGGCGACCTGCAATGCGATCTCGATCGCCTTGCGCACCGGGAGGGCCGAGCCATCCATTTTGTCCCTGAGGGTCTCGCCTTCGAGCAGCTCGGTGACCGCGTAGGCGGTGCCCCCCTCCAGGCCGAAATCGTGGATGGCGAGGATGTTGGGATGGGACAGAGCGGCGACGGCTTTGGCCTCGCGCTCGAAACGGGCGCGGGCATCGGCATCCTGCGACAGGTGCGCGGGGAGGACCTTGACGGCGACTTCGCGATCGAGCCGGGTGTCGCGCGCCCGGTAGACCTCTCCCATGCCGCCCGCGCCGAGCGGGGCGAGGATTTCGTAAGGACCGAGTCGGGTTCCGGGCGCGAGTGCCATAGAGGCGAGAGATTACCAGAATCTGCTAAACGCGTCGCTTTCCTGGTCGCGAGGGTTTCTTTTGAGCCTGTCGCAGGATTCCAAGAAACTCCATGAACTTGTCGGAGGCATTCTCCCGCCCACTCCAGGCTCGGATGGCATTCAGGTTTACCTTCCGGTGCTTGGCGACTTGGACCGCGGTGATCAAGCTCTGTCGGTCGTTCCAATGATAGAAAGCAGCCAGGCGATCGCGGCACGAGTCCGTTGCGGAGAGCACCCTGACACCAACTCCTTTGATCCTGGTGAAAACGGGCCGGATATCAATGTCTGCGCCGATTCCGAGGGGGCCCGCGGGAAACTCAACGAAGAAGGGGGTGTGAGGATGTTCGTAGCGGTTGCCAGTCGCGCGGAAGCCGATGGACTCCATGACAGCATCCAGCTGTTCAGGACTGATCGCCGACTGCAAGACGAAGTCGAGATCTAAGGACTGATACTCTCCTTTGCTGTAAATCGTCGCGCAAGCTCCGCCGGTCAGGACAGCCCGAATCTTTGCCCGGGCAAGAGCCTTTGCCACATAAGCAGCGACTTCGGCCAGGCTCGAACGAGAAGTGAGTTTCACTTCGGCTTGCCCGCTCGGCGTGGCCGCTTCCTCAGAGCTTCGATGCGTCCCCAGAGCTCGGTTTCGGGCTCCGCGAGCCGCCTGAGATAGTCGTTCAGCTCTTGTCGCGCAAAATAGCGGGGATTCAGTCGATACAATCGCGTTCGTCCCGCGAGTCGTCCGGCAACCAAGCCATCCACTTCCAGGCGGCGCAGGGCCTGCTGGACGCCGTTCAGCGGCACCCCGAGGATGCGGGCGAGCTCCCTCGGGAAGCTCTCCTCGAGAAGGCCAAGCGCCAGGAGAACGAGGGTTCTGGTCTGCCCGCCGAAGGGTGATGATCTAGAGACCAACATAGTTGGTCATATGACCATAATTATTGGTCTTTGTCAATCTTGAGCGCCACGTTGCGGTCGAGCTTCTGATCCTGGGCGAGATAGACCTCGCCCATGCCGCCCGCGCCGAGGGGCCCGACGATGCGGTAGTGGGCAAAGGCAACCCCTTGACCCGGGCTTCAGAGCCGGGTACATTTCGATCCCCCCTGGAAATGCGGATCATGTTCGTCAAGCCTGATGAAATCGCGAGGATGGAGCTCCTCTACGGGAGGCCGGCGGAGGACCGCGTGGCCTTTGAGATGGCGAAGAAAGACTGGGGCATCCTGAAGGGAAGTCAGGTGGGGGGTCGCTCCCATGATGTGACCGTCTACGTGAGGAGGGGAGAAGAGGTCGCGGTCATCGCCAAGCACCCGTATCCGCCCGGGATCTTCCGGGCGCCGAGCGGCGGGGTCCTGCCGAGCGAGTCGATGGAGGAGGGGATCGCGCGCGAGATGATGGAGGAGCTGGGCCTGGAAATCTTGCTGCGGCGGTACCTTCTGAGGGAAACGGCGGATTTCTCCCATGGCGACATGGTGGTGCGCTGGACCACGCACGTGTTCACGGCCGATCCGCTGACGATGGATCTGGCGCCGCGCGACCACAAGGAGATTCGCGAGGCGCGCTGGATCTCCATGGAAGAGCTGACAGGGCGGATCGGGGAAGCACTGGCGGCGTCCCACTCGGCCGGGCTACGCTATCGCGCTTACCTGCACCGGCAGGTCGTGGAGGAGCTCTCCCGCCCCGGATGATTTCTTCGGTGAGAGGATGCGAACATCGCTCGACCCACCATCGCGGATAGCGCAAAACGATAGTCGGGAGAACTAATCATGGACTTGGGAATCAAGGGGAAAGTGGCTGTGGTCTGCGGGGCCAGCGCCGGGATGGGGAAGGCGACGGCTCTGAGTCTTGCGAAAGAGGGGGTGAAGGTGGCGCTGTGCGCCCGCAATCCCGGCAATCTCGAGGCGGCGGCGGTCCAGATCCGAAAAGCAACAGGAGCGGAGGTGTTTTTCCAGACGGCGGATGTCACCGACAGCAAGGCTGTGGAGGAGTTTCTGGAAGAGACGCATCATCGGCTCGGGTGTCCCGACATTCTCGTGAACAACGCGGGTGGCCCCCCTCCGGGAAACTTCCAGAGCACGCCGGTGGAGGCGTGGGAAAGCGCGCATCGCCTCACTCTCTCCTCGGCTGTCTCTTTCTGCAGGCAGGTCCTCCCGCACATGCAGAAGCGCCGCTGGGGGCGCATCGTAACCATCACGTCGTTGAGCGTGAAACAACCGATCGAGTCGCTCATCCTCTCCAATACCTACCGCACCGGGCTGACCGCTTTCATGAAGTCGCTGGCGGGGGAGGTGGCGGCGCATGGGGTGACGGTGAATTGCGTCTGCCCCGGCTACACCGATACCGAGAGGTTGAACGAGCTATCCGAAGCGCAGGCGGCGAAGCGCGGGATCACGCCGGCGCAGGTGAAGGAGGAATGGGAGAAGAGCATTCCGGCCGGGCGGCTGGGGCGTCCGGAGGAGATCGCCGATCTCATCGCCTTTCTTGCCTCGGAACGTGCGGGGTACCTGACCGGCGCCTCCATCCTGGTGGATGGCGGTCACATCCGCGCGCTCGTGTAACCGGAAGCGCTATCGTGGCTCCGCCAGTCGATCTGCTGGTGTGAGCCGGGGCAGATGTGCGATGATAGCCGCCCGAAAAATCAACCAATCCTAGGGAGCCAAGATGGCCAAGGTAGGAAAGCTGAAGGAGAAGGTCGCTCGCCTGAAGAAAAAGCTCGAGGCGGGCAAGGGCACGATGGCTGCGGAGAAGAGCCGTGAGGTGCACAAGCAGATCAAGCGGGCACAGCGGCGCAGCCGGAATCTGGTGAAGATGGAAGCGCGGGCCAAGAAGCAGGTCGCCAAGGCCGCCGAGGAAAAGAAGGAAGAAGGCGCCGCCCCTCCCGCCTCCGCCTGAAGGAAATGTCGGGCATCCGGTCCCGGTATCTCCTCGCCTCGCTGCTCTGGTGCCTGACGTCATTGGCCGTCAAGCCCTTCTTTCCTTACCTCGACTTCGGCGTCTTCTACTCCACGGCCATCGAGAGAATTCTGGGCGGCTCCCCGCTGGACATCTATTCTTTCGTGGCTTATCCGCCGGGAAGCAGCCTCGCGCTGCCGGTGACCAATCCCCCCCTTTATTTTTTCTTCCTCGCCCCCTGGTATGCCCTGGGGCAATGGGCCGGGATTTCAGACTTCCACAACTCGATTGGCTTCAGTCTGGGCCAGGCCTGGATGCTTGTGGCGACGCTCCCGTTCGACCTCCTGCTCTGCCGCGAGGCGCTGCGGTGCGTGGAGGAGCATGCAGGCAAGCTCCCCGAGCCCCGGAGGTTGATTTTCTATCTCTGCCTGCTGTTCACGCCCCTCCTCTGGCTGTCGAGCGTCCGCTTCGGGCACAACGAAGCGATGATGATCCTGATGGTGCTGCTGGCCTTGCGCCAGGGAGAGACAGGGCATCCGGTGGCTTCGGGGCTCCTGTGGGGGCTGGCGCTTGGCTTGAAGACGACGGCGATAGTTCCGGCGCTGGCATATTTCGGGTGGGGGATGGGGCGGTGCCGTCGTCGTTCCATGGGAATCACCGGGGGAATCGCAGCGCTCACGTTTCTTCTTCCTCTGCTTCCCTACCTCCTGCTTCGTCGGGAGCAAGTTTTGTACGCACTGGTGGGCTTCGAAAAACTCCGCCCGGTCGGCGGTTATGTCCTGTGGAAGATCGGCTCCTTCCCTGATTCCCTCATCCAGGCATCGAGCGTGCTCATCCTGGTCGGGTCCGCGGGGCTGGGCCTGTTCCTGGCCCGCCGGAGTACCCCACGTTTTTTCGAGGCCGGGGGTGCCCACGCACTGGTCCTCGGCCAGGTTTTTCTCCTGCTCCTGGGCAAGGCCCTCTTCGTCTGGTACGGAGTGGCCCTCGCCTTTTTCGTCCACCTGGCCTTTCCGGAGGGCAATGGAGGGCGCGGATCCGTGCCCCTCCGTACTCTGGTTGCCGCTATCTTCCTCTGGCTCCTGCAGGCCGGACCCTGGATTGGAGCGGAGGTGAATTCCTGGATCCGAATCCGCTCGGCGCTCTGGGTGCTGCTCATGCTGGCGATCGGGTTCGCCGCGGTGCGGGGGATGCTGAAGGCCAAGGACCCCGGCGTCAGGGTTACGCAGCCCGGAATCGCTTGAGGCGATGCGGCCTTTTGGTGTTTTTTTAGAGGGTAATCTCGGCCGTCTTGCCACGGGTGGAGGGGGGGCGCGGGCTGAGCAGCTTCTCGTAGAAGGTGACCGCCGTTTCCAGCGGCACCTCCACGCGGTATCGGCCGCTTTCCATTTGAACCACCAGCCCCTGATCCAGGAGCTTCTGCAGCGGGTAGGAGATGTCCCGCCGCCCTGATTCCAGCTTCAGGCGAGCCTCCGTGAAGTCCTGGTTCCCTTTCAGGAACCGCAGGATCTCCCGAAACCCATAGGCATCCTTACCCCCCAGCACCCCGGCCAGGTCGTAAAGGCCTCCTACCAGGTCGGCCACGCCGATGGCACTGGAACGCCCATCGCTGTAAATAATCTCGCATTTCCCTTCGGTCCAGCGCCGCCGCGCAATCCGAATCCCTCTCGCCACGGCATCCTCATACACCTCGAGGAAGATCGGCAACAGCCGGGCATTGGGGTAGTACTTCCCCTGCAGGGGATAGATCAGCAGTCGTCGCACCAGCTCGCGGGAGGCGGGATGCCAGTGCTGGCTGAGCTGGCGGGTCAGCTCGAAGTAGCTGTAGGGCCTTCGCTCCAGCAGATGAAGCACCGATCCGAAACGGTGAAGTTCCTCGCTCCGGGTGGCGAGCGACGCGAGCTGATAGGCGATGAACCAGAGCGGCCGCTTGGTGATCTTGCGCCCGTAGGCGCAGTAGAGGGCCCAGTCCTTCTTCCCCTCGATCCAGGTCTTGTTCACCTGGGAGGGGCTCATGAATAGCCGCGAGGCGAGCAGCGTCGGCTCGCCATACTTTCGGGCCATGGAATGCAGCCGCATCCGGGCATGGGCGGGATCCTTGGCCAGGGCCAGGTGAATTTCCGCCCGCTCGCCGGGGTAAGCCCGGCGCGACAGGTGTGTCCAGGCGGCGCTCACCGCTTCCGCCAGATTCGTCTCCGGCAGGAGCGCGGCATCTCTCAGGTGGCGGAAGATGCGGCGATAAGGCGGCTCCGCCTCGTGCAACAGATTTTGGAGCTTGCGGTACAGGATGGCAGTGCGGGCCAGCACGAAGTAGCGGTCTTCGCTCCAGAGGCGAAGATAGACCTTTCGGATCACGGCGGGTGTCCCTCTCGTTTGGGTCACCTAAAGCTAGCCGATCCCGATGTCTGGGTCAATCATCCGTTTCTTGACGCTGGGTGTGTCGAAACCTATATTCCCAGCGGTCATCGCGGCGGAGGTTCAGATACACCTGAAAAATGGAGGAGGGGTGTCAGGAAACCGTCAGTTGGAAAACCCCTACCGATTCCTCGCCGCGGAGATCCTCCGCCTCGCTCCCTGCGATCGAATCGCTTTCGCCCTGCCGCTTCCGGATGGCTCGGGCTTCAGCCTCGCCGGCGCCTATCCCGAGGGCGTGCCCTTCCCGGAATCCTTCATCCCCGCCAAGGGCTCGTGCGTCAACCAGGCAGTGGCGCAGCGCCACGCTCAATTGCTCACCGCCATCGGCGAGGAGACGCATTTCGTCGAAGAGGAGATGCTCTACAAAGAGGGAGTGCGCGATGCGGGGTTCATTCCGCTCTTCTATGGCGGCGAGCTGATGGCGGTGGCCATCGTCGGACGGCGCGACGTGAACTCCCTGGATTCGAACGCGGTGCGCTGCCTGGAGCGCGTCTCGGGATTGCTGGCCGCGGTGATGGCGGCGGCGCGGGACGCGGCGACCGGGGCACCCATGCCGGATACGACCGTATTTGCAGCTCGGCGCCTGCCGCAGGCGGAAGACGTGGATCGTGCCTGCCGCGGCTTGATGGAGGCGATTCGGAACTCCACATCCTACCGGAGGGCGGTTCTCACACTGGTCGACTCCACCCTGAAAGGATACCAGTGGTTCTTCGCGGGTCTCGGCGAGTCCGAGATCGACGCCTTCAATCGCAACTCGCCACCCGAGGAGTTCCTGCACGTCCTCTTCGAGGGCCAAGGGGAGGGATCGACACAGACCTCCAGCGCGGGCGCGGTGCACGTTCCGCTCATCGGCTCGCGCGAGCGGGCCCTGGGCTTTCTGACCCTCTTGCCCGGGCCGGGCGAGGCTTCGGTGCCGACAGGCCAGCTGGAAGCGGTGCGCATGCTGGCTACGGTGGCGAGCGTCACATTGGAGCGGAACCATCTCCTGCGGGAGCTGAGGCGGGAGCGCGGCCGCCTGCAGAAAACGCAGGACCAGCTGCTCCATTCGGATCGACTGTCGGCGCTGGGGCAGATGGTCTCCGGCGTGGCGCACGAGCTGAACAACCCGCTCTCGGGGGTCATCGGCTTCTCCGAGCTGGCGCTGAAGAACAACGTCGATCCCGGCATCGAAAAGGATCTCCAGAGAATCGGCCGGGAGGCCCAGCGCTGCCAGCACATCGTCCAGAGCCTGCTCAACTTCGCGCGGCGGACCAAGCCCGAGCGCAAGGCCGTGGATCTGAACGAGCTGGTGGAGAACGTCCTGGATCTGCGCGCCTTCCAATTGCGGCTGGACAACATTCGGGTGGAGACCGACTTGGCCCCCAGCCTGCCGCGCACCCTGGGCGTCTACCACCAGATTCAGCAGGTCCTCCTGAACATCATCAATAATGCCCACCAGGCCATGCTGGAAGTAAGAGGCGAGCGCCTCCTCAGGATGACCACGGAGGTGGACAACAGCCGCATCCTGATCCGGGTCTCCGACACCGGGCCCGGCATCGCGCCCACGGCGCTGGAGAAGGTGTTCGAGCCGTTCTTCACCACCAAGGCGGCGGGGAAGGGGACCGGGTTGGGATTGAGCCTCTCCCTGGGGCTGGTGAAGGATCACGGCGGAGAGATACGTGTGGAGAGCCTGGTGGGGAAGGGGACGACGTTTACCGTGGAAATTCCCATCCTGGAGGTGCGCGAAGAGCCGAAGTCCGAAAAGCCTGCCATCCTGCCCGGGATTCCCGAGTCACCGCGCTCTATCCTGGTGGTGGACGACGAAGAGGTCATCGTCGAGCTGCTGAACGAGGTGCTGAGCACCGTGGGCCATCGGGTGGAGACGGCCCGCAACGGCAAGCAGGCCCTGGACAAGATCCTGAGCCATGGTTA
>JAKEFJ010000099.1 GCA_022616665.1 Acidobacteriota bacterium
GGAAAGACTCTGCTCGACCACCGGCCCAGAGAGGTCCGCAACGACGAGTTGGTAGGTCCCCTGGGGAAGGCCCGTGATTCGATAGCTCCCATCGGGCGCGGTCAGCGCTGAGGCCGGGACACTCCCCTGGGAATCCAGCGCCGCCACCTGCGCCCCGTGCACCGCTGCGCCGCCTGCCGTCCGCACCGTTCCTGCAAGGACTCCCGTGGCCGCCGCCAGATCACCTTCCCCCGTTGCCGGAGCGGTGAAACCGCCCTGCCCCATCGTCTCGGGATAAAGAAAGGCCAACCCTCGCCGATCGTCGGAGGCCAAGACCCGAGCTGCCTGGGAGGCGGGCGGCAGGAAAGGATAGAGGGTCGCGCTCAGGATCGGATTGTGATCGAGTCCTGCCACATGCCCCATTTCGTGAGTGGCTGCAGCCTGGATGTCATATCGGCCCGCAGGAGTCGGGCTAGACGCCGACCAGATGGCGGCGACCCCGTTGAATACCACGTCTGCATCCTGCATCACGCCCGTGGACAGGTCCACTCTGATGACCGTTGCAGAGAGAGTCGTGTCGCCGGCGGGAAAAAAATTGCCGCTCTCGTCCCACAGGATCGCGTTGATTCCGTCGCTGTCATTGACCGCAGCGGAGCTGGACGTGGTGGCGGAGGCGAAAGAGAAGTAAGAAGTGTTCTGCGAATTCCACGCCTGCTGGGCCGCCTGCATCGCCAGGATGTCGGCGTTTCCCGACACGTCGGCGGAGCCGGCCGAATGGATCAGGGTGGCGAGCGGCATCCCGTTAAGCGGCCAGGTTGAAGGCGGCAGCGTCGGACTCACGAACCTCATCGGCACGTAGGCCAGGACCCGTGCCTCCAGGAGCGCCAGGAGAAGGATGACCAGGGCCATTCCCAGGCCCAGGTTCCGCGGTGAATTGCCCGACAGCGGTGCGACAGAGACTCGCGAAAACCGGCGACTGAAAGGAGTATGACTGAGGTGATCCGGAATGCTGCCCCTCCTGGGTGTGGAATCGGCTGCAAATCCTCGGGTTTTCCGGGGCTCGCCCTCTCTGATCCACACGGTTCTCAGTCATTGTCATACGGTCAAAGAGAGCAGGGGGCAAGGCCCCTGATGACTCAAAAGGGCCGATTTCCCTGGAAATTCACGGGCAGGTGGCGGTGAGGGCGCTCTTCGGGCGCTCCGGGGTGGCGCCGAGGCTCGTGAGGGCAAAACCGAGTGTTCCCTCCCCGATCAGGTTCTTGCCTGCGACCAGGTAAGCAAACCCCCCTCCAACAGGAGGGATTTCGGGATCGGCAAAGAGCGGAGAAGTTCGCCCGCATGCGAAAGGAGATCCGTAACTGTCGGCGATGCCGTTCAAATTGGCGTCCACCAGGGGCAGGTTCACCCGGTAGACGTTCCAGGTGTCGGCGCCGGGCACGGGCGGGAAAGCCATCTGTCCCCCGTCCCAGAGGATCTGACCTATCTCGGGCGGCACTGCGGCGGGGTTGACCACCAATCCTCCGCTCAGGGCCGTTTTCAGCGTGGCGTTCTGCGTGAAGATCGTGTGTGGTCCCGGGACGCCGTTGAGGGTCTCCGAGAAAGCCAGAAAGTCGAACCCCTGGGCGTTGGACCCGAAATCGGGACCTGCCGTAGGGAACGAAACCGTTCCCGGACCTGAGATGGTGATGGTATCAGCCGGATCCACCGGGATGCCGGTTCCCGCCACGATCAGGTCGAAGCTGCTCCCCTGGGTCACGAACTTGGGAAAGATATCCGCCGACCACGTTCCACTCAATCCCGCGCCCAGGGGGTTGATGGCGCTGAAATTGGTGTTCAGCGTGTCCGTGCCCAGATGCAGCACGTAAAACGCGTTGGTTCCCGAGCCCGCTGCTGCCGTGACGCGCAGGTAAAAGGTTGCCGGGAGGGAGGGGATGTTCGGTGATGGAGCGGTGAACGTGAAATCGACGAGTGAGTCCAGGTTCGGCGGTATTGAGGCTGGATCGATATCGGTACTTTGAGCCAGCTGAGCGCCGCTTGAAGTGAGCAGAGTCAGAGTGGGATTCAGCGTCGATCCCGCGCGGTTGGCGGTCACCTCCGCGATGATCCGATCTCCGAAGTTCGCCGTGAAGCTGTAAAAATCGGTGTCTGCCGCGGTGATCACCCCGCCCCGATACCGGCCCAGCGCCGCCGCATTGGCGGCTGCCTGCGTGTTGTTGCTCTCCGTTTCGGGCAGCGCCTTGTCCACATGCAGCGTGAAAAAAGAGCCCGGACCGTCATCGGGACAGAATGGATGCGGATCCGGGAAATCCACCACCTTCACGAAAAACGTCCCGGTCGCCGCGAGCTTTCGCACCATCCTGGAATCGTTGCCTTTGCCGGCGAAATCATCGTTGGTGGCCAGCTGGGTGCTCCCGTCGATTGAATACAGAGTGATCACCGGATCCAGGGGACATCCATCACCGCTGGAGTCCACATCGATGCTGATGGTGTCTCCGGTCGTGCCGGGAAAGCTGAAGTAGTCCACATCCGCCGCCGGGTTGACGATGCCGGAGGTGAGGCTGGCGAAGGGAACCGGGTTGGCCGCCGGCGAGGTGTTATTCGATTCCACCTCGACGCCATAAAGGTTTCCCAGATTCAGGATGTTGCCAGCATTGCTGGCGGCCGCCGTGACCGTCACGTTCGTCGGCGATGCGTTTCCCCCGAGAAAGGTGGTATTGAAGGGCACGAACGCATTCATGAAATCGCTCTGGCTCAGGTCCTGCTCGAAGAGCACCCCGTCCATCGGCTCCGCGTAGACCTGGTAGATTCCCGGGAACAGTCCCGACAGGGTGTAGCTGCCGTCGATCCTGCCGACATCACTCATCACAGTCAGCCCGTTCGAATCCTGGGCCACCACATGCGCGCCCGGCACTGGCGTGCCACCGGATGTCTGGACGGTACCCGTGATGCTTCCCGTGCTGCGGGGAAGATCGCCGTCGCCGGCCTGCAACCCCGCCAGCCCGGAGCCTCCGGCGGTCTCCGGGTAAAGAAGCGACGTCCCGATCCGGTCGTCTGAAGCGAGGGAGCGCTGAAATTGCAGTCCGTCGGCTCCGATGGGGAACATCACGGCGTTGATCAGGCCCGCATGGTCGAGTCCCTGGACATGGCCCAGCTCGTGAGTGGCGATGCTCTGGATGTCGAAGACTCCCGCCGGAGTCGGCGTCGCCGTGGAGTAGGTCAGGAGGCCGTTGAAAAGCAGATCGGTGTCACTAATGACCCCTGTGGAGGCGCTGAAATTCAGGGCGGTGAAAGCGATGGCCGTGCTCCCCACTCCGAAATTGGCGCCCGTCTCATCGAAGAAGATGGAATTCTTGCCGTCTGTCGCGTTGAGTGCCGTTCCGGTCCCCACCGTGGGCGCCGTGAACGCGAAGAATTCGGTGTTGATGTTCGTCCAGCTCTGCTGGGCCGCGATGATGGCATTGGTGTCGTCGCTGCCTGGCACATTGTCCGAGCCGGCCGAGCTGATCAACATGGGAAGAGGAAGGCTCGGCAACGGCCAGAAGGCAGAGGGATTGGAGAAACTCGTCCTGCGGATCAAGGTGTAGCTGTCGGCCGCCCGGGGCGAGAGGAGGGCCGTCAGGGCTACCAGGAGAATCGTGCGAACTTTCCGGCGCGATGGGTGAGACGAGGTCGGGCTCATTGGCGGGGACCGCCCGCCTGCGCTTTCACCAGATCACGGATGCGCTGGAGGAAATCGGCAAAGCTCCCTCCCAGCGCCGGATTCTTCTCGCCGCCTGCTCCCTGAGCTTTCTCGGGGAGAAGGCTGGCGTTGCCGTCGGGCCCGAGCCCCGCCACGCGGCGCTCGCCTCCTGGTCCGAAAACCGGATGAAGGGCCCCCTGGAAGATCCCCATCACCTGGGGATAGCCACCGGCGTCATTGCCGGTCAGGAAGAGAAGGACCTCCTGCTTTGGGCGGAATCTGGGAGTGCCCGGAACATAAACTACCTGGTCTCCCACTTGCCCCCCGATCTGCCGGAAGGTGATGGACGTGCCCTGAGGAGGACCTCCCTTGAGGAACTCGCTGCCGGAGACGGTGATGTACGTATAAATGTGCGCGCCACCCGCCTCGGACTGCGTGCGGGTCTCCGAAACCACTCCATGCACGATCGTCGCCGAGCGTTGTACCAGCTCGGGCAACGCCACCGGCTGCACCAACGTGGCGAGGGCCGGTTTCGCGAAGGCCACGGCGAGGCCAGCCAGCAGCAGGAAAGGCGCGATCTGTCGGGAGTATCGCAGCGAGGGCTCCGATGAATGGGGGTTCAAGGCAATCAATCTACCTCCCAATCCCATTGAATTCAAGGGGATTCCGGTATACTTTAGCGTGCGTTGCTCTCTCTGTGGGGCTTCTGGACATGGACTTTGTGGTCGTAGCGACGGCTGAAGGAAAGACCTATCGTCGGGATCTCGACATTCCACGGATCCTGATCGGGCGCTCGTCGAAGAACGATCTGGTGCTTCCCGACCTCTCCCTCTCCCGGGTGCATGCGGAAATCTATCGACAGGGGGACACGTTCCTCGTGAAGGATGCGGGGAGCAAGAACGGCACGCTCCTTAATGATCAGCAGGTCGTCACTCCCACCGTTTTGAGGAAAGGGGACCGGATTACGCTGGGAAGCGCCAACATCTGGTTCAACACCGAGCCGCAGCATCGGGTGGAGATCACCGACAAGCCCACGCCGGTGGCAGGAACGACCGTGGTCCCGGTGGAGCAGCTCATCACGGATCCCACCACGCTGGGCGGCAACACCCTTCTGCCGGAGCGTCGAACCAGCAGCCTCCCCCTGGAGATCCTCCAGAAAGCCGGCGAGCAGCTGGTGGCCACGGCGCCCCTGGACGAGCTGCTCCTCTCCATCGTGGACCTGGTGTTTGAGGCGCTGAAGCCCGAGCGAGGCACCCTGATGCTGCTCAACCCGAAGAGCGGGGCCCTGGAACCCAAGGTGGTCCGGGACCAGAAGAAGGGCGCCGGCGAGGACATCACCCTTTCCCGGCACATCGCCGATCTGGTGGTGAAGGGGAAGCAGTCGGTGCTCACCTCCGACGCCATGCACGATCCGCGCTTCGAGCATGGCGAGAGCATCATGGCCCAGGGAATCCGATCCGCCATGTGCGTTCCTCTGTGGAACAGCCGGGAGGTGATCGGGCTGGTGTACGTGGACAGCCGGATCCGCAGCAACTCCTTCACCCCCGCCGACCTGCGGCTGCTTTCAAACCTGGCCAATATCGCGGCGGTGAAGATCGAGAACAACCGGCTGTTCGAGGAGACTCTGGCGGTTCGCGCGCTCCAAAGAGACCTGGAGCTGGCGGCCCAGATTCAGAGAAATCTCATGCCCAGGATCTGCCCGCCGGTTGTCGGGTTCGACATCGCGGGGACCAATCTCCCCTGCCTCACCGTCGGAGGAGATACCTTTGATTTTCTACCGCGGGAGGGGAAGCGCATGTGGATTGCGGTGGGCGATGTCTCAGGGAAAGGCCTTCCAGCCGCGATGATCATGTCCCACTTCCAGGCGATGCTCCGAGGGCTCGCCGAGGCGGATCGCCCACTGGCGCAGATCGCCGGACGGTTGAACGACAATCTCAGCCGCACCCTCTCCGCCAATCAGTTCATCTCGTTTTTTCTCGCCGAGCTGGAGCCGGAAGAGGGGCTGCTGCGTTACGTGAATGCCGGCCACAATCCTCCCATGAAGGTCTCCGCTTCGGGCGCCGTGGAACGCCTGATGGGAAGCGGGCCGGTCTTGGGAGTGGTGCCCGGAGTCAACTATCCGGCCCAGGAGACCATTCTGGCCCCGGGAGACATCTTGCTGCTTTACAGCGACGGCGCGACCGAGAGCCTGAATACCGCGGGCGAGGAATTCGGCGAGGAACGGCTCATCGCCTGCTTGAAGACGGTCACACGACTGGAGAGTGAATCGGGGTTGGCGCGCCTGGAGGAGAGCATTCTCGGTTTCTGCGGCGAGGCGCCGCGCTACGACGACATCACCCTGTTACTGCTTCGCCGGATGCTCCCTTGAACCCGCCCGCCGAAGTCCGGATTTCCTTCCGGGTCATTCCCTCCCCCATCTGGCTCGCGCTCAGCGTCTCTTTTTTGCTGCTGCTGGGCTACCTGGCCATCGGAAACCCGGTGCGCCCCGAGATGAGCCCCTGGGTCCGGCTGGCGTCGCTGTTTCCCCTCATGCTCGTGTGCGCGCTCATGGTTCTGGATTCCATCCAGCGCGTGGAGATGGAGAGTGACGGAATTCGCGTCGTTTCCCTGGCGGGAATCCTGCTGGGCAAAATCTCCCCCCTGCGACGGCTCCAGGGAGGACGCAACTTCCGCATGAGCTGGGCCCGGGTGGATGCGGTGGAGCTTCGCATCCCCCATTTCCAATCCCCCTTCCGGCGCACCGTGCCGCGCGGGTGGCTGATGGCGGGATCGTCGGGCCGGCTGGTCAAGATTCCGCTCGGGCACCCGCAGCTTCCCCGCGCCCTGGCGCTCCTGAGGCACTTCGTCCACCCCTACTTCCTGCAGCTCCCCAGCCGGGACTGGGAGGGAAAGATACCCCCGCGAATGGTGCTGGAGCGCATGCTGCGCAGCGTTGTCCTCAACCCCAGCACCCCTCCCGCCTTCATCACCGAGACCGCCCGCGCCTGCCTGTTTTGGGGAAGCAACTCGCAGGCGGAGCGCTTGATGGATCTGGCGCTCTCGTCGCACCCGCAGGATGAGGGGCTGCTGGAGGAGTACTTTCAGATGATGAAGCGTCTGGGTAAGCAGGAGAAGGCCAAGGACGCCATGGAGAAGCTCATCCGCCTGCGATCCTCCGCCATGGACCTCCTGGAGATGGCGGAGATGAAGCATGCCGAAGGGGACCAGAAAGGGGCCACCGAGTATCTCCTTCAGGCAGTGGAGCGGCCGCCGTCCTCGGACCTGGCGCATTTCCTGCTGGGATGCATCTACGTGCAACGGGAAGGCCTGGAGGAGACGGCTCTGGACCAATGGAAGAAAGGGTTGGACCGGGCCCGGCATCCTCAGCTCCTGGAAAAGCTGGGCGATGCCTACCGATACCACCGGGCGCTGCTCACCACGCCGGGCTTCTTCGAGCGCGAGCACCGCAGGATGCGATCGCTGATCTGGTCGCAGCGGCTCGCCCTGGGCGGGGCCGCGTTGGTGCTGGCCGGGCTGGCCTGGTGGTGGGTCGCGCCGCACAGCGCCGTCCCTTTCCCGGGGCGAAGCGGGGCGCTGTTGATCATCGGAGGAATCCTGATGCTCGGCGCTATTGCCCTGCGTCGCTCGGGGCGGGATCCACGCGCCTGAATGACTTCCCTCGCATCAAGCACGGATTCGATCGCACGCTGATGAAGGATCCTACCGGGCCACCAACACCTGAAGGCGGGCGATAACCCTTCCATCCACCTCACCCAGGCTCTCCGCCTTCAACAGCGCACCGCTCCGCTCCAGCAGCGTCGATGTGATCCGAAGCGTGTCTCCCGCGCTCAGCGTTCCGATCATCTCGGCCCGATCCACCCTGACAATTCTCCCCTGTCCGGAAACACCTTCCGGGGCCAGGAACGCAGCCGACTGACAGAGAGCCTCCATCACCAGGGAAAATGGCACACACGCTTCGCCGTGAAGGCACTCCTCGCCGGCTGAGAAGCGCTTGACCGTCACGCAGCGTCTGAGCGGCTCACGCTCCAGGAGGCGGTCCACGAAACGGAAGGGGGGCGCCTGCGGCAGCATTCTCGTCTCAGGCAGCCTCCCGCGGCTTCAGCGCGTAGCCGAGGTAGCTGATGGAGACATCATCGGAAACCTGGATGGAGTAGGACTCGCCGCTGCCGGAGCGGGAAAGCCCCCGGAATTCCACTCCACCCAAGCCGGCCCGCTCGAGGGCCGCGCGCATCGCTTCGGGAGTGATGAACTTGTGGAAGTCATGGGCTCCCTTGGGCATCACGCGCAGGCGGTATTCCTGCTCCCAGATCATGAAGGTGAATGCTTCTAGAGTCTGGTTGTGGGTGAGAAAGCCGAAGAAACCGCCGGGCTTCAGCGCCCGGGCACAGGCGAAAATCGACCCGGCCAGGTCCTCCACGTGCTCCAGGACATCCACCGCGAACACGGCGTCGAACTCGTCACGGAAGTCCATCGCCTCGGCAAAACCCACTCGGTAGTCGATTTGAAGTCCCCTGGAGACAGCATGTTCCCGGGCGACTTTGATGCTGGCAGGTGAAGGGTCCACCGCCACCACCAGCGCCCCCTCTCCCGCCAGCGATTCGGAGAGAATGCCGCCACCACAGCCCACATCCAGGACCTTTTTCCCGGCGAATCCGCCCATTCTGTCTTTGAAGTAGGCCACCCTCGCCCGGTTGAGCACGTGCAGACCACCGACGGTGCCGTGCAGATCCCACCATCCCCCGGGAGTCTCGGACGCGAAGCGCTCATACTTCTCGTGGTCGGCAAGCCCGCGCCAATCCGGCGCTTTTCCCGGCCAGTGTCCCGAATCCTCCGACATGCGACGACCCTCCTTCCTGCGCTGTCCCGACAGTCCGCTAGATTCCCAGGCCCCCGTCCACCCGCAGGCTGGCTCCCGTGACGTAGGATGCGGCCTCGGATGCCAAGTAGATGACCGCCGCTGCAACCTCCTCCGGCTTCGCCATCCGACGCAAGGGAATCGCTTCCAGCAGGCCTTTCAGCTTGGGCTCCGGCACACCGGCCATCATCTCGGTCTCAACCGGGCCCGGCACGACGGCATTGACGGTGATTCCCAGAGCGCCCACCTCCCGCGCCAAGGAGCGGGTGAATGAAAGGACACCTCCCTTGGCCGCGGCATAGGCCGTCTGACCCTCGTGCCCCGTCACGGCGCTCACCGAGGAGAGGTTGATGATGCGCCCGCTACGCTCGGCAATCATCGAGCGGAGCACCGCCCGGCAGGCATGCCGCACTCCATCCAGATTCACGGCGATCATCCGCCGCCAGTCGGCTTCCTCCTGGAAGGCCAGCAACGCATCCGACGTTTCGCCGGCATTGTTTACCAGGATGTCGATGCGCCCTTCACGCCGGGCGACCTCCTCCACCCAGGTCTCGACCTCCGCCGCGCGCGTGATGTCCACCGGAGAGGATTCTGCATGACCTCCCGATTCCCGCACGAGACGCACAGTCTCCTCCGACTGGCGAGCCCCTTTGAGGTAGGTGAAATGGACTCGCACTCCATCTTGCGCCAGACCCTGGACGATGGCCCGTCCAATTCCCCGGGAACCTCCGGAGACCAGGGCGACCCGCGTCGGGGCCGGCGGTCGGGAGCTGGCGGCCATCACGACGTTTGCCTCATGGGGTGGGGGCCTCCCGCCATTTGACCGTGACGTTGAGATAGACGGAGACAGGCTCCTTGCCTCGCAGCGCCGGGGTGAATGCAAGGCTGCGCGCTGCCGACACGGCGGCCTCGTCCAGCGCCTTGTCTCCACAGGATGACTGGACCGACACGTCGCTCACCTGTCCCGTCTCATCGAGCGTCAGCCGCAGCAGCGGTTTTCTCTCCGGGGTCATTACTTCGGGGGGCGGGCTCACGGTCACCATCACCTGCGGCGAGGTGAGCCCTTCACTTCCGGATTCCAGCGGAGTACCGGGCACCCTCGAGGGCAACACCTGATATCCCGGCGCTTCAATGGAGAACCGGCACTTGACCGGTATCCCGTCGAGCCGAGCCGGTATGAACCGCCAATCCTTCTTGATGCCATTCTCGAGCGTTGCGCCATTCGGCATGTCGAGCCGGCTGAAGCGGACATCCAGCACCATCCCCTGCTCGTTGATACAGAGATCCAGCGGCTCGCCTGACGGGGCGTCGACCGCTTTCCCCGCGGTCCCACGGGTCTCCAGCGCCGGCGCTTTCCAACGCACGTCTCCCGGATCGTAAGGCTTCGGCTTGCCGGGGCCGGTCAGCACTTCGCCGCTGGGCCCATCCTTCAAGGAGAGGACGGCTGGCGGGACCTTCTTCATTTCCAGCTTCACCGTCATCGGGACAGGCTCCAGGGGATTGTCCTTCAAGTCCCGAGGCACCTCGGAGATGGCTCGGGCCACCTCCAACCCGGATATCACCTCACCGAAAATGGTGTACTTTCCGTCCAGGCGAGGGACGTTCTCCAGGGCGATGAAGAACTGGCAGGAGCCTGAATCGGGATCGGCATCCCTCGCCATCCCCACCGTCCCCGGTCGGTAGTGAAGGCTCGTGCTGAACTCCGCCTTCAAGCGCCGATCCGCCTCGCCATCGCCATCGTTGCTTCGGTCGACGTCCTTGGAGTTGGGATCCCCGCCCTGGATCACGAAGAACGGGATGACCCGATGGAAGGTCGTCCCGTCGTAGAAGCCTTTCCGGATCAGCTCCTTCACGTAGGCGACATGCCCCGGAGCTTCGACTGGGAAGAAACGAAAGACAATCTTCCCCATTCTGGTGTGCAGCGCCGCGACTTCTTCCTTCTTCGCGGCTGCAATCGGCCCGATGCCGAGCCAGGCCACGGTCAGCAGGGTGCCGGCAATCACCAAGCGGTGCGTGCCTCTCATCGGTCCCCGCGATGCCTCCTGGAATGGGGCTCTCTTGCCGTCCCTGCGGCTGGTCATTTCCGCTCCCGACTGTGATTTCGCCCTTTTAGCCCATGCCGCAGTCGCATGCAAGCCCGCTCCAAGCGGCCAGACACCTTTCCGAGCAATATCCCGCACGATTCCCGGAGCTTGGCTTTGGGGTGGGTGCTTAGGATTTGACAGCGCGCATCGTGGCCGTCAGCAGACGGTCGAAGGCATTGGCGAAACGCTGTCGATCGGAATTGGAGAATGGCGCCGGCCCGCCGGTCACCATCCCGCCGGCCCGCAGCCCCTGGAGCAGGTCGCGCAGCGCCAGCCGCTCTCCGATGTTCTCTTCGCTGAAAATGTCTCCGCGCGGGTCGATGGCCACCGCCCCCTTGCCAACCACCTTGGCCGCCAGCGGGATGTCGGCCGTCACCACGATGTCCCCCGGCGCGGCGGATTCGGCGATGTGCGCATCCGCTGCGTCAAGGTCCTTGCCGACCCGCACGCTGGTGATCAGCGCCGAGCGGTGCGGCGCCACCGCCCGGTTGGCCACGAAAATGACTGGCAGCTCCAGCCTATTCGAAGCCCGGAAGACGATCTCCCGGATGGCCTGGGGGCAGGCATCGGCGTCGATCCAGATTCGCAGGGCTGTACGCTCCACTGTCCAGGTGCC
>JAKEFJ010000100.1 GCA_022616665.1 Acidobacteriota bacterium
ACCAGCCTCCAGTATTGCCCCAGGGTCACGATGGCATAGGTCAGCTTCGCCCCGAATGCGAACTGAGCGGGCCAGGGAGGGGAGAGGATCGAAAAGAATCCCCTGGATTGTGGATCGGCGCCCCAGATGACGAGCTGAAGTGCCAGGATGATCACATTCACGGTGATCAGGACGGAGGTGAGGCTGGAAAAATGGGGCAGGATGGAGGAGAAGAGCCGAGTCGATCCGCCACCCGCAACCCCGACCATCGAGGCGCCACAGGCGGTGCAGGTGGACAGGCTGCGATCGACCAATTCCCGGCAGGCCGGACACATTCGAACCGGAGCGCGAATCCCCCGCTCGGTCATCTCCCAGGAGGCGATCTTCGCTTCCAGGGACATTCTCCAGCGGGTCTTTCTCCACTCCCACTGGGAGCTTCGCAGCCCCACGAGGTTGAGGAGCCCCACCCAGAGGTCGAATGCATCGCGCACCAGCTTCGCCAGCAGACGCATGCGCGAAGTTTACCCGATTTCCCTTCGTCGCTTCGCAAGCCGGGTGCGTCCCGCCGCCCGGCGCCTCACGTTGGGCCCTGGCACGGAGAACCTCCGGCAAGGAGGAGTCGCACCTCTAAGGAGGCTTCGACCCCGCGCATCTCCGGCGCTGTGCCTGTACAATGGCGAGACCGGCCGCCCCCAATGGATCGATGAGGGGCGGCGATTGTGGACCGGGAATTTGAACTTTCAGCTGCCAGGGGGGACGAGATCATGAATCGGGAGGATTGCATTCTTTATAGCGGCGCCGCACAGGGCAGCGAAGCTGCCTTCGGCGCCGCTGCGGAAAAACATGGGATTGCGGAGGTCAATTTCACCTTCGAGGGGCACAACGATGCCCGGCGGCGCGGCATCCGGGTCCTTACCGCCCAAGAGCTTCTGCAGGGGGATGTGAGCCTCATCTACGTCAACAAGTTGATGGGCCGCACCTATCCCAACACTCCGTTGATGCGGAAGGTGCTGCAGACCATCTGGCACCAAATCAACAAGGGCCAGGAAATCTACGTCGTGGGGCGAATTCTCGAAGATCAGACCGTGATGGGCGGAACGGGCTGGGGCGCCGAGTTCGCCAAGCTCTGCAACAAGCCGCTGTTCGTCTACGATCAGAATCGCGAAGGTTGGTTCCACTGGACCGAGGAGAAGTTCGAACCTGTCCGCAACCCCGTGATGCAGCACCCTCTGGTGTGCGGAACAGGAACTCGCTTTCCCACGGCCGCGGGTCTTGCCGCCATCGACACACTCTTCGACCGGACATTCGGGTAGTGCTGTTATGCGCTTCCCCTTGTTCCGCCTGAAGCTTCGCCCCATCCCTCACCTGCCCGGACTCTCAGGATCCGTGAGAACGCTCCAACCGTCATCTTGAGGCCTTCGTCAGTGAGAACTCTTTTAAGACGTCGGGTAGCCTAGGGTGCGTTCTGTATTCGGGTGAGCCCTAGGACCTTAGATTCCCCGTCAATTAAATGTCACATAAGAAAAGACTTGCTAAGTCACCACGCATGTCGTATAGACCTCATCAAATAGGAACTCCTTGGTCACGCAATGGGGACATCTCTCTCGGAAGATCGACACCCGAAGAGCGCCGAAGGGTGCTCTTTTTCGATCCAAACGACCTGCCGTCGCATTTCAAGGGAGGTGAGAAAAGATGCAGCGCGAAGACCTTCAACCCAAGCCCGAAGAGCCGAAGCTGGAAATCGAGGAGCTGGAGCAGAGGATCGCTCCGAGCCAGCCACCGGGACTTCTCGGCTACGAAGGACAGCCGGGGAACCAGGGGGGACACGGTGGGAACGGCCTGCTCGGCTATGAGGGACAGCCGGGAAATCAGGGCGGTCACTGAAATAGGCGGTCCCTGAATTCCGACAGCACGGGATTCGACTCCTCCGCGGGTCCAAGCCCCGCTCTGGGGATCCATCGTCCCCCTAGAGAGGCTGGTTGGCTCAGGGGCGCTCCAATGCGCCGCCGGCCGCATCGAGGATGGCAGCGAGGGGGCTCGCTGCGCACCGGCTCCAGCGAGATCTGAAGATCGACCCGTCTCCTCGGATTGGATGCGAGCCCGTCTGTTGGAATCACGAAAAGGCAGGGTCGCCGGTCGTCCCTGTGGCCCTGCCTTGCTTTCCCAATGACACGGATTCTCAGATGAATTCAGAGTGCCCGAAGCTTCGCGAAGGGCTGGTTGTCAGCCGACAGCCCTCGACGGGAACGACTACTTTCGTCATCAAGGACCCCGCCAGGGGCCGCTTCTTCCAGCTTCGTGAGCTCGAGTACTTCATTGCGCAGCAGCTCGACGGTGCGGCATCGCTGGATCTGGTCGCTAGCCGGGTGCAGGAGCGATTCGATACGCCGCTCTCCCGCGACAATCTCGAACATTTCATAAGCCGGCTTCGGGCCTCGGGACTGTTGCAGTCCCGCGACGCGGCCGGAACCGACGCTTCCCATCAGCGAAGGACGTTCGGCGGCAGCCTGCTCTACCTCCGATTGAAGGCCTTCGATCCCGATCGTCTCTTCGACGTCCTGGCCGGGAATCTGCGGTTTCTCTTCAGCCCCGTTTTCCTGGCGACTTCCACCGCGCTCATCATTCTGGCTGCCTTCACCGCAGCAGCCAACGGCCCGTCGATCGCCCGCGACTTCACTCGAGCGTTTCAGATCCATACGCTTTTCCTCGCATGGCTCACCGTTTTTCTCGTCATCATCATCCACGAGTTCTCCCATGGACTCACGTGCAAGCACTTCGGCGGGAAAGTCCACGATCTCGGATTTCTGCTCATCTACTTCCAGCCCTCCTTCTATTGCAATGTGAGCGACGCCTGGCTTTTTCCGGAGCGGTCCAAGCGCCTCTGGGTGACCCTGGCGGGTGCTTACTCGGAGCTGGTCATCTGGGCAACGGCAACGATGATTTGGAGGGTCACGGAGCCCGGCACGGGGCTGAGCTTCATGGCCCTGGTGGTCATGGCCACTTCGGGAATCAGATCGCTGTTCAACCTCAATCCCCTCATCAAGCTGGATGGGTACTACCTCCTGAGCGACGGTGTTCGTATTCCCAATTTGCGAAAGAAAGCCTTCGCCTACCTGGGAGATCGGACACGTCGGCTCCTGGGAATCGGCACGGCTGGGACTCAGGAGACCTCTTCTCGCGAGCGGAGGATTTTTCTCACCTACAGTCTGCTCGCATTCACCTACTCCTGCTGGCTACTCGGAATCATCGCCTTCTACATCGGCGGCGCTTTGGTGCGCCGATATCAAGGTTGGGGGTTCGTGCTGTTCACCGGCCTCATCGGCGCCGTCCTGAGCAACCCGATCAAGACGACGCTGCGCGGGCTTCGCCCCGCGACTGAAAGCGTCAGGAAGCCCAGGCGTCCCACAAAGAAGCTGGTGATATTTTTCTCCCTCCTGGCCCTAGTTCCCGCAGCCCTCTTCCTCGGCAGCATGGATCTGAGAGTCTCTGGAGAATTCACCGTCTTGCCGGTCCAGAATGCCGACATCAGGGCGGAAGTCGAAGGGATCGTCGAGCAGGTCTTTGTCGAAGAGGGCTCCAAGGTCAACCGGGGTGACCCGATTGCTCTACTTTCCGATCGGGATTACCGGGCCGAGATGCACATGCTCGAGGCAGAGATCGCGGAGAAGCACGCGAGGCTCAGGATGCTGGAGGCCGGTCCCAGGGCGGAGGAAGTCCAGCTGGCGATAACCTCGGTGGAGAAGGCCGGCGAACGGTTGGCTTACTCCCGGGCCCAGCTGGACCGCCTCAGGAAGCTGTTCGCCGAGCAGCTGCTTTCCGAGGACAAGCTCGAGGAAGGCGAAGAGCAGGTCTCGATCCGGCAGAAGGATCTGGAGGAGGCGCAGGGTCGGCTCCAGGTCTTGGAGGCCGGGAGCCGCCCCGAAGAAGCCGAGGCCATCGGTGCCGAGATTGCGCGGCTCACCGCGAATCGGAGCTACGTGCAGGAAGAGCTTCAATCCGTGAACGTCGTCAGTCCTCTCTCTGGCATCATCACGACACCCAAGCTGAAGGAGATCGTCGGCCGCCAGGTGAAGAAGGGCGATCTCATCGCCAAAGTGCACGCGTTGGACACCGTCACTGCTGAAATTGCGGTTCCGGAGCGGGAGATCTCCGACGTGAAGGTGGGCCAGAAAGTGTTCCTCAGGGCGAGGGCCCTGCCCGGCGTCAACTTTACAGGCACGGTGGCCTCGATCGCGCCAACCGTGGTCGTGCCGGGTGAGGGACAGATCGAGAGGACGGTCACGGTCTCGACGATCCTCGACAACTCCTCCTTCCAGCTCAAATCCGAGATGACCGGCAACGCCAAGATTCTCTGCAGCCGCCAGCGCCTGATCGACCTGCTGACCCGAAGGTTTACCCGCTACGTGAGGGTCGAGTTCTGGTCGTGGTGGTAATCAGAGCCGATCCGGAGCCTCCCACCCCTCCTGGAATCCAGTCCTCCGGTCTGCGGTCCGACCGGAAGGGTGACGATGGGTCTCCAGCCAGCGCGCCTCCTCCACGGTCAGGGTGATGGCCGAGTAGTCCTCCTCCACCTTCCCGGCGAGGACGAACGGCTTGGTCGTGGTGAGAATCCGGCAGAAGCGGTCGTAGGCGCGAGGAAAAAACGTCGTCTCGTAGATGTCGGTGGTGTCCTCGAAGGACAGGAACTCCATGGGCTCCCCTTTCCTGGTTTCCACCAGCTTGCCGGTGATGAGCCAGCCCACGGTGGTGACGCGTTCTCCCACGTGGCGGGCCAGCTCCGCGGCGGGAATGTGGTGTATTTTGGCCAGTTCATTGCGATAGAGCGTCAGCGGATGTCGGCTCACCAGAAAATCCAGCGTGTCCGCCTCGTCCCGCAGGATCTTCTCCTCGTCCACCTCGGGCGGGGACGGCAGGTTCTCCCGCTCCGGCTCGAAGAGCGACAGCTGCCGGCGGCTCTTCGTGGCCCTCCCCTCGGCGTGAGCCAAAAGCCGCCACATCATCGCCGGGCGGCTGCGGCCGGTGGCGATGGAATCGAAGCAGCCGGATCGGATCAGCAGGCGCACGTCCGACGGATCGGCGTCCACCCGCGCCAGGAAATTCTCCAAGGAGCGGAACGGCCCGCCGCGCCGCCGCTCCTCCAGCAGCGCTGCGATTCCCGCCTCCTTGAGCCCCTTCACCTGCATCAACCCGACTCTCAGGAAGCCACACCCCCCATTCGAAGGCGACGAGCGCGTTATCCCCGTGTACTGCTTCTCGGAGGCGTTCACGTCGGGGAGCAGCACGCGCAGCCCCATCCGGCGCGCCTCGGAGACGTAGGCGAAGGGCGAGTAATAGCCCCCTTGATTGCTGATCACCGCCGCAATGAACTCCGCCGGATAGTGGGCCTTGAGATAGCAGGACTGGAAGGACACCATGGCGTAGGAGGCGGAGTGCGGCTTGCAGAAGGAGTAGCCCGAGAACGACAGGATCATGTCCCAGACCTTGGCCGCCACCTCCTCGCCGATGCCGCGCGAGCGCGCCCCGTCGAAAAACTGCTCCCGGTAGTCCTCCATGCGCTTTCCGGGCCACTTCCGCGCCAGCACCTTGCGCAGCCCGTCCGCGTCCACCGTGGAGAAACCCGCCATCCGCATCGCCACCTTCGCCACGTCCTCCTGGTAGCACATGATCCCGTAGGTCTCCACCAGCACCTCGTCCAGAATCGGATGCAGCGCCGCGTAGGCGCCGCCGCGCAGCCGCCGCACGTACTCCCGGATGTACTCGTTGGCGGCGGGGCGGATCATGGAAGAGTGGATCACCAGATGCTCGAAATCGCCATGACGGGTCTTCTGCTGCAGCTGGCGCATCGCCGGAGATTCCACGTAGAACACGCCCATCGTCTTGCCGTCGCGCATCAGATCCAGTGTCGCCGGGTCTTCCAGCGGGCTGAAGGTGTCGTAGCGGATATCGAGCCCGTGGTTGCGCTGCACCGCCCGCAGCGCGTCGCGGATGACGGAGAGCGAGCGGTTTCCCAGCAGGTCGATCTTCACCAGCCCCGCTTCTTCCGCCTGATCTTTTTCCCACTGGACCACCATCACCCCTTTGGCCGAGCGCTGCACCGGCACGTGCCGGTCGATCCCGTCGGGGGCGATGACCACCCCGCCGCAGTGAACCGAGAGATTGCGCGGGCAGCCGGAGATCCGCTTCGCCCATTTCAGGATCTCCGGCCACGGAGGCGCCAGGTGCAGCCCGCGGAACAGCGGGTCGCTGCGCACCGCTTCTTCGGGATCGTCCGGTCCGCCGTAGCGCGTGAGCCTCGAGGTCACGACACCGATCTCCGCCGCCGGGAGGCCCCATACCTTCGCCACCTCCCGCACCGCTGCCCGCAGCCGCAGCGTGACGTGATTGGCGATCATCGCCGCCTGCGCCTCGCCGTAGGTGTCGAAGACGTATTTCAATATGTCGTCCCGCTCGTCCCAGCAGAAATCCACGTCGATGTCGGGCGGATCCTTGCGGCCGGGATTCAGGAAGCGGTCGAAGTAGAGGTCGTGCTGGAGCGGGTCCACGTGAGTGATCCCCAGGGCGTAGGAGACGAGGCTGGCGGCGGCGGAGCCGCGCCCGCAGGTGCGGGGCGACTGCTTCACGATGTCCTCCACCACGAGGAAATAATCGGCAAAGTGCTTCTCCCCGATGACCCGCAGCTCGTAGTCGAGGCGCGCGCGGGCCTGGGGGCTGATGGCGCCGTAGCGGCGGATCACGCCTGCCTCGGAGCGCTGCTTGAGCAGCTCGAAGGCCGCCTCGGGATCGCGCCCCTGGAAGCGCGGGAAGATCAGCCGACCCCAGGGCGGCTCTTCCCGGGCGCACCGCTCGGCGAGGCGCGCGGAGTTCTCCACCGCCTCGGGGCAGAAGGAGAAAAGCCGCCCCATCTCTTCGGGGGATCGCAGCCATGCGCCGCGCGGCGCCAGCTCGGGGGAAGGGACGCGGTCGCGGGTGGTGTTCAGCGCGATGGCCCGCAGCAGGCGGTGCATCTCCCAGTCGCCAGGAGCGATGAAGTGGGCATCACCCATGGCCACCGGAGGAATTCCCAGCGCCCGGGCTTCGCGCAGGCGCGCAAGGGAATGAGTTGGCTCCGCTGCCGGAGTGTGCCCCGCCGTGAGGGCGAGGTACAGATCCGCTGTGCCCGATTGCGCCGCCAGGGCCCGCAGCAGCGCGACGGAAGAGGTCAGCACGATGAGCCCCTCGCGGTTGAATTCCGCGCCGAGCCGGAACTCCGGCTCGCGGTGCTTGCGGCTCAGAAGCCGGCAGAGGTTGGCGTAGCCGGCGTCGGTCTCCACCAGGCAAATGGCGCCCGCATCGCTCGCCCGCACCTCGGCTCCCAGAATCGGCCGGATTCCCGCCGCCCTCATGACCTCCCAGAAGCGCACCAGCCCATACACCCCGTCGGTGTCGGTGAGCGCCAAGGTGGTGATCCCCAGGCGCACCGCCGCCGCGCCCAGCTCCTCCGGCGATGCGGTGCCCCGCATCAGGCTGTAATGGGAATGCACCGCCAGGTGCACGAACCGGCTCATCTGTCCCTCCGGGCGAAGCTCATCAGCTCTTCCGTTTGAATCCGACCGCCGCGACTCCGAAGCGCCCGCGGATCCGATCCAGCGCCGTCGTCAGCGCCGAATCGCGCCGCTCCTTCCGGGCCGCCTCCGCCCCACCCCCGGCATTGCCAGCTCCCCTCTCCATCTCCCTGTGAACCACCCCCGGCGTCCTCCGCGCCTCTCCGAACATCCGCGCGGCTTGCGGCATCTGATTCGCCGTGCTCCATTCCGCTGCCGGCTCCTGCGACACGCCTTCGAACAGCAAAAGCTGACGCGGCGCCTCCCGGAGATCCGCCATTGTGATCTCGAGATGGCGAATCTGGATCCGCCTGCCCCGCGCCTTTTCGAAGAGCCGTTGCACGATTTCCCGCGCCGCGAAGTCGTTGGTCACGGGCCGCGCCAGCGTCTCTTCCCGCACCGACTCCACTCCATCGACGTAGCAGAGCCGGATCTCGATGCGCCACGCCTGCCGATTCATCCGCCGCACCCGGATCGCGGCGCGCGCCGCCAGATGGTCCAGCGTTTCCCGGTGGACGGCATCCTCGTTGGAATCCTCCGGCAGCGTCTCCTCCTCCCGCACCGCGGGTGTTGTTTCCGGCGGCCGCACCGGCGATGGATCGATTCCCCGAGCCTCCCGGTAGAACCGCCACGCCCGTTTGCCGAACAGCAGCCGCAGATGCGCCACGTCCAGCGCCGCCAGCTCCTGCACCCGGCCGATGTTCACTTCCCACAGGATTTCGCGCGACGGCGAATCCACTCCCGGCAGCAGGTCGACTTCCAGCGGCGACAGGAAGGGGGCTTCGCTTCCCGGAAAGACGTCGTAGAGGCGCTCGGGCCGGATGACGCGGGCCGCAACCCGGCTTACCAGCTTGTTGGAGGCCACTCCCAGCGTGGCGGCGAGGCGCAGCCGCCCGCGGACTTCGCGCTGGATGCGATCGGCCGAGTCCACCGCCCGGCCGAACAGGTGGTGCGTGCCGGTCATGTCCAGGAACACGTGCCCCCCGCCCGCCGGCTCCAGCAGCGGCGAGTAGCAGCCCAGGACTTTCAGGATGGCGTCGGAGGCGCGCCGGTAAAGCGGCTCGTTGGGAGGCAGGACGATCAGGTCGCGGCAGATCCTTGCGGCGCGCGCCAGAGGCATGCCGCGAAACACCCCGGCACGGCGCGCTTCCAGCGAGGAGACCAGGATCGGCGCGCGGGTGGACGACGACGGCGCCACCACCACCGGCCTTCCCACCAGCCGTGGTGACACCACCCGCTCCACCGCCACGGGAAACGCCGGAATATCCAGATGCAAAATCGCGCGATCCATGCTAGCTGCCTCGCCACGTCACGGCTCGCGCTCAAGGCAAGATTCCTAGGCAGTCTACCTTGCGCTGATAGCCGCGCTTGCAGCAAGACTTCATTCCTTGTAATTGTCGAACTCCCAATAGAGCTCTATGACAGGGATTACGGCCTCACAAACATTTCCTTCCCTTTCGAATCATAAAGCGCAAAGGAAGGTCCTTTCACGTCGTTGACAACCATCAGCGCTCGCTGTTTTTCGCTCGCGTCGAAGAGAGCGGGCCAGGGAATGTCGGCATGCACGGTCACCTGGATCCACCCACAGGTGATCACGCTGCAACTTTTTCGCCAATCGGTGCGATGCCGAACAAAATCTCGTCATTGTCGATGCTCCAGGACAAAGCGGGCACGCTCCTTGCGCAACATCTCGAAGGGCGTCATACACTTGATTCCGAGACCAATACAGGGTTCGGGAATTTTGATCTTCTTGGTCGAAGTCGATGCCTTCTCGTGAGTCACCATGGTTTGCCCGTGAGCCAACGCATGAGCCACGAGGTAGTAGTCGGCTACTTGAAGAAACGTGTTAATAGCGGCCGGTTCATAGCTCTGGCCGGTGACCCAAGTGCTGACCTTGGTGAGGGCGGGCAGGATTGCGGCGTCGGGCTTGAGAAACAAACCAGCTCCACGTTTCGCCGCCCATGCTGCCAGCTCGTCGGCGCCAGCCTCGATCTCGTCTTCAACTCGCTCGATGCTGTATACCTGACCTGCGGCGTTCTGCACGATGAGCCAATCCCAAAACGCTGGGCAGAAGTCGAGACCGTAATGGAGATTCTTGGCTTGAATGAACACGTTTGCATCAAGGAGGTAGGCCATCAGGCGCCCACCCCCAGGCTGCGCCCGAGATCGTGGAACGTGGCCATCTTCTTGAGTCCCAGCAGCCGGAACGCCTCCGTGAAGGGCGTTTGTCCCTCAAGAGTGCTGACCACCAAGGCCCGGGTGAACCGCTTGCTCGCACGTGCTCCCAGCGTGAGGTAGAAATCACCGCCGCTCGTCTTGGTCACCTCGCCCAGACGTTGCAGCTCTTCGGCATATGCTTCCCGGAACTGCTCTCGGGAAAGCCAGCCCGCGTCGTGGATTCGTCGCAGGATGACCAGCGTGCTGACCTTGAAGCGCCGTGCCAAGCGACCTAGTTCGTGCTGTAAATCGGGGCCTTGTAATTGACCCAGGGCACTGTACTCGTCGCGCAACGCATCAAGGGGTACAAGCATCTCGGCGGCGACACGGTTGCTCCAGCGCTCCACCTGGTGATCCGGTACCCAGGATGCCTGTGCGTCGGAGACAGCGGATTGCCCGATCCAGATGTGAGCCAGCTCGTGCGCCAGAGTGAACATCTGCGCAGCCTTGGTGTCCGCCCCGTTGATGAACACCAGGGGAGCTAGATCGTCCGCAATCGCGAAACCGCGAAACTCATCGGGATCGAGCTGACGTTGGTTGTTGTTGAGCACCACGCCGCTGCACATGACAAGGATCCCCAGCGCGTCGGCCTGTTCGATGAAGCGGCGCAGCGCGTCGGTCCAGGTCGGTATCCGACGGCGTTCCTCGAGATCGAACCCGAGCGCATGCCGGATTCCTGCGGCAGTTGCCTCGACCCCACTCGTGGGTTTTGCGGAGCCTACGAATGCCAGCGGTTTCTCACCCGTGGACCGCGCGAAGTTACGGTACCACTCCTGGCGCTGCTGGCAGAGGTAGAGCGTGTCGAGCAGATCGGGGCTTGGATGTTCAATGTGTACGTTTTCCTTGGTGCGGAAATCTGGAATCGGGACGGTTTCTACTGGGGGTTCTGGTAGGAAAAGGTAGCCGACAGGCGTGTAGGTAGCCTTGGCAAACCCTTCCAGCTGTTTCAGCGTGGGGCTCGCGTTGCCTTGCTCCCATGCCTTGAGCTTCGGAAATCGCCGCGCCAACGCATCCACGCCGAGCCCGGCGCGCTCGCGCGCCCACCGCAGCATTTCCGGCTTGATGTCGACACGAATTTTGCTAGCCATCGGATCCCGTTTTTCACAGAGTCAATGGGTCGTGCGCACCTTTATGCTCCTGCTTCGGTGGCCGAGCAGGACGGATTATAGCCGTGTGCCGTATCAACACGCATGGCCCTCACGCCTGGAACTTCCGGAGCAGGCCGACGACGATGCCGCGGATTTCCAGCTCGCCTGTGGATTCGTCCAGGAAGAGGGACGCAAGCGCCGGGTTGGCGGGGCGCAGCTCCACACGCCCGCTCTTGCGGTAGAGGCGCTTCACCGTCGCCTCGCCGTTGACCACCGCCACCACCGTCTGCCCGTCCTCGGCGGTGGATTGCCTCCGCACGACCACCACGTCGCCGTCGCGGATGCCATCGTCGATCATGCTGTCGCCACGCACCCGCAGCGCGAAGTTCTCGCCGCTTCCCAGCAGGCTTCGCGGAATCTCGATCTTCTCGGCCGTCTCGATGGGCTCGATGGGCTTTCCGGCAGCCACCGTCCCCAGAAGCGGAACGGTGAACGAGGGCGTTCCGTGCTCCACGAGGGTCAGCGCCCGCTTCTTGTTTCCCCACGGACTGCGGACGTACCCCTTCTCCTCCAGCGCCTTCAGGTGCTTGGCCACCGCGTTGGTGGATTTGAGCCGCAGCGCCCGCCCGATCTCCTGGTAGGTGGGCGCCTCTCCCTTGCGCTCGATATAGTCCTGGAGGAATCGGTAAAGCTCGCGCTGCCTTGCGGTCAGGTACATCGCCGGCTGCCTCTCGGACTGTCACGCAAGCTAATAGGAAATCTCAATCTCATCGCCCTGCTTCGGCACGACGCACTGGATGCACTGAATTTTCTCGTCGGCCTTGTGATGATAAACGATCACCCGACCGGCATTCGGAGGACCCAGGCCTTGCCAGCTCTCCAATAGCCAGGGGGAGATGAAAACCACGTCCGCCTTGCCAATGCGGGTCAAAGCGTCCATCTCTTCCGTGTCCCCGGAGAAGAAAAGCTTCAGACCGTGCCAGCGGACCCAGTAGGAGTAGTGCTCCATGTTGCCGTGGGGTGTCCGAATGGGACGGATCTCCATGTCCTCGAACCGAACCAGGTCCTGGATGGGCAGGAGCTTTGCAGGGTCCACTCCCCGGACCATCTTGGCCGGTCCCAGGAGCGTCCAGTCGGTCTTCTTGAAGAGGGTGGGATCGAAGTGGTCCTCGTGCTTGTGCGTGATCAGACAGAGCACTTTGCCCTGCGGCCTGACGTCCTCAAACCGATACTTCATGTAGCCGTATGCTCCGGAGTGATAGGGGAAATCGCTCAGGAGCGTGACCTTGCCGTCGGTGATTTCAAACGCCTCGTTGCCGATGAACCGCGCCTTCAGCGCCTCTGCGCGGACCGGCGCTGCTCCCAGCGCGATCAGGGCCACAGTGAGCCCGACACGACGCATGAATGCCCCCCTTCCAATCCAGGTTCCATATCATAAAGATCGCCCGCACCGCTCCTTCACCTCCTCCAGGCTGCGAGGATGGCGCCCATTACGACCAACCAGGCGATTGAATCGTTGATCTTCACCGCGTGCATCAGGTTCTCCTCGTGCCGTTTCTAGCTTGGCTCACAGGCCCGCCGCCAGATATGGACTCAGGTTGCCCGGTTTGCGCGCAAGTTGCGTTGCGGGTCGTACTCTGCGCGGCAACTCATCCCAGGTACGCCCATCCAGCTCTCGACCCTGCCGTGATTTCCACACGCCGCCCCACTGCTTAAAGAAGAAAGGCACTCCTTCTTCAAGGCAGCGTTCACGGATTGTCCTGACCCAGGACGGATTCATGGGCCGTGCGCCGGGCCCGGACTCTCCGCCCACGATGACCCACCCTATGTCCGCCAGTGATAAATCGGGAATCGGTCCCAGAAGCGGCTCAATTGACAGAAACCGGACCGCCGCCGGGACTGTTCGAAGCTGCTCGACGCGATGAAGGTATTCGCTGCTCTCGACACTGACTCCCATCCAGACGTTCGCCGGCCAGTCGATCCTGTGCGCATCGGCTCGAAGCCGGTCGCCACGCTTCGTCAGAATCTGGAAGGTGTGCCAGTGCGCGTCCCGCATCACCGAGAAAGCTCGTTGTATGTATTCGAGCGGAACCTGCTTGTGAAACAGATCGCTCATCGAATTGACAAAAATCATCCTGGAACGCTTCCATCGCAGGGGCTCTTCCAGGGAATCCGGTTGGAGCGTTAACTGAAATCCATTTCGGTAGCGCTCCTGTCCCATGGCCTGCAGACGCTTTGCCATGCGCTCGGCATAGCAGTGCTTGCATCCCGGGCTGATCTTCGTGCAGCCTGTCACGGGGTTCCAGGTCATCTCCGTCCACTCGATTTGAGATCTCGTCGCCACCTTCACCTCATTTATGGTCAGAAGACATGCTTGGCTCTCCGATCCCCTATCACGAAACCACCGGGTAGCAAGACATGGTGGTCACCGCCCGTTCTTTAATGCGAAATGGGGGTTCTCGATGATGCCGAGCACGTTGCCGAAGGGGTCGGTGACGGTGGCGACGCGGATGTCGTCTCCCACCTCCTGCACCGCGCTGTGGGACTTCGCCCCCAGCTCGACCAGCTTCTTGAAGGCGGCCTTGGCGTCGGGCACACCCCAGTAGGCCACCCCGGCGTTCCCCTGCTTGACGCCGCCCATGTCCGGGTCCAGCCCCAGCTCGTAGCCCCCCACGTTGAAACCCACGTAAAACGGCTTGTCGAAGTAGGGCTTGATCTTCAGCGCCTTGCTGTACCACTCCTTCGCCTTCTGCAGATCCTCCACGTGATAGATGACCGTTCTGAGTCCCTGGAACATGCGGCCTCCTCTTGGTGTCGACTCCCCTTCTGTGGGCTTTCCTTATCGGGTCGCAACCTTCCTTAATCGGGTAGTAATGAAGATAGGTGAAAGTTAGGTGAAAGTCAATAGCCCCGCGAACCACGGAAACCGGGGGGGTTGGATGGCTGGAGATTATCGAATCTGCGGCGATTCGATCCTCAGGATGGTGACTTCCGGGGGGACGAGGAAGCGCACGGGGAGGTAGCTCATGCCCGTGCCGCTGGCGACGAAAAGGTGCTGCCCGCGCTCTTCGATGTGCCCGTTGAGGTATCGGTTGCCGTAGATGGAGGGGACGACCAGCGCGCCGATGAAGGGAAAAACGACCTGGCCACCGTGGGTGTGGCCGGCCAGTAGCAGGCTGACCCGGGCAGGGATTTCGGGAAAGATGTCAGGGTTGTGGGTGATCAGGATCACCGGCGCCGAGTCGGTCACCTGTCGCAGCGTGCCGCGGACATCGTGCCGCCCTTCGCGAAAGTCGCTGAGGCCGCCGATCCAAAGGCCGGAGCCGCGAAAACTCACGCGCTGTGCCTGATCCTCCACCACCTTGATGCCCGAGCCGCGAAACACCCGGGCTACCTCCTCGGCGCCGTACCAGTGATCGTGGTTTCCCAGCACGGCGAAGACTCCCAGAGGCGCCCGCAGGCGGCCCAGCTCGCGGGCCATCGTCTGCGGATTGACCCAGTTTCCGGGTATCCTCCCTTTGACGTAGTCCCCCAGCATGCAGATCAGATCGGGATGCGCCTCGTTGGTGCGCCGGACGATTTCGCGCAACTTGTCCAAATCGTTGTAGGGAGAACCCACGTGCAGATCCGCGAGCAGGGCCACACGCAAGCCGTTCAGCTCATCCGGCCAGTCGGGCTCCAGCGGCACCTCGCGCACCCGCAACCGGTGCGGC
This sequence comes from Acidobacteriota bacterium, assembly GCA_022616665.1. Classification (GTDB taxonomy): domain Bacteria; phylum Acidobacteriota; class Polarisedimenticolia; order Gp22-AA2; family AA152; genus AA152. Next base: position 14,578 of record JAKEFJ010000100.1, read on the forward strand.
TCCCACCAGAAAGCCCAGAAGCCCAGCAGGCAGCCGATGGCGAGAAGCGAGACACTGATCCGACGAAACGTCTTCATAGTGGGAAGGTTTTCACGTCAGAAGAGCTGTCCCTGAGCGGATCCCTTGGAGATGGCCCGCGGGGCCATCTGTGGATAGGCGGCGACCAGCTCGGCCGGGGCGGCGACTTTCTCGCCGCGCAGCAGCGCCAGAAGCGTCAGCGCCGCCAGGGGTGCTTTGCCGCGGTAGTGGTTGTTGGCGATGATGAACACATCCGCAGTTTGCTCGGCGATGCGCCGGATGCGAGGCACCCATGGGGTCAACTCCTCCTCGGCGTAAGCATAATCGTAGCGCTCCCACGGCTCGGCCTTCTTTTTGAACCAATTTGCGGCGTTGCGACCGTGCAGGCGCACGTAGCCGACAGGTGAAGTGGACGCTTCGGTGGGGCCGATGGAGCGCGCCACGCGCGGCTGGTCCAAATTGCAGAAGCCGACGCTTCGCTCGCGCAGGAAATCGTAGAACTCCTGCGTGTCCCAGTCGGCATGGCGAATCTCCACTATCAATCGGAGCGCGCCGAATGCCTCGATGATCCACTCCAGTGTTTCACGGCTCGCGGGACCCGGCCGAAACGAGTAAGGGAACTGCGCCAGGACGGCGCCCAGGACGCCAGCGTCCGACAGCGGCTTCAAGGCCTTTTTGAACGCCGCTTCTTCATCGCCCCGAAGCTCCGCTCGCTTGTGAGTGAACCCCTGGAAGAGCTTGGCCGTGAATCTAAAATCTGGACGCTCCTTGACGCGCCGGGCCCACGACTCGGTCGTTTTCGTTTCCGGGATTCGATAGAACGTCGAGTTGATTTCCAGGGTATCGAGGAAGCCAGCAAGGTAGGCGAGGCGATCGAAGCGCGCCGGTTTGCGAGCCGGGTAAACAATTCCGTCCCAGTCGTCGTAAGACCAGCCCGCAACACCCACCCGGATCATCGCAGCATCTTAGCAGAGGTGGCGTCGGGCGCCCGGCATCGCTTATACTTCGCCAGCTTCTCGAGAGGAGGTCATATGGCGGCACCCCTTGAGCCGGCCCCATCAGGTTCCTATGAAGCGGAATACACCCTGGAAGCGCCGCTGCCTTGCCCCCATTGCAAGAAAGAGGTCTCCGCTGTTCACGTGGTGCGCCTCCTGCGCTCGAAGGTCAATTTCACATCGACGCTGCCTCGCCGCGGCCACGTCATCATCTGTCCCGAATGCAAGGTGATCCTGTCGGCCGAGCTGGGCGGCAGCATCTAATTCGACCGCGACACGCCTGGTCGGCTCTTGGACCCTCTTCCCCCCGGAGGTCTCCATGAAAATGCTCGCACTCGTTTCTTTTCCCTTGCTGGTTCTCGGTCTGGCGATGGCGTTGACGGCGAAGGCGCAATCTGCTGCTGGCTCCCGCGCGGAGGGAGAGCAGGCCCTGCGTGAGATGGAAGCAAAGCTCGACGCCGCCGTCGCAGCGAAGGACAGCCAGGCGTTCCTGGCGTTGTGGGCCGAGGATGCAGCGATGTTCCCGCCCGGCGAGCCCGTGGTCGTCGGCAAGGAGAAGATTCTGGGGGAATGGGCTCCGATTCTGACCGACCCCAACGTATCCCTCACCTGGAGTCCCGACAAGGCGGAGATTTCGGGCTCGGGAGACTTGGGATACACCTATGGCAAGTACCTTTGGACTGGCAAGGGATCCGACGGACAGCCCGCCCGTCGCAATGGCAAGTACGTGACGATCTGGCGCAAGGGGCCGGATGGGAAGTGGCGAGTGGTGGTGGACCTCGGTACCCCCAGCGACCCGCCGGCATCCACCAAACCGGCTTCCTGAGATCTTGAAATGAGCTCCGAAAGCCTCGTCAGCATCGCCCTTGGGCTGGGCCTGAGCGCCGCGTGCGGTTTTCGGGTATTCGTTCCCCTCCTGCTCATTGGCACCGCGGCGAGATTCGACTACCTGGCGCTTTCGCCCGGGTTCACTTGGATGGAAACGACACCGGCACTCGTCGCCTTCGGCACCGCCACGGTGCTGGAGGTCGGGGCCTACTACGTCCCGTGGCTGGATAATTTTCTTGATGCGGCCGCGACACCCGCGGCGGTCATCGCCGGCGTCCTGGCGAGCGCCGCGGTTTTCGTGGAGATGCCACCGCTGCTCCGCTGGAGCCTGGCGCTCATCGGCGGCGGAAGCGCCGCGGGCCTCATCCAGGGAGCAACGGTGCTGCTCCGCTTGAAATCGCTTGCTGTTTCGGGCGGGCTCACCAATCCCCTGGTCTCCACCGCCGAGCTGGCCGGCTCCACCATCACCTCCGTCCTGGCCATCCTGCTTCCCATTCTCTGCTTCGCTCTTCTCCTCGTCGGAGGCATCCTCGTCTTCCGGAGCGCCGGGAGGATCTTCTTCGGCCGCCGTCCAATCGGATGAATGCTTGCCCCACCTCATGACCGCTGATCGTTTCTCCAGTCTCGGGCCGCCGGAGTCGCTTCAATTCGTCAGATAAACGAAGAGATTCGCGCTGACCGAGGTATCGGTAGTGTTGTAGAGCCAGATTCGGTACCGCGGAAACCCTACCAGGAAACGTTGCTGGTCGGACGCGGAGTAGGGTGAGGAGGGTGCGAAGGCCGCAGTCCTGATCTCGATGGGAAACTGGGATTTCCCCTCTTCCTCGAAGGCCCGCAGGACCAGGTCTTCATCGGGGAGCAGGATTGCCCCGACCACTCCTGGTTTCAGCGCTTTCCCCTTCGAATAACCGTTCAACCCGAGCACCACCGAGGTGAAGCCGTCGACCTCCAAAGTTCCCGCCGAGATCAAGCGGGAGACATCGGATGGGCTCACCGGGGGAACAACGATATCTTTGAAGCGTCGGGGGACGGCATGCCGGATGGTCCCTTCGACGGAGATCTCGCCCGATACCGGTTGCACCCTGGGGAAATTGGTGACGAATACCTTTTGGATCTCCTCGACGGATGCGGCACCGAAAAGGAAAAAGAGGAGCATCAGCCCGACCCAGAAGTAAATTGGAGCCGTACCCAGAATCCTGCGCTTCATCGTGAGCCTCCCGGAATATGATCCGCCACCTCTCCAAGCAGACCCAGACTAACCCCGAAATCAGATCGAGACGAGAGGAACGAGAATCCGCGGAGTTACGAAATGACTGGTCGCGAGGTTGACTCAATGATTAACGGGGAAGCTTGGTGGTGCGCGCACCTCATTGGGGAGATGGGCAGGAGATGGAGCTTATCGCCAGCGGAAGATCTTAAGAGCCAGGGCGAAGCTGACGAGCCCCCATCCGGCGACGATCGCCAGGGGCGCCCCGAGCTGCACGATGGAAGCACCGTCGATCATCACGGCGCGCAGGGCATCGTTCAGGGCGGTCAGCGGCAGAGCCTTCACGAACGGCTGCACGACATCGGGAAAGCGCGCATAAGAGAAGAACGTTCCCGAGAGAATCCACATGGGCAGCATGACCAGGTTCATCAGTCCCGAGACGGCCTCGATGGTTCTGGCGCGGCTGGCCACCAGCATTCCCAGCCCTGCGAAGGAAAGGGACCCGAGGATCGTGATGAAGGCCAGGGTGGCCAGCGAGCCGTTCACCCCCACGCCGAAGATCCACCGGGCGAACCCGATGAGCGCCGCGACCTCGATGAAGAGGAACAGCAGCCTCGACAGGATAAAGGAAGTCAGGTAGTGGCTGCGGCGCATCGGCGTCGCCATGAATCGCTTCAGCAGCTTCTTGGTCCTGGCCTGCACCACCGAAAAGCCAATCCCCCACAAGCCGCTCCCCATCAAGTTCATGCCCAGCAACCCCGGAATGAGGAAATCTATGTAGCGCGAGCCCGGCTCGGTGACCTTCTCATCACTCACGCCCGCGACGTCGGCCCGCCCCCGGGAGCGCTGCAGCGCCTCGTCCGCTTCCAGCCTGGCCAGCCTGCTCTCCTCGCGGGTGGAGTCGTACCGATAGACCAGCGGTTCTCCCGGCGCCACGAGCAGAGCCAGCCGCCCCGAGCGAAGCTGCATGCGCGCCTCCTCCGGATCGACCAGGGACGCAACCAGCGCCGGAGAGCCGTCCAGCACCTCCACCAGAGCACGGTCGCCCGGCGCCCGCAGCACGCCGACCCTGAGCTGCTCGGGGCCCCGGTTGCGGAACGCGATGCCCAGAGCGAACGCCAGAACGATGGGGAATCCGAATACCCAGAAGATCGCCTCCGGCTCGCGGTAGAACTCCCGCATGCGCGCCAGAGTCAGCTGCACCAGCGGGTGATTAGGCATCGCGAAGCTGCCTTCCTGTGAGCGAGACGAACACGTCTTCCAGGGTGGCGTGGTGCGTGGTGAGCATCGACAGCTCGACGTTACGCCGCTCCAAAAGCGCCATCAGCGCCGGCACGGCCCGGTGCACCTCCGTCACCGTAAG
>JAKEFJ010000101.1 GCA_022616665.1 Acidobacteriota bacterium
CGGCGCAGCCTTACGTCCGAGGGTGGTTCAGCAGCACCTTCGGAGACAAGGCACCCAGTTTCTGCCGCGCCCTGAGGGAAGCCGAGCAGGATCGGCTGGAGACGGAAGGTGGGGTGTGCATCATGTACACCCATTTCGGACTGCGCTACGTGCAGAACGGTGAATTGGATCGCGAGTTTGCGAAGCTGATGCGCAGGCTGGCCGGGAAGAACGGCTGGTTCGTGCCGGTTTCGACTCTTTTGGATCACCTTCGCGCCGCTCAGGAGAACCCGGTGATACCCAGGCGCGAGCTGGCGCGCCTCGAGCGCCACTGGCTGTCGCAGCGTATCCGCAGGCGGGACAATTGAGGCCGCGTACGTCCCGCGCCTGGCGATTCGAGGCGAGGAGTGTCGATCGTCCTGAGCAGGGCGGCGGTGTCAAGGGGAGCTAGCGTGGGCCTTTCAATCGAGCCGTTCCTCCCTGAGCATGCCGAAGCGGTGCAGTCCTTCAATCGCAGGCTGGAGGCTCGGGGCTCGACATTTCGCTTCCCGGACACGCCGGTGCCGACCTGGCTCCCGCCCCAGGACGGAGTCCCCGTTTACCAGGAGTACTACCTGGTGCGCGACCAGGAGGCGGTGCGCGGAGGCTACATTCTCAAGCCACAGGCTTTCTGGGTGGAAGGATCCGTCCGGATGATCGCCGACTATCGGCTCCCCGTCTCGGAAGGCATCGTGGACCCCAGGCACGCGATCGTCGGGATGCTCACCCTGAAAGACGCCATGAAGAGGCAGCCGCTCCTGTTCGGATTGGGAATGGGCTCCCCAGAGGAACCAGTGGCCCGATTGCTCAAGATTTTCGATTTTCCAATCGTGCCCTGCCCCTTCTACTTCCGCATCATCCGGCCAAAGCGGTTTCTACAGGGGATCGAGTTTCTTCGGCGTTCCAATGTGAATCGGAAGCTTCTCGATCTGGTCGCCGCCTCCGGGGCGGGATGGGTGGCGATGAAGGCAGCGCACCGAGTCCGCAACCGCTACAGGCATGAGGCCTCCCGATTCTCTTGGTCCGAAGAAATGACGTTCGGGCCCTGGGCCGATGCTATCTGGGAAAGCGCCAAAGGCGCCTATGCACTGTGCGCCGTTCGCAGCAGTGTCGTGCTGGACACACTGTATCCCTCCGAGGAGAATCGGTTCACCCGTCTCAAGGTCAGCGAAAACGGAATGACGGTAGGGTGGGCCGTGGTCCTGGACACCCGCATGCGGAACCACCGCCAGTTCGGCAATCTGAGGGTCGGATCCATCGTGGACTGCCTGGCCCTGCCGGGGCGCGAAGCCGGAGTCATTGCCGGCGCAACCCATTTCATGGAAAGCAGGAAGGTCGACCTGGTTGTTTCAAATCAGCTGCAACGCGACTGGTGCCACGCCTTCGTCGCCAACGGATATCTGCATGGGCCGACCAACTTCTACTTCGCCGTCTCGCCGGCACTGGGAAAGCTACTGGAGCCCCTCGAGGAGAGCCTGGAGCAGACCCACATGACCCGAGGGGATGGGGACGGACCGATCAATCTTTGATGTTTACCTCCGGGGCGAGAGGGCCTCGGAGATCGCGAGAGGGAGACACGACCGATGCCCACAGCAAGCGACGTGACCGGTGCCATTCTGGCCGCCATCCGGGAGAGCTTGGAGATGAAAGGAATTGCCGAGCCGCCCACCGCGGATACACCGGTGGATGCCCGTCTCGGGCTCGATTCGCTGGACTGGGCCGCCATTGTGGTGCGGCTGGAGGGGGTTCTGGGGATCGACCCCTTCGAAGAGGGAGTCGATCGGGAGCTGAAAACCATTCAGGACATCGTGGGTGTTTACGAGGACGCCCTTCGCCGGCGCGCCGGCTGAGAAGCACGGGATGCTGGGAGAACACCTGATCCGGGAGGGAGCCGCACGGGCTGAACGCCGCGCGATCGACCATGGTGGCCATCTCAGCAGCTATGGCGATCTGCGTTGCGCCGCCATGACCATGGTTTTGCAGCGGGGTTCATGGGCCGGCCGCCGCGTGGGGCTGACGGCCACGGATCCCCCCCCCTACATCGCCACCGTCGCCGCGCTGGACTGGCTGGGAGCCCACACGTTCCTGATCGGGCGGAGGAGTCCCGACGAAGTCGAGAGCATCCGGAGCCGGTTCGACCTGCACACCGTCCTCGGCGATGGGACGGATGACGCGACCAGCCGCCCCTCGGCGGCCACGATGGAGATTCCGCCGCCCCATGCCGGAGGTGGCAAGGTGACCCTCCTCACCTCCGGAACCACCGGGACCCCCAAGGCCGCCACACACTCCTGGAAAACTCTCTCGTCCCCGGTCCGCAAGGATCCTTCTCTTGCGGATTCCCGTTGGCTGTGCGCCTACCCGCTGCCTCTCTACGCCGGGATCCAGGTGCTCCTTCAGGCATTGCTGAACTGGGCGGCCCTTGTCGTGCCTGCCTCGTTCGACCCGAAGCAGGCGGCGGCCACGCTGGTCGACTCACGAGTCACCCACGCCTCGGGCACGCCTACATTCTGGCGGCAGATCATATTTTTCGGCGGACGCGACCTGCTGCGACGCGCCTCGCTCCGCCAAGTCACCCTGGGAGGCGAGGCCGTGACCCAGGATCTCCTGGACAGGATCCGCAGCCTGTGGCCGGAGGTCCGGATCGTCCACATCTACGCCTCCACCGAGCTGGGGCGACTTTTTTCGGTCACCGACGGCCGCGAGGGATTTCCGGCCCGCTACCTGGAGAACCCGCCCGAGCCTGGCACCGAGCTGCGCATCCTCGACGGAGAACTCCAGGCCCGAAGCGGCCATAGCATGATCGGCTATGAGCCGGAGCAGGACCGGCTGCCGGATCAGGAGACCTGGCGAGCCACCGGTGATCTCGTCGAAATCCGGGGGGATCGAGTCCTGTTCCGCGGTCGCAGCAGCGACCTGATGAACGTGGGAGGGCACAAGGTGGCTCCGCTCAAAATCGAAAACGCCCTGAGGAGAGTGGAAGGCGTTGCGGACCTGCGGGCCTATCCGCGACGCAGCTCGCTCGCCGGCCAGATCGTCGCCCTGGAGGTGGTGCCGGTACCCGGCTCCAACGAGGCGGATCTGCGACAATCCTTGCTGGACGCAGCCCGCGCCGGGCTGCTTCCGCACGAGGTGCCCCGCCTGATCGAATTTGTGGAAGCGCTGCAGCCGAATGTGGCATTCAAACTCGCGCGAAAGGAGAAGGCATGAGCCCGACCGGAAACCTGGTGCTGCTCAGCGGAGGCAGTAGAGGGCTGGGCCTTGCGATCCTGCGGGAGCTGCTGTCGAGCTCGTACCGGGTGGCTACGTTCAGCCGAAAGCCCACTTCCGAGATTCGCGAGCTGGAGCGGGAGCACCCCGGGCGGCTGTTCTATTATCCCGGGGATATGTCCGACGCCGCCGGGCTGAAGGGCGTGGTGGCGAGAATCGAATCGGAGGTGGGGCCCATCCATGCCCTCATCAACAATGCAGGAATCGCGCGCGACGGTGTGCTGGCAACCATGCGCCCCGCGGACATCGATGCCGTCCTCGACGTCAATCTGCGTGGATCTTTGCACCTGACGCGCCTCGTGGTGCGGCCGATGCTTGCCCGGGCCGGCGGGAGCATTCTCAACATCTCGTCCATCATCGGCTTGCGGGGTTACTCGGGTCTGGCGGTCTATTCCGCCACCAAGGGCGGGCTCGACGCCATGACGCGCGCCCTTGCACGCGAGCTGGGGCCGCGGAACATCCGAGTCAACTCCATCGCTCCCGGGTACCTCGAAACCGAAATGAGCAGCACGCTGGGAGATGAGCAACGCGTCCAGATCGTCCGGAGAACCCCTCTGGGCCGCCTCGGCCGCCCCACCGACGTCGTGGGCGCGGTCCTGTTTCTGCTTTCCCCTGCCTCCTCTTTCATCACCGGCCAGACCTTCGTCATCGACGGCGGAGTCACTTCCTGACGGACGTGTCTGTCGGGGCATTGCGGTGGTGGCGCGGAGAGGATAGTCTTTCCCGCCTGCTGTCGCGATCAGGAGACTCCGCATCATGAAGAGAAAGGCACCGATCCCTGGCCCCAGCTCCTCGGCTGGCGCGCTCGGACTGCTGATCGCGCTGACGCTTGCGGCGGCCGGATGCCAGGTGGTGGACCGGAGCGCCGTGAGGCGCGCCGCCAAACTTACCCCATCACAATCTCTCAACGCCTCGGCCGAAGCCTACGTCCGCCTCGCCCTTGCCCTGGGCGAACACGATCCCGACAGCGTGGATGCTTACTATGGCCCGAAAAACTGGCGCGAAGAGGCCAAGGCGCAAAAGAAGCCGCTTCCGGCTATCGCCCGCGAAGCCTTCCATCTGATGTCCACCCTCAATGCGTTGGATCTGGACCGCGAAAAGGCGATGGTCAAACTGCGCCGCAGCTATCTGGTCCACCAGCTCAAAGCGCTTGCCACGAAATCCGAGTTGCTCCAGGGGAAAAAGCTCACCTTCGATCAGGAATCCAAGGCCCTGTACGATGCCGTGGCTCCCACCTACTCCGACGCCCACTTCCTGGAAGTCCTCGACAGGCTGGAGAAGCTGCTCCCGGGGAGGGGGCCGCTGCTGCCCCGCTATCACGCGTTCAAGAAGGAATTCATCATCCCGCCCGACCGGCTGGACGCGGTGTTCAGCGCCGCCATTCAGGAGGCGCGCCGGCGGACGAAGGCGCACCTGGAATTGCCGTCCAACGAAAGCTTTACCGTCGAATACGTGACCGGCAAGCCCTGGAGCGCATACAACTGGTACAAGGGGAACAGCCTGAGCGTGATTCAGGTCAACACGAGCCTGCCGGTTCACATCGACCGGGCCGTGGACCTCGCCGCCCACGAGGGGTACCCGGGACATCACGTCTACAACGCCCTGCTGGAGCAGCATCTGGTGCGGGAGCGGGGATGGGTGGAGTTCACCGTCTATCCTCTCTTCAGCCCTCAATCGCTCATCGCTGAGGGGAGCGCCAATTTCGGCGTCGAGATGGTCTTCCCGGGAGAGGAGCGGGTGAGCTTCGAGAGAGACGTCCTTTTTCCCCTGGCCGGAATGAACCGGCAGCGGGCCGGCGTCTACTACGACGTGCTGGATCAAGTGGAGCAGCTGGACTATGCGGGGAATGAAGCGGGAAGGCGCTACCTGAACGGCGAGATCGACGCGCCCCAGGCCGCCGAGTGGCTGGGCCGCTTTGCCATGATGCTTCCAGACCGGGCTGCGCAGCGGGTCCAGTTCATGGACAAGTATCGCAGCTACATCATTAATTACAACCTGGGCGAGGACCTGGTGCGGCAGTACGTCGAAGCGCACGGCGGGACTGCCGACCAGCCGGAGAAACGCTGGGAGATCTTCACAGGCCTTCTTTCTTCACCCCGGCTCCCCTCGGACCTTCAACCAAAGGAAGAACCATGAGCGAGCATGTCTACAAGTCCATCGAGCTGACCGGATCCTCCAAGAAGGGTGTGGAAGAGGCGATCCAGAGCGCGATCAAGAAAGCATCCGAGACCGTGCGAAACCTGCGCTGGTTTCAGGTGACCGATACGCGCGGATACATCGAGAAGGGGAAGGTGGCCTACTGGCAGGTGACCGTCAAGATCGGCTTTACGCTGGAGGATTGAGGCGATGGCCGAGCCTCAGATCGGGCGGAAGCGGGTCATGGTCCAGGCAGACTTGCGCCGGTAGAAGTCGGCGCTGATCCGCGAGAGAGTCCGGATGGGATCTTCGCCTGGGACGGGACCCGGAAGCACCGGCGCCGCGATGCCGATCAAGGCGTGCGCCGAATCGTCGGAGATGTCGAGGCTCTCAAATCTGAGCCAGATGCCTCCCCCCATCAGCACGGTGCGCTGCAGCAATGCCTCCGGCGACAGGATCAACACTTCCTTCCCCGCAACCGTCAAGCTTTCCAGGCCGGCCAGGTTTTCGTTGCTCACCAGAATTTTTTCGGTAGTGGCGAAAAACTTTCCTCCCGGGAAACCGGCATCGATTCCCGGAGGCGGCTTCCCCAGCGCCACCCAGGCCAGAACCTCCTCGGCGATTTTCTTGCGGATGCCTCGCGAGGGATCGGGAGCGGCCGCGACAGCCACACCGGGTGGAGGCACCTCTCCCTTGAGACCCGGGGACACTTCGGTCGCCCGCCCCAGCATCACCCAATAATCCGAGACGTATCGATAGAGGAAGTCCTCCTTCAGGGTCCGGTCCAGGGGGGGCATCTCGATCTCTTCTTGCCGGCACTCAATCCGGTACCGGATCTCCGCCGTGGCGAGGGTTCCCTTGTAGGTGACCTCGCCGATCTTGACGCCTCCCAGGAACATGCAGTTTCGCATCAGATGGGATCGGTCGTAGATATAGCCGAGGAAGAGCCTCTCGGCCTCTTCGGGCTTCAGCAGGGGAACGCTCTCCTCGGAGCCGGAGGTCTCTTCTTGAGCCGGAAGCGGTGAGCTCATCACGGCCGTGAGTAACACCACGAGGCTCACGCGGCACAGGCTCTTCCTGTATCCAGCCATCCCTGCATCCCTCAGCGGCGGGCGGATCGCTCCCATCGGCCGAACACCTTGCGGGATCGATCGGATGTGGCGAAGGGCCACAATACTGCCGCAGCGATGGCCACCAGGGCCCAGGCACCCGCCATGCGGGCCAGCGGGAGCGCGAATTCGTGCCCGAACAGAGTGACGGAGTGCTGCTGGCGGAAAGCCCGATTCTCCGGAGCGAAGGGCCTGGCCGCGGTGACCTCATCCATGTGGAAGCCCCAGATTCCCACCGCGAGTACGCCGAGCGTAGCCAACCAGAAAAGCAGGCGCCGTAGGTCGTTCATCGTTCCGTCGGTTTGACGATCAACGATGGCCCCTGCTCTTCCTGTACCTTGCGGCGTTCCGCCTCGTCCAGTGCCGCAAGCGAGCGCCGGGTCAGCTCCAGCACAAAAGGCAAAGCGGCAGCTCCCTCCGGCGTCGATTCCCCAAGCGCTGTGGACAAAGCCAGAGCCTGGCGCGCCGCTTTGCCGCGCCCCTCCAGGTGGAAGTAATAGGCCATGGATTCCAGGCGCCCCGCATAGAGACCACGCGCTTCCCCGCTGAAAATCGCCTCGCACGCCTCCTTCAAGGCCCGCGCCGCCCGCTCCTCCTTTTGAAAGCGGCTCAAGACCAGGGGCGAGTCGGAAGCGTCCCTGAAAGCCTCCCGATGGGGCGCTATCCACTCGGGATCCAGGGTCCAACGAGCCATCTCCCCCTCGTCCAGGAGGCGGCCGGAGGAGCTCAAAAGATCTTCACGGTCCTGAGGGCTTGCTTCGCCGAGGAGAGCGCGGACCGGGCAGGCGACGGCTTCCGGAAGCTGGTGGGAGATTTCCATCCGATATGAGGGAAAGCGCGCCACGCCGGGATTGCGCCGGTGGATGCTGCGTTTGTAGGCTTCGTGCAGAACGCGATCGCACCAGGCGGCATCGGCTTGCAGCATTTTCAGGGAGAAGCGCCGATAGGTCCGCTCGACCAGATCCCGAAAGGCCGGCCGGGCGACCTTGCCGGCGTCGGCCTCCACCAGGCCTCCTCGATCGTTGATTACCCCTGAGAGGACGAAATAGTCCCCGCTCCCCTCTTCCTTCACGAACCAGATGACCTGATCGCCTCGCGGATCGACGGGGGAAAGAAATCCCCGGTCCATCTCCTTGCTGAGGGGAGGCGTAGCCGAGTGAGCCACGGGGTGCGCGACGGCGAGCCCGAGCTGCTCCAGCCGGAAGAGGGAGCGGCGAATTTCCCGCTTCAGCTCCTTTTCGGAGGCTCTTCCCTCCATGGCGAGGAGGAGCTCAGCCGACTCCGGCAGCTCCACGAACCCCAGCCAGCAGGCCGCAGCGCGCTCCGCTTCCGGCGAGGGTGGCGGCGTCTGTGCCAGCCGTTGCACCGATTCCACCGTCGCTTCCAGGCTCTCCAGATCCAGACCCATCTGAAGCAGATCTTCCGTCCCTTTCAGCAGGGCGGCGTCGCGGGATTCCTTCTTCTTTTCGTGCTCTTTCGAGTGTTTCCTCTTCGTGTTCAAACCCAATCCTCACGCGGGGTTTACTTGCGCCGGGGAGATTCCTAATGGTCGCCGGAGTATTTCATAGACGCCGCGAGACGGTCAATGCAGCAATTCCTGCCAGAACCGGCTCACCTCTGGCGCTTTTTGGAGGGTTGCTCCGGTTACCGTAGAATCATGACCTTGCCCTTCGGGCAGAACCGGACGACCACGATGGTGAGCGAGGTGATGGCTTTCCCATTGCGCGTGGCCGGGTGATACTTCCATCCGAGGATGGCCTCAGCGGCGGCCGCCGCGAGCGCTTCGCGATTCTTCTGCGTGAGCCAGCTCGCTTCCTCCTCCCCCGGCTTCCCTTGCGGCTGGCATGTCTCAGGATCCACCCTGCGCGTCCTCGTGACTTCCACTGAGGTGACGCTGCCGGTTTCGTCGATCTGGACCAGCAGGATCAATTCCGCGCCGACCCCGCCCTTTTTCGCCGAAAGCGGGTATTTCGGCTCCTCCATCGTTTCAGCGATGACCTCGGGACTGGACCACTTCAGTAACGGGTGGATGGTCCCCTCTCTGGGGTCGGACGGAGGCGTGCTTTGGGGGAAAACCGCGACGGTTGAGCACCAGACCATCAGCAGGAGGAGGGATGCTGATCGGGGGCCGTGAGTAACGAAGATTCTCATGACGTGCAAACGCCTCAGTTTCCCTCCGGACCGGTGGCGAACGGCACTGCAGCGGTACGGGTGGCGCGCCGGAAGGAGTGCACGGCGATGTAACGCGCCACATCGCGCCAGCGGTCCAAAAGAACCATGCTGACCGCGTGCCGCAGCGGGCGTCCTCTCACTGGCTGGTGCGGCAGGGAGGGATCCTCGGTTCGGAAGGCATTCATGATGAGCCGGCGCGCCGGAGAAAACCGGAACACTCTTGCCTGGTCGGGAAGCGTCCCGGGAAACGCCCGCTCCACATAGCCCAGGCTGTAGGCCAGGCAATTCTCCACGCCCCAGTCCTTCGCCGTGCGCCGAATTCTCTGCCAATCGAGATCCCCCCTTTCGATGAGGCGCCTGATGTCCTCGGCCCAGATGAGAGCCGGGGCCTGGTAGTGGTGCGCCAGGTGGACCGCGAGGTGGACCAGAAGATGATGGTCGCCGAGCCGGAGGTAGCGCTCCCCCTCGATCTCGCACGCGACCGCCTCATGGATCAGCTCTTCGGGATCGATGCGACTTCGCTCCACCGACTCCAGATTCCAGTGAAACTCCAGGTTGGTCGGCGGGGTTCCGGAGGACTCCACAAGCTGGTGATACCAGTTCTCCGCATAGTAGTTCTCCGACTCCGCCGCCGGCAGGCGGTAGCCTCGTGATCGAAGCGTGTCGGCCACCTTGGGCCAGTCCTTCTCGCGAATCAACAGATCCACGTCGGTCATGGGCCTCAGCTGGATCTCCGGGTAGAGAAAACCAAGAAGACTTGCACCTTTCAAGAGCACGAAGCCAATCCCCTCCTCGCTGAGCGCGGAGGCGACGTCTTTGAGAGCCTTCAGGAGGACCAGGTTGTCCACCAGCGTCTTGCGGGTGGCCTCCCGGAGGCCCGGCAAGATGACTCCTGCTATCGAGGGATCCTTCGCCGCCTCATGGTAGACGAGCCCCGTCACCCGATGCAGCCGGCAAAGCTCCACCAACGTCCCGCTCTGAACGCCGGCGGACCCGGCTCGGGAGTGCGCCCCCCCGCGCAGCAGCGACAGCATCAGACGTTCATCAGAATAGGAGTTCATGGGTGGCGACCGCTGCCGGCGAATGGCGCCGGCCCTGAGCCGAATCATAGGGCGGCATCTCCCGTGGCGTCAACGCGCCCGGGTCCGCATTCGTTGCAAATTCCGCGACCCTTCGCTAGACTCAACGAGGTTTTTCGGCCCTCCCGGACCTATCCAGCGCCACGCCAGACAGGGAGTTCAAGGAGAATGCCCGCCCTGAGCGTGGTCATCGTCACCCGCAACCGGAAGGACGAGGTCACGAGCCTTCTGTCGGATCTGGAGGCGGTGTCCCGCGAGGCGGGCGATGAAATCGTCGTCGTGGACAACGCTTCGACGGACGGCACCGCCGCTCAGGTGAAGGAGAGATTCCCCGGCGCGAAAATCATCGCCTTCGAGGCCAACCGCGGCGCCCCGGCGGCGCGCAACGCGGCGGAGGCCGACACCTCCGGCGAGGTCCTGGTCTTTCTGGATGACGATGTCCGGGTGGATGACCCGCTTTTCTTCGCCAAGATCCGCCTGGCTTTCGGGGGGCAGGCTGATCTGGCCGCCGCCGCATTCAGGATTGTGGATCCGGCGACCGGGCGCTCGCGCTCCTTCGAAATCCCACGCCGGCGAAAGGATCTGGAGATGGAAGCCTGCGAAACCAGCTACTTCATCGCCGCCGGGTGCGCCATCAGGCGAAGCGCCTACCGATCTGCCGGGGGCATGGACGAGTCGCTGGTCTACGGCTTCGAGGAGCTGGATTTTTCCTATCGCGCCGTCGCCCGGGGCCTCAGAATCTTCTACCGGCCGGAGATTTGCGTCAGGCACCGGATGTCCGAGGCGGGACGCCCTCATGGGAGGCGGCTCTACTACTTTTACCGGAACAAGATCTGGATTAGCGCCCGCTACCTGCCCTGGCCCATGTTCGTCTCCCAGCTGGTGATCTGGAGCGGCTATTTTCTGCGGGAGGCGGCGCGCATCGGTCGGCCGGACGTTTATCTGCGGGCGCTGCTGGCGGGGCTTGCGGGGCTGCCGGCGCGGATCGAGGCTCGAAACAGGGATCGCCTGCCGCCGGAAACGATCGAGCGGCTGAGGCGGATCGAAGGGAGACTCTACTATTAAAACTTTGAAGCGGAACCGGATGGCGCGGGCAATGTTGGGAACGCCCGATCGGGAGGCCAATCTCCTGTATGCCTGCGGGTACTCCTGCGCCGACCCGGTCGGCTGGTTTCTGCACCATGGAAGGAGCTTCCTTTTGGTGAACGACCTGGAAATCGCGGGCGCTCGCCGCTCGGCCACGGTGGACACCGTCCTGCCATTATCCCGCTATTTTGGCGCCCTCGGTCGCCGGCGGGTCACCCGCATCAATGTTGCGCGCGCGCTCGCGGAGGCGCTGCGGGAGCGGGGCGCCCGGCGGGTGGAAGTGCCCCGCGCCTTTCCGGCGGGAGGGCTGGAGGATTTGCGCCGTGCCGGCCTCCGTCCGCTGGTGGCACTCGATCCCTTTTTTCCGGCGCGATCGCGAAAGACCCCTGCCGAGATCCGGGCCATCCGGGCAGCGCTGCGGGCCACCGAGGCGGGTCTGGCGACCGCCGTCCTGACGCTGGCCGCCTGCCAGATTCGCCGCGACGGCTTCCTTTATCTGGCGGGCGAGCCGCTCACCTCCGAGAGCCTCAGGGAGCGCGCCGAGCGGGCCATGTTCGCCGCCGGTGCCGCGCCGGATAGAAGCATCGTGGCAGGAGGACTTCAGGGGGCCGACCCGCATCACCGCGGAACCGGGCCCCTTCCCGCACACCGCCCTATCGTGCTGGATTTCTTCCCGCGCCACCGCACCAACGGGTACCATGGCGACCTGACCCGGACGGTGGTCAAAGGGCGCGCCGACAGCAAGACTCACAGGGCTTTCCAGGCGGTCCTGGAAGCCCAGCGCCTGGCTTTCCGGCTGATTCGCCATGGCGCGGAAGGGTCCGAAGTCCATGGCCGGGTCTGCCGCTTCTTCGAGGCCGCGGGCTACCCGATGCGCCGGACCGAGAAGCGCAGAGAGGGCTTCTTTCACGGCACTGGGCACGGGCTCGGGCTGGAGCTGCACGAGCCTCCCGATCTGGGGAGAGTCCCGGGGCCGCTGCAGGCGGGGCAGGTGGTTACAGTGGAACCGGGACTCTATTATCCGGACTGGGGGGGGATTCGAATCGAGGACGTGGTGGTAGTGGCCCGGCGCGGGTGCCGCAAGCTCTCCCGCTTTCCGGTTTTTCTGGAGATTCCCTGATGCGGAGACTCGAGACCGGGTTTGAGAAGCTGATTCTGGTCTGTCTGAACGAGCGGACTGACGGGCGCGAGTGCTGCCATGACCGCGGCAGCGCTCAGGTGCATGCCACGCTCAAGAGCTGGGTCAAGGAGCATGGCCTGTCCCGGAGGGTTCGGGTCTCCAAGTCGGGGTGCCTGGATCAATGCTCGCAGGGGACGACCGTGCTGGTCTTGCCCGAGTTCCACTGGTATGGTGAAGTGACCCTGGAAGACACCGACCGAATCATCGCCGACCATTTGCAGAGCCTGGTCGGGGCCGGGAATAATTCCCCAAAGGAGCCTTGAATCGATGACGCTTTTCCGACGATTTCTCCCTTACGCGCGCCCTGTTCCAATCTTGATCGGATTCATCCTCCTATCAGCGACGGCCCGGGCCCAGGCGCCGCCGCCGGCGCCCTCCGAGCCCCCCACCTACACCCTGGCGGGAATCGATATCTTCGGCGCCACGAAGACCCCCGAGTCGGTCATCCTGGGAATCATCGACATCAAGGAGGGTACGGCGATCACACCCGAGGTGGTGGTGGCGCTGGACGAGAAGCTGCGCAAGACCGGGAAATTCGCCTACTCTCAGGTCAGCAGCACCGCCTTCGGAAACCACAAGAGCTATCTCAGCGTGGATGTTGTGGAGAAAGGGGACGAGCGGCGACTCGACTTCAATCCCGCTCCTACGGGGAGCGTGGCCGTCCCGCAGAACATCCTCGACTGGGTGCGGCGCTATGAGAAAGCCTCCTTCCAGCTTTTCCAGGTCAAACCCCGGGAAATGAGGGACATCAACGACGGCCACTATCTCAACGTCGATGAGGGACTGAGGCAGTACCAGGAAAAGATGCTGGAGATGGTACCGGAGAATTACGACGTGCTGGTCAAAGCGCTGCGCGAGGACAAGGATCCCGTCAAACGCGCCGAGTGCGCCACCTTGCTGGGGTACGCCAAGGACAAGAAAGCGGTCATCGTCCCCCTGGAAGCGGCCTTGAAGGACCCCGTGCTGGAGGTTCGAGCCAGCGCGGCACGGTCGCTGGTTCCCATCGCCTACGTCTCGTCGCACACTTCCGTTCCTTTCCCTCTCGATCCCGTGTTGGAGCTGCTCCACTACCCCCATTCTTCGGACCGCACGAAAGCCGTGGCGGTCCTGCTTCAGCTCTCCGCGGATCCCGCTTACCACACCCCCATTCGCGAGCGGGCCGGCGGCGTTCTGGTGGAGATGGCCGAGGCCCACCAGCCGGCCCAAAGGGAGCGCTCCCTCACGCTGCTCACCATCATCACGGGGGAGAGTTATGGAAAAGACATGGCGAAATGGAAAGCCTGGTGGAAGGCACAGAAGGCGGGCACCTGGAAGCCGCCCAAGCCTCCTGAGCCCCCCAAGAAGCGGGAGCCGCCAGCTCCGCCTCCGGCCTCGGTCGAATCCTGAGGCGCCATGATGCCTTCAACTCCGCTCAAGTTTGGAGTCGTCACCGGGGGCGGCACGGGAATCGGCCGGGCCGTGGCGCTGGCCCTCGCAAGCAGCGGGAGGCCAGTCCTGATCTGCGGCCGGCGGGAGAATGTCCTGCAGGAGACCGCCAAGGCTGCCGAGGGGCGCGCCGGAAAGATCGAGACTCTGGCTTGCGATCTCACTCAGGATGGCGGCGTGCAGGCACTGGTGGAAAGGATTCGCTCAGCAGGGGGCAAGCTTTCCTGCCTGGTGAACAACGCGGGAGTCTCGGGGATGAACCCGCTGGACGGAAAGCCTGAAGACGACTTGTGGGACAAGATCCTCGAGACGAACCTGACCGCTCCCTATCGCCTATGCAAAGCCCTGGTTCCCTTCATGGAGGAGGGAGGGCGGATCCTGAATGTCTCCTCGGTGCTCGGGAAGTTCGGCGTTCCCGGCTACACCGCCTACTGCGCCAGCAAGCATGGAATCATCGGTCTCACCCGCGCCCTCGCCATGGAGCTGGCGCCCAGGAAGATCACCGTCAATGCCATCTGTCCCGGGTGGGTGGAAACCGACATGGCCCGCTCCGGGATGGAGGGCATCGCCCGGCGCCTTGGAGTATCGGTGGAGAAATTCTACGGCGACGCCATGTCCCGGGTGCCGCTGGGCAGGATGCTCCAGCCCGACGAGATCGCGCCGCTGGCCCTCTACCTGCTGTCGGATTCGGCGGGCATGATGACCGGGCAGGCGATCAATCTGTGCGGCGGCGCCACCAC
>JAKEFJ010000102.1 GCA_022616665.1 Acidobacteriota bacterium
CCCGCTTTCCGGATGTTGAATTCCCTTGGGGCGTCGTCAAGCGGTAAGACACTGGACTTTGGATCCAGCATCCGGAGGTTCGAATCCTCCCGCCCCAGCCACTCCTTTTCGGGGAGTTCGTCAGGAGGCGTGGACGGGGGAGACGAGGAGAACTCCAGGAAGGCCATGAAGCAGCGGGAATCCCAGGTGGACAGCACCCTGAAGCTTTTTACGGGAAACGCGCATCCCTCCCTCGCCCGGGAGATTTGCGATTTCCTGAAGATGCCCATCGGCTCCATGAATCTCACGCGATTCAGCGACGGGGAGATTTACTGCCAGATTCTGGAAAACGTCCGGGGCACCGACGTTTTTGTCGTCCAGCCGCTGGGACCCCCGGTGAACGAGAACTTGATGGAACTGCTGATCGTGATGGACGCGTTGAAGCGATCCTCCGCCCAGCGGGTCACCGCCGTGCTCCCGTATTACGGCTACGCCCGGCAGGATAGGAAGGACAAGCCCCGGGTTCCGATCTCCGCCAAGCTGGTGGCGGACCTGATCAGCGCTGCAGGGGCGGACCGGGTGCTCACGATGGATCTCCATGCCCCGGCGATCCAGGGCTTTTTCAATATCCCTGTGGATCACCTTTTCGCCGCCCCGCTGATCATCGACCATGTGGCCAAGATGAAGATTCCGGATCTGGTGATCATTTCCCCCGACGCGGGCGGGGTGGAGCGGGCCCGAGCCTATGCGAAGCGACTGCACGCGACTCTCGCCATCATCGACAAGCGCCGAGTGGAAAAGAACGTGGCCGAGGTGCTTCATGTGGTCGGTGAAGTGAAGGGGATGAATACCCTCATCGTGGACGATATCGTGGACACCGCAGGGACTCTGACGGGAACGGTGAAGGCGCTGAAGCAGGAAGGGGTGGAGAAGATCTACGCCTGCTTCACCCACGCGGTCCTCTCGGGGCCTGCCCAGGAGCGGCTGCGCGCTTCGGAGCTGGAGCGGGTCGTGGTCACCAATACCATCCCGGTGGAGCCCGGGAAGCAGTCCGAGGCGCGATTGGAGGTGCTCTCCATCGCTCCGCTCCTGGGAGAGGCAATTCGCAGGATTCATACGAATTCCTCGGTGAGCTCACTGTTCGTCTGAGCCGTCGCAGGACCATTCTCGAGACCCCCGCGCCCGTGGCGGAGGCGGGTAAGGCAGGAGAAAAAGCCATGAACGAGATCGTGATTGACGTGACACCCCGGACCGAATTCGGGAAAAACCCCTCGCGCCGCCTGCGTCGCTCGGGGATGATACCGGGCATCGTTTATGGCTCCAGCAAGCCTCCGGTGCCCATTTCGGTGGACCCCAAACAGGTAGAGCGAATCCTCCATCTGGAGAGCGGGGTCAATACCGTGTTCATGCTGCACCTGGTGGGAAAAGACCAGCGCCGCTATGCGATGATCAAGGACGTGCAGACCGATCCGGTGAGCAACCGCCTGCAGCACACCGATTTCATCCGCATTCAGATGGACGAGGCCGTTGAGGTCAACGTCCCAATCCAGACCGTCGGGGAGGCCCCCGGCGTGAAGCTGGACCTGGGAATTCTGGACATTCCGCTCAGGGAAATCCGCATCGAATCCTTGCCTGCGGACATTCCCGATCACATCCCGGTGGACATCTCCGCCATGAAAATCGGCGACAGCATTCGGGTGGCCGACCTCGTGGCTCCTCCCAAGGTCAAGATTCTCACCGACTCGAATCAGGTGGTCGCCGTCGTCACGCCACCGGCCAAGGAGGAGGAAGTGGGGGCAGCGCCGGTGGCGGAGGTTACCGAGCCCGAGGTCATCAAGAAGGGCAAGGCGGCATCGGAGGAAGCGGAGGGCACCGAGGAGGCACCTGCCAAGGAAGGCAAGGCGGAGAAGAAGGAATCCAAGTAGGGAAATCCCCCTCGGGCGGACGCTCCCGTGAAGATCGTGGTGGGTCTGGGGAATCCGGGGGAGGCATACTCCCTCACCCGGCACAACCTGGGATACCGGGCCGTGGAATCCTTCTGTCGGCTGGTGAGGCTGGAATGGTCGGGTCGGGATTGTGCCTCGCGCATAGCCCGGGGACGGATGGGAAGTTCGGAGGTGCTCGTGGCAATGCCTGAGACTTTCATGAATGCCAGCGGTGAGGCCGTAGGCTGTCTTCTGGAGCGCTCCGGGGCCTCACCGACGGATCTGCTGGTGGTCTGCGATGACGCGGCCATCGACCTGGGCCTGCTGCGAGTGCGGGCGAGGGGGAGCGATGGCGGCCATCGGGGATTGCGATCCATCGCCGAGCACATCGGCACTGAGGATTTCCCGCGCCTGAGAATCGGAATCCGGACCCCATCCGCCGGACTTGAAAATCTGTCGGAGCACGTTTTGTCCCCCTTCAGCGCCGCGGAGCAAAGAGTGGTGGAAGCACAGATGCGGCGGGCGGCGGAATGCATCCAGACGGTTCTGGAGCAGGGCATCTCGCGCGCCATGAATCGATACAATCGTAAGCAGCCGGCGGAACCTCAGGATCCCAACACGCCTGAGTCATAATAAGGAGCCAAGCCCCGCCGGCATGGCGGGTCCCAGGAGATTGACATGGTAAAATACGAGTCCATTTTCATCACGGATCCCGCTTCCAGCGATGACGAGGTTGCGGGCTTCCTGAAGGGTTTCGAGGATTCCATCACCTCAGGCAACGGAAAGATGCTCAAGGTGGAGCGCTGGGGCAAGCGGCGCCTCGCCTATCGGGTCGGCCGGCACGAGGACGGGAACTACACCCTGCTTCAAATGGAGTGCCCTCCCGCCGCTGCTCGGGAGCTGGAGCGCCGATATCGGATGAACGATCGCATCATCAAGTACCTCACCGTCCGCCTCGACAAGGACATTCCGGAGATACCCTTGGTGCAGGCCGAATCGGCGGTGGCGGAACAACCGGCGGAGGCCGGGGAAACCGAATAAGTCTCCGCCCCGGCAGGGGCCACCGGAGGAAAACAGGAATATGGATCCCAGGGAACGGGACAGAACGAAAAAGAAGCAGTTCCGGAAGAAGTTTCTCTTTCGGAAGAAGAAATTTTGCAAGTTCTGCGAGGAGAAAATTCCGTACATCGACTACAAGGATGTCCGGCTGCTCCAGGGGTTCACCCCGGAGCGCGGCAAAATCTTCCCACGCCGAATCTCGGGAACCTGCGCCAAGCACCAGCGAGAGCTGATGCAGGCCATCAAGCGCGCCCGAAACATCGCCCTGCTGCCTTTCACGGCGGATTGAGGGAGTTCCCATGCGAATCGTCCTGCGAGAAAACGTGGAGAAGCTGGGCCGTCGGGGTGAAGTGCTGAAAGTAGCCGATGGCTACGCCCGCAACTTCCTGTTGCCCAAAAAGCTGGCCTTCGAGGCAACCGGTGCAAACCTGAAGCGCATCGCCCAGGAGCACCGGGTGCGGGAGGTTCAGGAAGCGCGGGACAAGCAGGATGCCCAGGCCCTCTCCGCGCGCATGTCCCAGCTTTCGCTGACCGCGGTGCGCAAGGTGGGGGAAAACGAGATGCTTTACGGCTCGGTGACCAACGGCGACGTGGCGGAGCTGCTGGAGAAGGAAGGATTTACCATCGACAAGAGGAAGATCCTCCTGGATGATCCCATCAAGTCGCTGGGGATTTACGAAGTCTCCATAAAGCTCCATCCTGAGGTTACGGCCAACGTCAAGGTGTGGGTCGTCAAGGAGTAACCCGGCCATGCGTTCGGGGGGCGGGTCCGCCCTGGTATCGTGCGTCCTGGCTTGGCTGCTTCCCGGAGCCGGCCATTTCTATCTGGGAAAACGGCGACGTGGAGCCGTTTTCTTCTGCGTGGTGCTGGCCACCTTTCTCCTGGGGCTGTTCAACGAAGGACGTTCCTACCTGGCGGACGGGCAGCAACCCCTGACCTACCTCGCCACGCTGGCCAACTTGGCCACCGGACCGCTGGAAATTATCAGCCGGCACGCCACCTACCACGGGCTGGTCTATGCGCTTCCCGCCGACGAGAACAGCCCCGCAGCCCAGGCTCTGCTGAAGTCCATGAGGGACAAAGTCAAAGAGGTCACCGACGAGTATGGGACCACGTATCTGCTTACGGCGGGTCTGATGAACATGCTCTTGATCTTGGACGCCTTCGACATCGCCATCGGAAGGAAGTCGTAGGTGCTCCGCTCCCATTTCCTCAACATGGTGATTTTCTCGGTCCTGGTGTCGATATTCTTCGCCTTTCTAACCCAGAACGATCGTCGGGAGCGCTTGAAGGTGATGGCCATCCTGTTTCTTTCCATGGTGGTTCTCTCCCTGCTCATCGCCTACGCCATGTACCCCTTCCCTCTGAATACGGCCCGTTGAGATCGGCATTCCGCGCAGCAGGCTTGTGGGCTCCCGTGGTGGCTTACGGTGCGGGCGTGTACTACCTCTCGTCGCTGTCGGTTCAGCCCGTGGCGGGCCGCCTGCCGGACTACATCATCCACCCCCTGGAGTATCTGGGACTCACGCTCCTGGTGGTGCGAGCGCTCAACGGAGGATTCCTCGCTCCCATCTCCCAGCTCACCCAGTTCACCGCCATCGCGCTCACGGTGATCTACGCCATCTCCGACGAGGTCCACCAGCTCCACGTTCCCCGGCGGACCGCAAGCCTGAAGGATGTGCTCAGCGACACTCTGGGCGCTGTGCTGGCGGTGGGGGTGGCCGAGGCGATCCAGCGCCTGCGTGGGCGAGCCCGCGGGGCGGCTCTGACGGTCACCCTGTACGGCTCGGCCGACTGCCATCTCTGCCATGAGGCGAGGGAGATTTTGAATCGCCTGGGCCGGGAGATGTCCCTGATCGTTACGGAAGTGGACGTGGCTGCAGATCCGGTCCTGAGATCGCGCTACGGCGATCAGATTCCGGTCATCATGGCCGGAGAGTCCAAGATATCCAAGGGGATTCCCGACGAGGCAGCTCTCCGCCGTCGCCTGTTGAGAATGTCGGAACGCCTACCCTGAAGCGAATCCGTTGCCTGCCCGAGCTTCCTTCGGCTAAACTCTCCCCCCCGCCTCCACGAGGCAGGAGTCGAACTTCCCTGAGCGAGGCGCAGGCATGAAACGGATCGCGGTCATACCCGGCGACGGTATCGGGATCGAGGTCATCCGCGAAGCGGTGAAGGTCCTGGAGGCGGTGGGGAGCGTCTCCGGGAACCCCCTGAAAATCGACTCCTACGATTACGGCGCGGAGCGCTATCTGCGCACTGGCGAGACCCTGCCGCCCGGCGAGATGGATCGGCTGAAGGAATACGATGCCATCCTCCTGGGCGCCCTGGGCGACCCCAGGGTTCCCGACATGAAGCATGCCGCCGACATTCTCCTGGGACTCCGGTTCGGCCTGGATCTCTACGTGAACTATCGCCCCGTGAGGCTTCTGGACGAGCGGCTGTGCCCGCTGAAGGGGCGCAAGCCTGCGGATGTGGACTTCGTGGTTTTCCGGGAGAACACGGAAGGACTCTACGTGGGGGTCGGAGGCATCTTCAAGAAGGGAACTTCCGAAGAAATCGCCATCCAGGAGGACATCAACACCCGCAAAGGCGTGGAGCGCATCATCCGTCACGCCTTTCAATACGCGGCGGAAAACAACCTGACGCGTGTCGTGATGAGCGACAAGTCCAACGTCCTCACCTACGGCCACGATCTCTGGCAGAGGGTCTTCCGCAGCCTCGCTCCTGAGTATCCTCGCATCGAAGCGCGCCACCTCTACGTGGATGCCCTGGCCATGCAGATGGTCAAAGACCCCTCGCAGTTCCAGGTCATCGTCACCTGCAACATGTTCGGCGATATCGTCACGGATCTGGGGGCTCAGCTCCAAGGTGGGTTGGGCATGGCCGCATCGGGAAACATCCATCCGGGGCGAGTGTCCCTGTTCGAGCCGGTCCACGGCTCGGCCCCCAAGTATGCAGGGCTGAACATCGCCAACCCCTTTGGAGCCATCCTGACCGCGGGCCTGCTGCTGGACTATCTGGGGGCGAAACAGGAGGCCCGCCGGGTCGAGGGGGCGGTGGTGGCCTGCGTTCGGGGAGACCGCACGCCGAAAGAGCTGGGGGGCCGGCTGGGAACCCGGGAAACCGGTGATGCCGTGGTGCAGGAGATACTCTCCGCCTCTCCGATTCCCTCCTAGCGGTGCGCCGGGCTCAAGGAGACTTCGCCTCCGGCTCCTCCAGGGTCTCGCGCAGCGCCAGAATCCTGCCATCGTACCGCCCGTATCCGACATAAAGACTCTCCGCGATGCGGATGGGAGTCGTGGTAAACCAGTCTCCCTCCAATTCCAGGCGATACTCGCCCGCCAGAATTAGGTCCGGCAGCGACAGGGTCGTCAATCGGGCGGAGGTGTAAGGGGAGAGATAGATCCGATCGCGACCCACCAGGACATCATCCGACAGCCGGTGGCTCAATCTCACCCGAAGGATCAGGTGGCCCGAATTTGCCTTGAGGGAATACAGGTAGTTGTCAAACGAGGGATAGTAGACCCTGCCTTCCCTGGCGAAGGGGCGCACCCCGCACCGGGCGCCGGCCGGAAATCGCCACATCTTCCGCCCGCTATATTTGAGAGCCCACAAGCGGCTGTCCGCGGTGCCAAAGTAGATGGCGCCGCGATGGCACAGGAGGGGAGAGACCACTTCCGATCCGGTCTTCGCCACCCAGAGAGGTTTCCCCGTACCGCGCGTGAAGGCCTCGACGGTCCCCCCTGTGGTGCCCAGCGCGACGAAGCCTCGACATGCGGCGGGAGGCGTCGAGGGCGTGGCCTGGAGCTCGGCTCGCCAGCGCTCTTTGCCGTCCGTGCCGAGCGAGACCAGCTTGGACGAGGCCAAGGGGATATACAACTCCTCCAGGCTCCCCGTGGGTGGACGGGAGATGGGCTCCTTCAGATCGGCTGTCCACATTGGCTCGCCAGTAAGATTCCAACCTGTGACCCGCCCATCACTGGCCGCTTGGGCGATTCCAGGCCCTAGAAAAACGGAGCCTCCCGCAGGTTGGCTTCCCACTTCGCGTTTCCAGAGGACGCTCCCGTCCTGAGGCGAGAGCGCCACAACGGCGCCGTTGTCCAGCGTAGCCACGATCTGCCGGGACGATCCCAGTAACGCTCCCGCGAGGGGTGCATCCAAGGGCGCCCTCCAGGCTTCCGTGAAACGTGAGGTCTTGACTGGCCGCAGGGGCGCGCCGATCGGGGTGGGAAACTGCTCGCCGCGCCGCCCGCTGGATTGAGTCGGGGTATCTTGCCCGATTTGCCCCCAGGTCAAGGGGCTCAACAGTGTGCCAGCCGCGGGCAGGAGGAGCAGGATGAAACGAGGCAGGCGAAGCGGCTTGGCTTGCACACGATCTCCCAAGGGCGCGCGGGACGGGTCGAGGGCAACGGAGTATAACCGGGGAGCTGTTCCGGCTCCAGGCGCGTCACGAATTGTACGGCTTTGCGGGTGCGTGAGCCCTGTGCTATTCTCCGCCCTCTCCTGAAGCACGGGACCACTACATGACGATTCAGGCGATCAAGGGAACTCGGGACATCCTGCCCGACGAGGCCGACCGCTGGCAACGGGTGGAAGAGGCCGCGCGGCGCATTTTTCGACGCTATGGCTTCCGCGAAATCCGCACCCCGATGTTCGAGGCCACGGAGCTCTTCACCCGGGTGATCGGCGAGGGCACCGACATCGTCTCCAAGGAGATGTACAC
>JAKEFJ010000103.1 GCA_022616665.1 Acidobacteriota bacterium
ACGTCCCGGAATCGCACCTTGTTGTTGAACATCACTGGAACCCAGAGGCAGAAGGTGCAACGGAAAGGGCATCCCCGGCTGGCCATGACCATGAAGCAGGGATCCTGGGTGCGCAGCCCCACGATGTACTGCTCCGCCGGAACCATGTCCCGATCGGGCCAGGGGAGGTCATCCAGATCTTTGAGCAGCGGCCGATCGGGATTGACCACCACTTCCTCGCCGCGGCTCCAGGTTACTCCCGGAATGCGCTCGAGGTCCGAGCCGCGATTCAGCGTGTCGGCGATCTCCGGCACCGCCGATTCGAATTCCCCCCGCACCGCCGCGTCCACGAACGGCTCGGTCACCAGCTCCTTATGAAAAACCGTCACATGGGTATCCACCAGCACGGTGAAGGCCCCTGCCTTTTCCTTGGCCAACCGGGCCATCAGAAGGTCGGTGTGGATGGTGGGAGTGGAGGTGGCGATGACCACCATCTCAGGGCGGAGCTCGGCGAATAACTGCGCGGTGCCGTCGATGCCCAGATTCTCGGCGATGGCGTCCACATAGGTCACCTCGTACCCTTTCGCCTTCAGAATTGCTCCGCTCTGTGCGAGCCAGAAGGGATAGGCGTGGGGGACCTGCCGGGTCAGCTTGCGCGGCAGTCGATGCGGCCACCGGTCCCCGCTGCGAATCATCACCGAGTCCACCCGATCGTCGGGTCCGTTCAATAGCAAGATTCTCTTGATCACTGTCAGCTCCCTGCCTCGTGTGCGATATGAAGACCCATTAGGTCCAGACCTCCTGCCGCGGCGGAGGGACACGACCCCCCGCCTTGAGCAGGCAATAGTAGAGATAGCCGAAGGCCAGAAGCGCCCGGCGCTCCTGGGCGAAGCTTTGTCGCGGGAGACCTGCAAGCCGCAGGGCCAGCGCTGCCACCGCGAACAGAGGCCCCGCCGATGCGAACAGGGCGCAGTTCGCCAGCACACGCCCCAGCGACTCGGTGCCGTGAGCGGCCCGCGTGAATCCCGAATAGAAGAGCCGTTCCCGGAAAAACTCCCGGGTCAGCCGCTTGGCGGGAACCAGATGCCCGACCACCATGCTCGGGAGGTAGAGCAACGTCTTCCCGCGGGCTCGGGCTCGGTGAAAAAACTCGGTGTCTCCTCCGCCCATCAGCGATTCACCCTTTCGGTCCAGGTCGAGCCGGAACAGTCCGATCTCCTGAAAGAGTTCCTTTCGGAACGCGACGTTGGTGCCGTACAGCCAGGGAGCGGCCGTCACTTCCAGGACCCGATCCCCGTAATCGCAGTGGATCAGGTATTTCAGGAGAGCATCACTGAACCACCCGGGCCGCTCCGCCTCCCAGATGAGATCCACCCTTCCCCCCAGGATCGGTGCCTTGTGTTGGGCAAATCCAGTCAGGATGGCTTCCGCCCAGTCGGCTCCAGCCCGGGCGTCATCGTCCAGAAAGGCCACGATTTCCCCCCGGGCCTCTCGAATGCCCCGGTTGCGGGCGGCATCCAGCCCCAGATCCATCTCCTTCACATAACGGAGATTGAGCTTTCCCCGTCCGGCGCAATCACCGAATACTTCCCGCGTGGCATCGGTGGAAGCGTTGTCCACCACCAGGACCTCAAAGGAATCCTTGAAGAGGCTCTGTGATTCCAGGCTCCTCAGCGCCCCGTCAAGCTGAGAGGCCCGGTTGTGGGTGCAGATCAGCACGCTCATCGGAAGGCTCAAGGGGTTCCCTCCGATTCCGCCGGCGCCAGGTGCGAGGATCTCGTATGTGAATCGTAGGCATAGACCAGCGCAGGCCGATCCGGGTAGAGCGCTATCAGCTGCCGGCGCGATTCCTGGCCGAGATCGCGGACGTAAACGAACCCAGTCCGGAAATCCAGGGGGTTTCGAACCAGGTCTCCTGGAGGCATTCGACCGCTTCCGGTTTTCAGGAACACGAGAGCCGCATGAAGCCCCGTGGACTCAACTCGGGTGTAGATGTCCCGGTTGTGATCCACCTTGTCCCGGTAATGGAATGCCAGCAGAGGAATCGTCAGGGTCACCGTCAGGACAACCGCCATCGCGCCCCCGAGGGCCAAGCCCCGTCTCGTTCCACCGTGTCCCTTCCCTCTCCCCGGTGATTCCAGCGCCCGCATCCAACCCGCCGTCATCAGGAGGGTCAGGAACACCCAGCCGTCATAGTAATAGCGTGGGCCATACTCGTTGCTCCCCTTGTTCTGGAAGATCAGGTGTCCCCCGGCTTGCAGCGCCAGTGCCACTGCCATGAGCGCCAGCAGCGGCTCCTGCCTCACCCACTCCGAGAGCTTTCGTCCGCGGGCAAGGAGGTACAGCCCTGCCAGGCTGCCTGGAAGAGTCCAAAGCAGGAGCTTGATGATCCACCAGCCGGTCACGGCAAAATTGTCGGCGCCGAATCCCGCGCGGATATCGCCCGGATCGTACGCTGCGTATCCTGTTTTCAAGGACGAGCCGAACAGGATTCGGTTGTACGTTCCAATCAACGCGGCGAAGAGTCCCACCGGAAGAAGCAGCCTGATCAGGCTGCGCCAGCGGCGCGATTGGATGGCGTGCCACGTCAAATAGAGGAGAAACGGCGCGGTGAGCAGCAGAGCCGATGCGGGGCGCACTGTGAAGGCTGCTCCCGCGGTCGCCCCGGCGGCCAGCGCCCATTGATCTCCCTTTCCGCGCTCTATCTGAACCACCGCGGCGAGGAACAGGGTCATCAGGAAAAGTGTGAGCGGATGGTTGAAGTAGGACGCCGCGTTGAACAAGAAGAAGGGAGTCACGGCCATCAAACCCAGAGTCGGAAGCTCGGCTTCCGGCCCCAGGAGCTGAACTGCCAGCCAGCCCAAGACGACCAACGTCACGGCTGAGAGCAGCGGGTTCACCAGCCACGGAACCCCGGCGAGAACCCCCAGGGAGAGCAGGGCCGCCCAGCCGGGAAAAGCCTTGGCGAAAAACCGGCCCTGCTCGGAGTCCATGACGAAGCTGCGAGCCCGGAAGAACTCGGGATGGGGCGGGGCGGGCACCCATAGCCTTCCCGAAGCGAAGATCCGCGCCTGGGTCAGGTAGGAGTTCTCATCCGAAGAGTTGGGAAAGTCGCGCAGCACGCCTCTTCCCACCGCCAGAGTCGCGACCAGTGCCGCGCCGGCGATCAGGCTCATGCGAGCCATCGGGGACTTGTTTGCCCAAGCTCGGCTCGCGCCCGAGACCAGCCGCCTGATGGCGCTTTCGAAAGCACCGGGGGGCGCCAGGAGGATTCCGGGAAGCATGGCCAGGAAAAGCAGGAAGATCCCTCCCACCAATCCGATGTCGGCAAGGCCACGTACCCGATACAAGAGGCCCTCCTCCAGTCCACTCTGTTCCGCAAGAAAGGTGCGCGAAAGCGGGGCCGCCAGGCCGCCGAGAGCCAGCAGGGCCAGCCCCAAGCCTCCCGTCGCCAAGCGCCATGATACGAGCGCAAGGATTGCCAACAGGGCGAGACAGGCGCCGGTCAGCAGGAGACCCTCCCGTACCCGGGCGAGACTGCCTTCCGGATCCGCGAGGAGAAAGGACAGGGTGTCAAACCTCGCCACGGCACTCTCGAGCCTCAACGCCAGATAGCCACAGGAAAACCCCGCGAGCGAGAAAAGTCCGGCAAGCAGGAAACGCCCTTCTCCGGCAGCGGACCGGGTTGCGCCCCGACCGGAACCAGGAAGAAGAGAGACGGCCAGAGCTTTCATCGGTCCCTCCTCCGGTAAAGCCCCACTCGGGAACCGTCCGGA
>JAKEFJ010000104.1 GCA_022616665.1 Acidobacteriota bacterium
ACCAAGTGCTGCACCAAGGTCTGCCCGGAGGACATCACCATCACCGACAACGCCATCATTCCGCTCAAGGAGAGGTGGATCGACAAACACTTCGACCCGGTCCGCAAGCTCCTGGGCCGGTTTCTGCCCGCTGGAAGCGCCGGCTCACCGCGCTGAGTCTGTGCTTCGGCGGGCCGAGAGACGCCCCCAAAGGAGGTTTCCATGTTCGAACTGAAGCGCATCTCCCGGGAGGCGATTCCGGCCGCCCTGGCGAAGGCCGAGCGCTACCGCCTGATCAATCAGCCGCGAATGGCCGAGAGCATCTGCCTGGACATTCTCCAGCTGGACCCTGGGCACCCAGAGGCGCTGGTGATGCTGCTGCTCTGCCTGACCGACCAGTTCTGGAGACCGGGTTATGGAGTGGGTCTCAAGGAGGCCCGCGAGGCCCTGTCCCGCCTCCCGGAGGGCTACCCACGGGATTACTACGACGGGGTGATTTGCGAGAGGTGGGGCAAGACCCTCCTCTCGGGGCACTCCTCGGTGAAGGCCGCGGTGGACTGGATCCGGCAGGCGATGACCCAGTTCGAGAAAGCGCAGGTGAAAAGCCCTCCCGGCAACGACGAAGCAATCCTGCACTGGAATGCCTGCGCGCGCCTCATCGCCCGCATCGAGAAGACCGGGACCGCCGAAGCCGAGGGCGAATCGGAATCCGCCTTCCGCGACGATGTCCCCCCGCCCTGAATTCTCCGGAAGGTCACCTCGATCGGCCTTAAGGGTGCCTCAACGCCTAGCCGTTCTCCTTGAGATCCGTTCGAGCCAGGATTGCCCATCCAACCAGTACGGCAGCGGTCAGGGCCGGAGCCGCGAACAGATGAAAAATCTCGAACCTCAGAACGTGCTCCGCGCCCGTGGCCGCCCGGGTCGGTCCCGTGTATCCCGTCACTGCGGTCAGCAGGGCCGCGACGACCGAAAAGGCAGCCAACCCGGCTCCCAACCAGCTGCGAGGCGTCCCTTCAAGGATGGCTCCGAACAGGAAGACGCCCACCCCAAGAGGGGCCGCCAGCCATGCCGCGATCACGAACGCATGGCCCAGGACCCGATGCGGAGCCTCAGGCCCGAAGAAGATCCCCGAAATCGCCTCAACCAGCCATAATCCCAAGAGCCCAACCGGAAGCCATTGATTGAGAAACAGGCCATAGAGCGGCCTCCACCGCCGCAGCCCCATTCCTGCGGCCGCGAGGATCAGGACTCCCAGCAAATTCAGGAATTCGATCACCGGCTCACCCCCGCTGGATCGCTGAGTGCCTGAAGGCGCGTCGATCGTCCCATTTCAAACTCCGGAGAAGCCAGTGGACCGGCAGGTAAAACAGGACCGGCAGGCCCGCGATCATCGCCAACAGATAAAGCCATTCGGGCACGAGCGATTGCGGCTGCCCGGGACCGTAGACCCAGTTGATGTTTCGGTCCGGATGGGTGAGCAGGTAGGTGAGCAGCAGCACAACGGAAGTGAGCAGGCTCTGCGCCACGAGCGCCCGCCTGTCGTATCCCAGCCGGTGGACCATCCACACCAGAAGGGCCGGCACCAGCGGGTGAAAAATCGACAAGCCGCGAATGAGAGCGGGGACCTGCGGGTCGAACATGTACACCGTCGCGTTCAGCGGATGCCAGCCAGTCATCAAAGCCACGAGGAAGTCCACGTCCCAACCTACCCCATCGGGCAGCAGAGTCGCCAGAAGCATCATGCTCGCCAGCAGCCGGTTCTCCAGGAGCAACGCTAGCACCGTGCCGAACAGGCCGATGTCGGAGAGCCAGAGAAAATTGATGGGACCGGAATAGTGCCAGTGGGCCGGGATGAAGACACAGACGAACAATACCGCCGTGGCCTTCAGCCAGGAGGGAAATGACACGTTCATTCCTCCCGAGGTTTCAGCCTGGTGATGGCGGCGAAAACCAGGGGATTCAGGGTGATCGAAATCAGCGCACCCGCCACGATCAGGTTGCGACCTTCCACGGCGATTCCTGCCAGCAGGTAGCCGACGAGTGCCGGCAGGCGCAGGCGGACAGCGATGAAGCCCCCGGCAAAGGCGAAGGCAAGGCTGACGGCAATCGTGGCGATTAACGTCGTCTCGTGATGCACGGCTCAGACGGAGAACTCTTCCGGTCTCCACCTGAGACCGAGGGCGGACGGGGACGCGATGTAGCCGACCATTGCCGAGGCGGCGACCACCTGGGGGCTGGCGAGGTACCCCTCGCCCCCGACTCCCATGCGGTTCTGCCAGTTCCGATTGAAGCTGGTGATGGCCCTCTGCCCCTTCGCCAGGGCGTCGGGGCCCTGTCCGAAGCAGGGGCCGCACCACGATTCGCGGATGACTCCCCCGACACTCCTGAACACGGAGGCGATTGACTCCCCCCCCAGCCGCGGATCGGGAGCCTCGATCCGCTTCTTGACCAGGCCGCTGCCCGGGAAGATCACGAACTCGGTGCGCTCGGCGATCTTCGTGGCGCCGGCCTGGCGCGCGGCCCGCAGCACCAGCGCCGCGCCCAACAGATCCTCGTAGCCGCCGTTGGTGCAGGATCCGATGAGCGCCTTGTCGAAAGTGATCCGCTCTTTCGCCACTTCTTCCGCGGGATAGGCGTTTCCGGGGCTGTAAGGCTTGGCCACCATGGGGACGACCGAAGAGAGATCCAGCCCCTCATCGATTTCGTAGCGGGCGTCCTCGCCGGGCGTGACTCGAGGATAGGGAAGGGAGATTCCGCGCTCCTTGAACCAGGCGGTGGTGATCGCATCCTGGGCGAAAATGCCGTTTTGCGCCTCCCCTTCCGCCATCATGTTGGCAATGGTGTTGCGAAACGGAATCGGCAGCTGATGCCCGGCATCCACGAACTCCACGCCCATGCCCTTGGACTGGGCTGCGCCCCATCGGCGCAGCAGCTCCAGCACCACGTCCTTGCCATTGACCCAGGGCTGGAGCTTCCCGGAGAAAACCACCCGGCGTTGCGGCGCCAAGGTGAAGTAGACGGCGCCGGTGGCCCAGCCGTATCCCAGCGTCGTGCTCCCCACGCCAATCCCCACCGCTCCGTACGCGCCATAGGCCCGGCTATGGGAATCCGCCCCCGGCACGAACCCGCCCGGCACGATGAGCCCCTGCTCGGGAAAATAGAAATGGAATATGCCGTCCCCGGCCGTGGCGAAATAAGGCGCCTGAATCCCGTGCAGCTTCGCAAACTCCCTCGAGATGGAGGTCTGCTTGTCGTCCTCCTGCTTGCCGGTGAACACGAAGTGGTCGCTGGCGAAGGCGGCGCGGCGGGGGAAAATGGTGTTCCCGCCGGTGATCCGGTTGAAGGTATAGATGGAAAAGGGCCCGGTGCCGTCGGAGGCGGGAAGGAGGTCGGCGTAGACTCGCAGCGTCTCTCCCGGCGCCACTTTTGCCGTCTTGTCGACCCGGTGCGCCCAGACGATCTGCTCGGTGGCGCTCATCCGGCGCGCTTCGGAGGGCTGGGGGAATTCCAGGGCCGGCGCGCACCTCAGCGATTCCTGGAAGTCGCGCCGCCCCACGATGAAGATGCCGCCGCCGCGCCGAATCTCCTCTTCGCGGTCGGTCAGAGGAACCGGATGGTAGCTCCTGGAGCGGGTCACGTTGGACAGCTCCCGGGTGCGGGTGTCGAAGCGCAGCTCGTCGCCGTCCCGCGCGTCGTCCACCGCCTCGGGGCACTGGGCCACGTGCAGCCCGAGGTTCAGGGCGTTGCGGCGGAAGATGTCCCCCATGTTATTGCCACAGACGATGACCATCTCCCGTCCCGCGTCTTCCCCCACCCCCTTCAGCCCGGCGGGGGACATCTCCCGGGAGGAGCCGATGGCGAAGCGATCCCCGGCGATCAGGAAGTTTTCGCCGCGCCGAACGCGCTCGCCGAAATCGGGCATGAGGTAGCGAAACGACCCGGCCTTCCACTTTTCGTCCAGCGTTTCCAGGCTCTCGGAGACGCAATCCGTGGCGGGGGTGATCTGATCCGTGTCGATGGCGTCGAGCTTCTTTCCGGGTTTCTTCGGGTCCCAGAAAATGAGGGCTTTGCCGGTGATGACATGGCCGGTATCGGCGCGGCCGGCCTCGGGCGAGGCTGTCGCAGCCGCCGCCTCGGGGGTGACGCCGGGTTTGAATCGGGGGGGGGCGATGGGTCCCATCTTCGCTTGCTCCAATCCGGCTACTGGCCCAGGATCGATGCCAATCTTACCAGAGACCAGGCCGTCCCCGAGGCTCCACCGCCGGGTGGCCCGGGCCCGGGGCCATGGAGCAGCGACATCCTTTTAACGTAAAGTCCGAAGGATCCAGGCGGTTCGAACACTCCTACGAGGTAGAGGAGAGCAGGTGGTGGCCGAAGTCGGACAGGGAGAATGGAACCTGACCCGGCGAATGCTCGGTGGGGAGGAAAGGGCCTTCACCGAGTTTTTCGATGGGTACTGCCCGCGACTCTATCGATTCGCCATCGCCCGCATGCAGG
>JAKEFJ010000002.1 GCA_022616665.1 Acidobacteriota bacterium
CCTACGCACAGGAAGCCGCGGCTGTGAAGCCATGGAGGAATGCGGCGGGTATCCTCCGAAGCCGCGCCGCCGCCAAAGCACTTCTCCACCCTCCAAGGGCTTCCGGCGGACGGGTGCGCGTCGGCGACTTGGCGAAGGAGGACATGCTTCCAGCGTGGCCTCATAGGCTACTTCGGCGGAGTAGGCTTCGGCGGGGTTCGCCGAAGAAACCAGAGGGTCCACGGCTGTCCAGCGGTGGGGCTCCACTTGGAGGGACGCCGGGATTTGGAGCGGCTGGTCAGTGTTGATGGGCTGGGCCGGAGGGGGCGACGTCCTCGCCTTGCAGGAAGCGCTCGAATTCCTGTTCTTGCTCCCGCTCCCGGGGCGTCGTAGGGTTGTGGCGCTTCATCTCCTCCAGTTCTTCCGGAGTCAACTTGGGCAGGTGACGGATGAAGTGGACCAGCTTCCAACTGTCCAGATCCTCCTCCGGCTTCCCCTTTCCCCAGGCCGGCATGCCGGTAAACCTGATGCCGTTGTGAATGATGAAGAAGAGCTCGCCGTCGGTCAGGGACTGGGTGTCGGTCTTACGCAGATCCGGCGCCTTGGGATACACGTTCTTCCCGATGGCGGTGTCGCCGCTGCCGTCATTGCCGTGGCAGGTCGCGCAATGGTCCGCGAAGTGTTTGAGTCCGTCGCTTTGCACCCCCGGGCTGGGGGGAACTGGATTGGCCAGAGTGCGCTGGCTATACGGAATGGCGAGATGCCGGAGGTATCTGGCCATCAGCACCTCCAGCGCCGTCGGCTCGGCCTTGGCACTGAAGCCGGAGAGGAACCCCTGGTAACCCAGCCAGAAGAGCAGCGCGGCGGCAAGCACGGCGAGGAAGACCAGGATTTTCAGCCAGCGCCGGAATTGTTCAATCACAGCTTACCTTCCATCCAAGCGGGAGAGGCAAGTATACAGACTTACCTATGGTCCGCCAAGTCTTCCTGCGGTCTTCCTGAAACCGGGATCAGCGCAGCGGAGGGGACGGGCCCTTCGAGTTCTGGCGCAAAGGCTGAGGGAGGGGAACCGGGAGGCGGCCCAGCAGCCGAAGCAGGAACAAGGCCGTGAGGGGAACGAAGATGAGCAGCCCCGTCATACCCAGCTGGGGCTCCCCGATCCAGAAGGTGACTGCCAGGTTGAAGGCCAGGACTCCGTAATACAATCCGCAGCCGAGGAGCACGTTTCCGGTCATGACCTGGTCGGCGCCGTGGACGTGTCCGGAGGGCGGAGAGAGGCGGCGGTCCAGCAGAAAATACCCGGAGAGGGCGATCAATCCCACGACCGCCCAGCCAAGGAAATTGGCCACGGGGACCCCATAATACACGCCCGGGTCGGGATAGTAGTAGATCTTGCCCAGGAACCACCGCTCGCCGCGCAGGGCCACGGGATCGATGATGATGTCGATGAACGTGAAAAAGAGCACCGTCAGCTTCAACACCGGCCAGGAGGTGCGCACCTCGGCATGGAACATGAGGGCCGGCCAGGTGGAGCGCTGGAACAGGTTGACCGGGGCAGGGTCCCCGGACGCGCGGGCCGGGAGCAGATAGAGCAGCGCGAGACAGTAGCTCGCATAGAGCAGAAAGGTAAAAGACAGCGAGTCGAAGAACGGCACGCCGGCGATAAAGAGCTCCTGTCCCGCGGTCGCCTCCGTATAGAAATACCAGCCGAAAGGGATGCCGGTCCTCACCGAGGAAAATTCGCAGAGGAAGGCGGTCAGCCAGGTGACCAGAAAAAACAGGCCGGTCCGCCGCCATCCCAGTAGCCGTTGGGCGCAGAACCAAAAGGCCAAGAGAAACACGAAGACGTAGGGGCGGAGGGTGAAGGTGCCGATCAGGAGCGAGAAGAACGTCATAAGGACGAGCCAGTTTTGAGTTTTGAATTTTGAGTTTTAAGTTGAAAGAGTCCGTGAGTCAGAACTCAAAACCAGGAACTCAAAACTCAAAATTGTTCTCACGCATAGCCGTGGTCGCGGAACCAGCGCACGGCCTTTTCCAGTGCGGTTTCCACCGGAGTCTGGGGGAGCGAGAGCTCGCGCAGCGCCTTGCTGCAGTCGTAATGCATTTTGTACTTGGCCATCCGGACCCCTTCCAGGGGAATGCGCGGGGCGCGACGGGTCAGATGATTGGCGGCCCAGAGATTGAGGTAGGCGAGCGGCACGATGCCCTGCCAGGGCAGCTTGACGCGAGGGGGGCGGATGCCCGTGAGCTGGCCCAGGACGGCGAAGACTTCACGCAGCGTCAGATTCCGGTTTCCCAGAATGTACCGTTCTCCGACCCGTCCCCGCTCCATCGCCCGGAGGTGCCCGATCGCCACGTCGTCGACATCGATGAGATTCATCCCCGTGTCGATGTAGGCCCACATCCGACCTTTCATGTAATCCACGATGATCTGGCCGGTGGGGGTGGGCTTGATGTCGCGCAAACCCACCGGAGCGGAAGGATTCACGATGACGACGGGCAGGCCCGCCCGTGTCTGTCTGAGCACCTCCTGTTCGGCCAGGTATTTGGATCGCTTGTAATCCCCCGCCATCTGGGCCAGGGAGACCGGCGTCTCCTCGGTGCCCGCTCCGCCACCGGCGGGGAGCCCGACCGCGCCGATGGTGCTGGTGTAGACGATCCGCTCGACACCGACCTCACGCGCGGCCTCCATGAGATTTTGGGTGCCGGTGACGTTGACTTCGTAGAAGACGGCGGGATTGGGCGCCCAGAGCGCGTAATGGGCGGCGATGTGGTAGAGCTGCTGGCAGCCGGCGAGCGCGCGGCGGAGGGAGTCGCGGTCCCGCAGATCCCCGTGGGCCTGTTCGACCTTGAGGCCGTCGAGGTTACGCAGGTCGCTGTCCGGCCGGGCGAGGACGCGCACCTCCACGCCGGCTTCGGCGACGGCGCGCGCCACTGCCGCGCCGACAAATCCCGTGGCGCCGGTGACTAAGGCTTTCACCTGATCTCCGGGCGATCGGCGATGGGCAATCGGCGATGGGTGAGAAGC
>JAKEFJ010000105.1 GCA_022616665.1 Acidobacteriota bacterium
CGAGTTCTTTCCGGAGGAGCCGGCGGCGTATTTCGGAGTAGCGCGCACACTCTGGAGCCAGGAAAAAGACCTGGCAGGGAGCTGTTCGGCGCTGCTGCACGGAGTCCGAGCTACCCTCAAGAATCCCGTGGCGCGCAGCGCCAAGCTGGGCAACCTGTTACTCGTGCTCATGCTTGGGAGCGTGGCGGCCGCCGCCCTATGGTGCATTCTCAGCGCACTGCGTACCGCGCGATTGAGCCAGCACGATCTTTACGAACGGCGGGCGCGCGGTCTGTCGCCCGCCGCCGCCCAGATTGCAGCCTGGGCCTTGTGGCTGCTTCCTGCCCTGCTGTGGCTTTCCGGATGGTGGCTCCTGGTCTACTGGCTCGCGTTGGCCCTTCCTTATCAGAGGCGCAGTGAGCGAGCGCTCAGCGCGCTGGCGTGTCTATCCTTTCTAGTGGCACTGCCTGTTTTGGGGTGGATCACGCACCAATCCGCCGTCACCACCGATCCTGCCGTTCGATTTCTCTTGGAAACGGCGCGGGGCGGAGTCGATCCGGAGCGGATTCCGGTGCTCGAGCAGATGGCCAATTCTCATCCGAAGGAGGCGTTCTATCACTTTCTCCTGGCACAGACGTACGCTGCCACCGGCTCTCTGGAGGCGTCTCTCCAGGAATATCGTCAGGTTCAAAGCCTGGAGCCGAATCACGCCAAAGCCTGGATCAACTCCGGCAATCTATTCTTTTCCCGCGACCAGTATTCCCAAGCCGCCCAGGAGTACTCCAAGGCGGTTGAGAGCGATTCCTCCTCGGCCCCTGCCCACTACAATCTTTCCCTGGCGCTTCAAGGGTCGCTGCGCCTGGAGGAAGCAGACGCGGCATTTCAGAAGGCAAGGGAACTGGACAATCCACTCATCACGTCGGTTCTCGCCTCGGAAGGGGGGGAGATTCGCAGGGAGCCGTTGGAGGCCCGCTACACCGGAGCCGAGGTCCTCGAGCTGCTGCGAAAATCTAGAAGGAGCGGATCGGGGAGCGACGGGCTTCGGGCATGGTTCGCTCCACTCTCGCTGGCGGGTGGCATGGGGTTTCTCGCGTGCCTTGTAATCCCGTGGATGGCCCCCGGGTGGGGGTTCGGTAGAGCGCAGCGCTGCCGCAAATGCGGCCAGCCCTTCTGCCGCCGCTGCCAGGTGGGGATGAAGCGCGAGGAGGGCTACTGCACCGCTTGCCGGCATCTGTTCGTGCTGAGAGATCCTGTGGCCCCAAGATCGCGAGAAGAACGGGAGCGGGCGGTGGCCTCTCACGAGCGCTGGGAGTGGATTTCCCGGCGACTCATCTCGCTGA
Organism: Acidobacteriota bacterium; assembly: GCA_022616665.1. Lineage (GTDB taxonomy): Bacteria > Acidobacteriota > Polarisedimenticolia > Gp22-AA2 > AA152 > AA152. The sequence goes on from JAKEFJ010000105.1 coordinate 1,320, forward strand.
TTCTCCCCGGTGCGGGACAAATTCGAGGCGGCCGGACGTTTCTGGGGGTTCTGCTGCTTTGGGTGGCGTGCGTCGCGCTGGCCACTCTGCTACTCACGGGGCGGATGCTGGCTTACCCTGGTATTCCCGTGCTGAATTCTCAGAGCATTATGCGGGCGATTTCCGTGACCTTCGTCGCAGGCGTTTGGCTCGCCGCCAACACCATGTCCTTCCAAAAGAGAACCTGAGGAGGCTTATGGCGCTTCAAGGGACGCTCAAGGATTTCAGCCTGGCGGACATCTTCCAGCTCATAGGATTGCAAAAGAAGACGGGAGTTCTCACGCTGAAGGATCGGGCCGAAGTAGTCACCGTCTCCTTCCTTGATGGAAGCGTCGTGGCTGCGGACTCCCTCCCCAAGAGGATGGAGGACCGCCTGGGAGTGGTGCTGGTGAAATCGAAGCAGATCACCGAGGTGCAGCTGCAGCAAGCGCTGAAGCTCCAGAAGCAGACGCTCAAGCGTCTGGGAACGGTCCTCCTGGAGCAAAAATATCTGCGGCAGGACGCGCTTCGGGAAGCGCTGCGGATTCAGGTGTCGCAAACGATCTTTCGCCTGTTCCGCTGGCGTGACGGAGAGTATCGATTCAGCCAGGACCAAAAGCTTGATTATGACCGTGACAACATCCTCCCGCTCACGGCAGAAAGCATCCTGATGGAGGGAGCTAGAATCCTGGACGAATGGCCGATGGTGGAGAAGCGAGTCGGAAGCTACTCCGGAATCTTTCGCCGAACCAAGGCGGCGGAACAGGCCTTGGGCGTGAGCCAGGGAAAGTCGGGAATTGTGCTCAGCTCGGAAGAGAAGGCGGTTCTGCAAGGAGTGGACGGACAGGGCAGCGTACAAGACCTGATCGAAAGCAGCTTTCTCAGCGAGTTCGATACTTGTCGGGTGCTCTACGAGCTGATCGGCCGGGAGTTGGTGGAAAAAGTGGGGGAGGCGGGGGCCCCTGCTGCAAGCCGGGGCGTGGCTCCGCGAACGGTGTCGAGGGAGCCCTCGACACGTCAGAGCTTGCCATCCGTCTGGCTTTGGGGACTGGGTCTTCTCGTGGGGCTGTCGATTTTCACCGCTGCCTCGAATCCATTGAACGGATTGTCGGTAGCAACCGGCACGGAAATCCGCGAAATCGCCCTCATGAAGCAGGTGAGTCTCACGCGCATCGAGAGGATTCGGTACGCGCTGCAAGTCTATTTCCTGCAAAACAGTGGCTTTCCGAAGGACCTCAATTACCTAGTCCTGGGAGGTCTGCTCAGGTCACCGGACCTCAGAGATCCTTGGGGGAGGGAGTATGCCTACCGTCCGCTGGTGGGCGGGTTTGAGCTCCAGGGGAAGGACGGTGCAGGCAATCTGGACCCCCAGCTCCTGGTCCGCTCGGTTACCGCCCTTCGTTGAGCTCGTAAATTATTACCAGATAATGAGTTAATTTATAAAATTAACATTGACAATACCACACTCAATATCTATAATGACCTCGCACTCATGTCGGAAAACTAAGAACCGAACGAGGGAGGTGGCTGGCAATGAGCAAGATCATCGGAATTGACTTGGGAACCACCAATTCGGTGGTGGCCTTGATGGAAGGCGGAAAGCCCGTAGTGGTTTCGAACTCCGAAGGCAGCAGGACAACTCCGTCGGTGGTGGCCTTCACCGACAAAGGGGAAAGGCTGGTGGGACAGGTGGCCAAACGCCAGGCTGTCACCAATCCGGAGAACACCGTCTTTTCGATCAAGCGGTTCATGGGCCGCCGATTCGGCGAAGTGACCGAGGAAATGAAGATGGTGCCCTACAAAGTGGTGCAGGGCGACAACGGCGATGCGCGGATCGAGGTGCGGGGAAAACAATACACGCCGCCTGAAATTTCCGCCGCCGTTCTGCAGAAAATGAAGCAAGCCGCGGAGGACTACCTCGGGGAGAAGGTGACCCGCGCAGTGATCACGGTTCCCGCCTATTTCAACGACGCACAACGACAAGCCACCAAGGACGCCGGACGCATCGCCGGCCTCACGGTCGAGCGCATCGTCAACGAGCCGACCGCCGCGGCCCTTGCCTACGGCCTCGACAAGAAAAAGAACGAAGTCATCGCAGTCTACGATTTCGGCGGCGGCACGTTCGACATCTCCATTCTGGAGGTGGGTGATGGGGTGGTGGAGGTGAAGTCCACCAACGGCGATACGCATCTCGGCGGAGACAACATCGACCAGAAGGTGATCGAATGGATCGTCTCCGAGTTCAAGAAAGAGCAGGGTATCGACCTGTCCAAGGATCGGATGGCCCTGCAGCGGCTCAAGGAGGCCGCGGAGAAGGCGAAGTGCGAGCTGTCCTCGACGGGAGAGACCGAAATCAACCTCCCCTTCATCACGGCCGACGCCTCCGGCCCCAAGCACCTCCTGCTCAAGCTGGGCCGCTCGCGCTTCGAGCAGCTGGCGATGGATCTGTTCGAGCGATCGCTTCCCCCCTGCCGCCGGGCACTTGAGGACGCAGGGCTGAAGCCGGAGAACATCGATGAGGTCGTTCTGGTGGGCGGTAGCACCCGCATTCCGAAGATTCAGGAACTAGTGAAGGAGTTCTTCAAGAAGAAGGAGCTGAACAAGGAGGTGAATCCCGATGAGGTCGTGGCCATCGGGGCAGCCGTACAGGCGGGAGTCCTCGGGGGTGACGTGAAAGACCTTCTTCTGCTGGACGTCACCCCCCTCTCTCTGGGCATCGAGACCCTGGGGGGAGTGTTCACCAAGCTCATCGAGCGCAACTCCACGATCCCCACGCGCAAAAGCGAGGTCTTTTCCACGGCCGCGGACAGTCAGACGAGCGTCGAGGTGCACGTGCTCCAGGGTGAGAGGGAGATGGCACGGGACAACCGGACTCTGGGCCAATTCCATCTGGTGGGAATCCCTCCAGCTCCCCGAGGAGTGCCCCAAATCGAAGTTGCTTTCGATATCGACGCCAACGGGATCGTGAACGTGTCGGCGAAGGATCTGGGGACAGGACGGGAGCAGAAAATCACCATCACCCACAGCAGCGGCCTCACCAAAGAAGACATCGACAAGATGGTGAGCGAGGCGGCCTCCCACGCCGACGAGGATCGGCGAAAGAAACAGGATGTGGAGACCCGCAACAAAGCGGACAGCCTGGTGCACAGCACCGAGAAATTGCTGGAAGAGAACAAGGAGAAGATTCCGGGCGAGGAGGCGGCGCGCATCCGGACCGCCGTGGAAGAGCTCAAGAAGACTCTTCAGGAGGGCGCCACCGAAGCCATCCAGCGCGCCACGGACGATCTGCTTAAGGCCTCCCATCACATGGCGGAGCTGCTCTACCAGCAAGCATCGGCAGGGCGCAGCGCCGCGGGAGAAGGCGGGGCTCAAGAGGCCCCAGGGGGACCCTCCGCCGGTCGGCCCGCAGAGGGTGACGTCATCGATGCCGAATACGTGGACGTTGAAGAAGGGAAAAAGTAATCCGGCGACTTGCCGGACGGGGGACACATGACCGTCGTACAGTGGGATCCGCTCCGCGAGCTTCTGGCACTCAAGGACAGGATGAACAAGATCATCGAGAACGCCATGTCCCGCTCTCAGTACGGGGGTTCCGCGGATGCGGGAACCTGGTCCCCCGCGGTGGACATCTTTGAGACTTCGGAGAGCGTCGTGGTCGCGGCGGAGCTCCCCGGCCTTTCACCCGAGGAAATCGAGGTTCGGATCGCGGACAACACGCTCACGCTCAAGGGTGAAAGAAAGCTGGAGAAGGGGATCCAGCAGGAGAACTACCATCGCATCGAGCGTTCCTACGGATCCTTTTCCCGAACCTTTCCGCTACCCTCAGGAGTGAAGACTTCCGAGGCCCTGGCGGAATACCGGCTGGGAATTCTTCACATCCGGATCCCCAAGGCAAGGGAAGCGGGCGCAAAACCCATGCGCATCAGCATCTCCTGATTTCCAGAACCCTTCGGGAGCCCCATGGCAAGCATGGATTTCTACCAGGCGCTGGGGGTGAACCGGAAGGCCACCCCCTCTGAGATCAAAAAAGCCTACAAGCGCCTCGCCAGAAAATGCCACCCGGACCTCCATCCGGGCGACCGTGCCGCCGAAGAACAATTCAAACGTATCACCGAAGCCTACGAGGTCCTTTCCGACGCCGACAAACGCCGCCGCTACGATCAAACAGGCTCCGCCTCGCGGCAGCCGGGTCCGCCCCCCCCGGGGGCGGAAGGCTTCGAAGGCGGCTTTCCGCCTGGGTTCGGGTTCGACGCCGGCGGGTTTGGCCGCGGCTTCGCGGACATTTTCGAGGAGATCTTCAATCCGACTGGGGCACAAGCCCCGCGCGGGCCGACTCCGGGAGAAGATCGAGTCTACCCCTTCCGAATCGGCTTCTTCGACGCGCTTCGAGGCGTGAGCACGACGCTGGAGCTGGAACGGGAAACTGCCTGCCCGAATTGCGGTGGAGCGGGAAGCATTCGTTCCTCGCGGGCCCGAGTCTGTCCGGAATGCGGGGGAACGGGCAAAATCCAGCGACAAGGTGGTCGAGTCCGTTTCACCTCCGACTGCCGTCACTGCGGCGGAAAGGGACGGCTTGCCGAAGAGCCGTGCCGCCGGTGCGGTGCGACCGGGAAAATCTTCCAAAAGGAAAAGCTGCAAATCAAGATTCCCGCCGGAGTCGACACCGGATCGAGAGTTCGCCTGGCTGGCAAGGGCGGGGCCGGGACTCTGGGAGGGCCGCCGGGAGATCTTTACGTCCAGATTCAAGTGGAAGGCCACCCATTTTTTTCCCGGACCGGTGACCAGATTCTATGCACCATTCCCATCAGCTTTTCGGAGGCTGCGCTCGGCGCCCGGGTCGAAGTTCCCACCTTGGACGGCCCTTCCGCCATCCGCATCCCTCCCGGCACGCAGAGCGGGCAGAAAATCCGCCTCCGGGGGAAGGGAGCACCGTCACTGAAGGGGGAAGGTCGCGGCGACCAAATCGTGGAAGTCAAGGTGGTCACGCCGGAAGTCCGCGACGAGCGAGCGCGTGCGCTCCTGCGGGAGTTGGGCGGTGTGGAGGGCGCCGATCTCCGGGGACATCTCAAGGCCTATTCGTAGTAACATACGCCCTCGCTGGGGCGCGGTTGGGAGCATGAAGCGACAGAAAGAAGCCTATTTCATGATCAGCGTCGTCTCGCGACGCTTCAATGTCCACCCTCAGACGCTTCGCCTGTACGAGAGGGAGGGCCTGCTCAAGCCCTCCAGGACAGAAGGGAACACCCGGCTCTATTCTGAAGAGGATGTCGAGCGTCTCTCCAGAATCCTGCGCCTCACGCGTGAGCTGGGGGTCAACCTGGCGGGGGTGGAGGTGATCCTGAAAATGCAGGAGGGGATGGAAGCCATGGAAAAGGACTTCAATCAGCTCCTGGCCTCGCTCCGGGACGAGATGACCCGCCGCCAGGAAGAATCCCGCAGTCGCTCCTCTCATGCCTTGGTCCGCTCCCAACCGGCGAGGGTCATTCGTCTCAAGAAGGGGTGAGATGGAAGAGGAAAAAGTAATCCACAAGCGAGTTTCCTCTGAGACTCTGAAGAAATACCTGCAGGAGATTTCCCGGCTGGACCGTATCACCCCCGATGAGGAGAAGGTCTTGGGGGATCTCATTCAGAATGGCGATAAAGAGGCTCTCCAGAAGCTCGTGGAAGCCAACCTGAGATTCGTGGTGAGCTTCGCGAAGAAGTATCGCGGGTGCGGGCTTTCTTTCCTGGATCTGATCAACGAAGGAAACATCGGCCTCATCGAGGCTGCCAAGCGGTTCAATCCCAAGAAAAACGTCAAGTTCATCACCTATGCCGTCTGGTGGGTGCGACAGGCCATCGTGCATGCGCTCTCGGACCACAGCGGCGCTTTCCGACTCCCGCAAAAGCAGGCCAACCTCCTTTATCGGATCGGCAAGACCATCTCCCAGCTGACCCTGGAGCTGGAGCGCCACCCGACGGCGGAAGAAATCGCCAAGAAGCTCGAAATTCAGGTCGAGGAAGTGACCAATTTGCTGCAGGTCGCCGACGAAAACGTGTCGCTGTCGACGGTCATCGACGAGGAGCACGATTTTCATCTGGCTGAAAAACTGGAGCAGAAGCAAATCCCCTCGGCCGACGAAGAGCTCTACAGGAGCTCCTTGAAGACGCATCTGGCCGCCTGCCTGGATGAGCTCGATCCGAAGGAAGAGAAGGTCTTGAGGCTGCGCTTCGGGCTGGGGGAGGAGGAGCCCAAGACCTTGAAGGAGATAGGCGAGATGATGGGTCTTTCCCGCGAGCGCATCCGCCAGATCGAGGCCCAGGCTCTGGAGAAGCTCAACCGCTCACAGAAGTGCCAGCAGCTTCGCGGCTATCTGAACTGAGGTTCCCCGTGGCGTCACCCGATCCAGTATGCGAGGAGTGTGATGGAACCGGCTATCGAATCTTGGATCAGGCCGAAGGACCATCCCGCGCCGTGGAATGCCGGTGTCGCCAAGGGCAACGCTCAGAATACCTGCTGGATCAGGCACGAATTCCCCGAAGATTCCAGCGATGCGAGTTCGAGAACTACCATGGAATTTCGCCCAAGCAGCAACTCGCCAAACAACAGGTGGAACGATTCGGACGGGAATACCCCGTACCGGAATACGGCCTTCTCCTCATGGGAGAGCCCGGGGTGGGCAAGACCCACCTGGCGGTCGCGCTGGTCAACTACCTGGTCCGGGAAAAACGGGTCGCCTGCCTGTTCTACGATTTTCAGGACCTTCTGAAGGAAATTCAGAACAGCTACAACTCAGATTCGGGAACTTCCGAGCTGGCGGTCCTGCAGCCCGTCTTCACCACCGAGGTCCTGGTCCTGGATGATCTGGGGGCGCGCAAACCGTCCGCGTGGGTCGCCGACACTTTGTCGCACGTCATCAGCACGCGCTACAACCATGTCCGGACGACTCTCTTCACCACCAACTTCCTGGACAAGCCCTCCCGCAAGGAAGACTTCACTCTCACCGATCGCATCTCGGAGCGAGTCCGCTCGCGGCTTCACGAAATGTGCCGCACCGTGGATATTTCCGGGGAAGACTTTCGCAAGGACATTCGCAAAGCGGACCACCGCGCACTCCGTTAATCCCGCTTCCCGCAAAAGTTGGCCTTCGGCTTGCATCGGCCGCGAGTGTCTGCTAACATGCACATCCGGAATAGCTTAGCTCGATGAAGAGCCGGCGTGGAGGTGGAGAGTGGCGCGAGAAGCTTGGATTTTAGGCGGGGCAAGGACTCCCATGGCGGAGTACAACGGGCATTTTCGAGGGCTCACCGAAGTGGAGCTCGGCGCCGTGGCGGCGCGTGCGGCGCTGCAGCGATCGGGAGTGAATCCAGCCCAAATCCACCACGTGGTTTTCGGAAATGCCCTGCAGACCAGCGGCAATGCGGTCTACGGCGCTCGCCATGTAGCCCTCAAAGCGGGGCTCCCCATCGAGGTCCCCGCCCTCACCCTCAACCGGCTGTGCGGCTCCGGCATCCAGTCGCTGATCTCCGCAACTCATCTCATCCGCGGTGACGAGGCCGATAGTGTGCTGGCCGGAGGGATGGAGAACATGAGCCAGGCGCCTCATGTGATCCGGGGCGCCAGGACGGGATTCCGCCTGGGAGAAGGGAAGCTGGAAGACTCCTTGATGGTCGCCCTCATGGATACGCATTGCGGACTCTACATGGCGCAGACCGCGGAAAAGATTGCGCATGAACGCGACATCTCCCGGCGGGAGCAGGATGCCTTTGCGCTCCTCAGCCAACAGCGGGCCGAGGCTGCCCATCAAGCGGGAAAGTTCAGGGAGGAGATCGAGCCCGTCACCGTGAAGGAGGGTCGCAAGGAAATCCTCGTCAGTGAGGACGATCACCGGCGACCCGAGACGACGCTGGAGGCCCTGGGTCGACTATCGCCTGCCTTCAACCGGGAGGGCTCGGTGACCGCAGGAAATGCGTCAGGAATCGTCGACGGCGCCGCCGCCGTGGTGGTTTCGGCGAATCCCGATGCCGGCGGCAAAAAGCCCCTGGGGCGGATTATCGCCTGGGGGATCGTCGGAGTGGAGCCCAGCATCATGGGAATTGGCCCGGTGCCTGCCACGAGGCTGGCGTTGAAAAAAGCCGGGCTGTCTCTCAAGGAAATCGATCTGGTGGAAGTAAACGAGGCCTTCGCGGCACAGTACCTGGCGGTGGAGAAGGACCTGGGTCTGGAGCGCGAGCGGGTCAATGTCAATGGCGGCGCCATCGCGCTGGGGCATCCTCTGGGGGCCACCGGGACTCGATTGGTCCTCACCTTGTTGCTGGAGCTTGGAAGGCGCCGGGGACGCTTCGGGCTGGCCACCGCCTGCATCGGCGGGGGGCAGGGAATCGCCATCATCGTCGAATCGGCCTCCCGGGGCTGATGGGTTTCTCTTCGAAGGCGGCCGCCGGGCCGGGCCGCAAGGGGAAATCATGAAGATCCGAACGGTAGGGGTCATAGGGTCCGGCTTGATGGGATCCGGCATCGCACAGGTCTCGGCGCAGGCAGGGTGTCCGACCACCATCCTGGAAGTCTCAAAGGAGCTGCTGGACAAGGGAATGCAACGCATTCAGGGCTTTCTTGACTCCGGCGTCGACAAAGGAAAATTGAGACCCGAGGCCAGGGACCGCACGCTCTCCCTGCTCAAGGGGACGACGGAGATGAAAGATCTCTCCGAATGCGACCTGGTCATCGAAGCCATCACGGAGAATCTTTCAGCCAAGCGCGATCTGTTCTCAGCAGCGAGCAAGGTTTGCTCAGAGAAGTCCATTTTCGCCAGCAACACCTCATCCCTGTCCATCACCGAGATCATGACCGCATCGTCTCGCCCAGAGCGGTTCCTGGGACTGCATTTCTTCAATCCCGTTCCCCTGATGAAGCTGGTGGAGGTGGTGCGCACCATCGTGACCCAGGATGAGGTTGAATCTGCTGCGCTTGAATTCGTCCGGGCAACGGGGAAGACCCCCATTCGGACCTCGGACCGGACCGGCTTCATCGTCAATCGTCTGCTGGTTCCTTACATCCTGGACGCCATCCGGGCCCTGGAGAACGGCGTGGGAAGCATCGAGGAGATCGACGCCGGGATGAGGCTCGGGTGCGGCTATCCCATGGGTCCATTCACGCTCTTGGATTTCGTGGGCCTGGACACGACCTATTACATTGCTGGAATCATGTTCGACGAGTTCAAGGAAGCGCGCTTTGCCGCCCCACCCCTCCTCAAGCGCATGGTCCTGGCGGGAACGCTGGGGCGCAAATCTGGCAAGGGATTCTACGACTACTCCCAGGACCCACCGGTTCCGCAAAACCATCTCACCGCCTGAGTCGGGAACTCAGGGCACGAGGAGCCCCCATGAGCTTCCAGAACCTGACCCTTGAAATTCGCGACCGCGTGGCCCGCCTGACCGTGAATCGGCCGGAAAAGCTCAATGCGCTCAATCGCGCCACCCTCCAGGAAATGGAACAGGCCTTCTCGGAGTGTTCCTCCGACCCCGCGGTGGGATTGGTGATTCTGACGGGATCGGGCGCGAAAGCGTTCATCGCCGGCGCCGACATCAATGAGCTGGCGCAACAGACTCCCGTGGAAGGAAGAGAGTACGCGCGCTATGGGCAGCGGCTGTTCCAGCGCATCGAAAGCCTTGGAAAGCCTGTCCTGGCGGCCATCAACGGCTATGCCCTGGGCGGAGGCTGCGAGATTGCCCTGGCTTGCACGCTGCGCTTTGCGGCATCGACCGCCCGATTCGGACAGCCTGAAGTGAACCTGGGTCTCATCCCAGGCTATGGAGGGACCCAGCGACTCGCCCGACTTGTGGGAAGAGGCAAAGCCCAAGAGTTGATTCTCACCGGGGAGATGATCGACGCAGCCGAGGCGCTGAGGATCGGCCTGGTGAATCAGGTGTTCCCGGCGGAGGAGTTGCTGCCTAAGACCGAGGCGGTGGCCTCCATCATCCTTTCCCGCGGACCTCTCGCCGTGCGCTACGCCATGGAGGCGATCCACCGGGGACTGAATATGCCCCTGGAAGAAGGGTTGGATTACGAGGCCACGCTGTTCTCCGTTCTGTGCTCTTCAACGGACATGAAGGAAGGGACCCGGGCATTCCTCGAGAAGCGCAAGCCCAAATTCGAAGGACGATAGTCTGAACCCCATTTGGAAAAGGGACTCTTGAAACCTATATTGCCCTCGAGCGCGGAAGGAGCAGGAGGCATGACCTCATCCGGCGCCTACCGGGTGAATCTTCGACCTCTGAGATTGATCAGCGCCCTGAGGGTCGTGATCGCGGCGCTCCTGGTTGCCTTCGGCGTGCTCCTGTTCCTCAGCTTCGGGAAGAAGGAAGAGGGTGCCGTCCGCATCCACCTCGCTCAACCCCCGAGCGCCGACGAGCAGGTGGTGGATCTCTCAGAAAAATTCGCCATCGTGGGCACCAAGGGCGGAAGGGAGGCTTTCCGTCTTCAAGCCGACCAGGTCACCGGCCTCGTGGGGGAAAAGAAGATCCTCCAGGGAGTACACCTGGAGGTTTTTAGCGAGAATGGGGACCGACTGGCGCTGAGCGGGGACACCGGTCAGTTCGACATGAGCGACAAGAAGGCCCAGCTAACGGGCCAGGCCCGGGTGGAAGGAAAAGACGGTTTCCAGCTCACCGCCCCGAGCCTCAGTTTCGACGGGGACAGGGATATGATTTTCACACCCGATGAAATCGCCTTCCAGAGCCGGGGGCTGTCCGGCACCGGAAAGGGACTGAATTACCTCATCGTCGAGAAAACCCTGAAGATTCCGTCGGCAGTGCAGGTGACGGTTTTTCCCGCCAAGCCAGGGGAGCCCCAGACGACGATCACGAGCTCTGAGATGACCCTGTCGCTCTCCGGGAATGACGTGGTGTTCAACGGGACGGTCCAGCTATTCCGGGGAGGGGAATCCTTCGCGGGGGACTACCTGCAGCTCGTCATGGACGAGACGCACCGGAATCCTGTGTCGGTAAAGGCCTACGGCCAGGTGAAGGCGACGGTCCTTTCGGGGAAAGAGGCGGCGCCCGCCATGCTGGTTACCGACAGCCTATTCGCCACTTTCGGCCCCAACGGAGGCGGCTTGGAAAAGGTAGAGGCGCTGGGCAACTGCCGGTTGGAGAGCTCGGGAATGGAGGGGAGCGGTGAGAGGCTGCTTGCCGAAGTCCCGGAAGATCGCATCGCCTTGCGCGGAGACCCGGTCGTCGTGGACTCGCGCAGCCGAATCGCCGCTCAGGAAATCGACCTGCATCCGTCGGCTCGCGGACTGGAAGCCCGCGGTGACGTGAAGACCTCCTTCCAAGGCAAGGCCGCCGGGGGCCAAGGCGCCTCCCCCGCGTATTTCAGCGGCCAGGAGCCGATTTTCTTCCAATCCCGCAGTCTTTCGGTTGACGACGGTGGTGAGATGGCGCGCTTCTCAGGAAGCGTGCGCGGCTGGCAAGGTGACGATTCCATCCAGGCCGAGGAAATCGTCTTGCGCTTTGGCGACCGGAGCATGAAAGCCTATCGAAACGTCTTGTGCCGATTCGTGGCCCAGGAAGACAGCGCCGCCACGTCCCCCCTCACGGCGTCGCCCCCCACGCTCATCGTGGCCTCCGCCATGGAGTACACAGAGGCGGAGGGAATCGTCCACTTTCGGGATTCGGTCAAGCTCACGCGCGAGAATTCAACCCTGCTCTCGGATCGGATGCACGCGAGCCTGACGGATCCCCAAAAGGGACGCCGGCGAATCAGGCAGGTCCTGGCAGAGGGGCATGCGCGATTCTCCCACCTCACCAACAGCGGGGCCGCTGACCGGCTGACCTATTTTCCGGAGCAGGAGCTGGCGGAGCTACAACAGGACGCGGGGCTGGCCGAGGTGGCCGATCTCACCAGCGGCAGGACCATCAAGGGAAAAACCTTGAAATTCGACCTGAAGGGGAACCGGGTATTGACGGAAAGCTCCGACGGCGGGCGCACCTGGATCACCCTGAACCCCAAGGACAAGGAAACCCCGGGTCTTGAACCGAAGATTGGACATTGAGGAAATCAGCAAGTCGTATCGTGGCCGCCAGGTGGTGCGAAACGTCACGCTCCACATCGAGAGTGGTGAAGTGGTGGGACTGCTGGGCCCGAACGGTGCGGGAAAAACCACGACCTTCTATTGCATCCTGGGTCTGGTCCGTCCCGATCGGGGGAGGATCTTGCTGGGCGGCCACGATATCACCAAGCTTCCCATGTACCTGCGGGCGAGGGAGGGGATCAGCTACCTGCCCCAAGAGGCCTCCATCTTTCGGAAACTGACCGTGGAAGAGAACCTGATGGCCATCCTGGAGACGCTCAACCTGAACAAGTCCGAGCTGAAGGAGCGGGCACGAGCCATCCTGGAGGAGCTTAAGATCGCGCACCTGGCCCTGTCCCCGGCCTATGCCCTTTCGGGCGGAGAGCGGCGGCGCGCCGAAATCGCCCGTGCGCTGGTGCTGTCACCTTCCTTCATCCTGCTGGATGAGCCCTTCTCGGGGATTGATCCCCTGGCGGTCAACGACATTCAGCGCATCATCCAGCAGCTGCGACAAAAAGGGATCGGCATTCTGATCACCGACCACAATGTGATCGAAACCCTGCGGATCACCGATCGGGCCTACATCATCGCCGGCGGGGAAATATTCCGAAAGGGGGCGCCGGACGAGCTGGCCTCCGACGCGAAAGTGCGCGAGATATACCTGGGTGACAACTTCCGGCTGAACTGAGGGCGGGCCATGGCTTTGGAACAAAAGCTCAACATGCGGCTGGCGACCAAGCTGGTGATGACGCCGTCGCTGCAGCAAGCCATCAAGCTCCTTCAGATGTCCAAGCTGGAATTGGTCGAAGAGATCACCCAGGAGCTTACCGCCAACCCGGTGCTGGAGGAGTCGCAGGAGCCCCGGGAAGGCGAGGCACCCGAGCCCGAAGTTCGTACCGATGAGCCGACCCCGCCGGTCGAGACCCCGCAGGACGGCGTCGGTGATTCCTTCCAGGAAATCGACTACCAATCGTACTTCCAAGACTATCTGGACGCGGGATACTCGCCTCGCCCCCCTACGGAGGAGATGGAGGCGCCGCCCCTGGAGAATACGCTCACCCGTCCGCAAAACCTCTCGGAGCATCTCCTCTGGCAGCTGGCGATGAACCTCCCGGAAGGGAGGGATCAAGAGATCGGAAAGGCCATCATCGGGAACCTGGACGATGCCGGCTATCTGAAGGCCACGCTCGAGGAAATCCAATCCATGGGAAATTACCCCTCCGCCGACGTGGAGAGAGTCCTTTCCCAGATTCAAGACTTCGACCCCACCGGAGTGGCAGCCCGGGACCTGCAAGAATGCCTGATGATTCAGATTCGGGCCCTGGACATGGAGGAGACTCCTCAAGAGACGATCATTCGGGATCACATGGAGCTGCTCCAGGGCCGCCGGATCAAAGAACTGGCGCAGGCTTTGGGGTGCTCCCTTGAGGAGATTCACGGCCACCTCGAGATCATCCGCCACCTGGATCCCAAGCCGGGGAAAAAATACAATACCGATCGCTCCAGCTACGTGGTTCCCGATGTCTACGTGGTCAAGGTGGATGGCGAATACACCATCGTGCTGAACGAAGAGGGACTCCCCAGGCTTCGGGTCAGCTCGTTCTACCGCCGGATGGTGGACCGTTCCAATACCGATATCACCCGGGAAGCGCGCGACTACGTGCGCGAAAAGCTCAGTTCCGCCTTGCGGCTCATCAAGAGTTTGGAAGAGCGGCAGCGCACCATCTACAAGGTCGCCCGGAGCATCGTAAACTTTCAGCGGAACTTCCTGGACTACGGCTTCGAGCACCTCCGGCCCCTGGTTCTCAGGAACGTGGCCGACGACATCCAAATGCACGAATCCACCGTGAGCCGGGTGGTCAACAACAAGTACATGCACACCCCCCGAGGCCTATTCGAAATGAAGTTCTTCTTTCACTCCGGGATCGCGTCCGTGCAGGGGGAGGATGTCTCCTCCCTGACGGTGAAGGAGCGAATCAAGAAACTGGTGTCGGAAGAAAGCGCCGTGCGACCCCTGTCGGATTCGGCGCTGGCCAAGATCCTCGGGGGAGAAGGGCTGCAAATCGCCCGGCGTACCGTCGCGAAGTATCGAGAGGAGCTGCGCATCCCTTCCTCCAATGAGCGCCGGCAGGGCTTTCGCTGAGGAGCGGTGGCGTCATGAAAATCCATTTCACCGGCAGGCAGATCGAGGTGAGCCCTGCATTGCGCAAGGTCGCGGAAGAGCGCCTGGCCAAACTGGACAAGTTTTTAGACCACCTGATGGAGGCGCATGTCATCCTGGCGGTGGAAAAGCGCCGCCACCGCGCCGAAGTGGTGGTTCACGGTCGCCACGTCACACTCTCGGCGGCGGGAGAGACGGCCGACATGTACTCCACTCTCTCGCTGGTGGCGGACCGCCTCGAGCGCCAAGCGAAAAAGCACCGTGACAAGATCAAGGTCAAAAAAAAGCGGGACGGAGCCCGAATTTCCCCGCGCCGCCTGGCGCGTGCCTCCTCGATCCCGGAATCTCCCCGGGTCGTGAGTGTGGATTCCTCGCCGCTCAAACCGATGTCCTTGGAGGAGGCGCTCCTTCAGCTCTCCGGCACCGAAAAGGAATTCCTGGTTTTCTGCCATGCCTCCTCCAGGCGAGTGTCGGTCCTCTACCGGCGGAAGGACGGCAACTTCGGACTCATCGAGCCCGAGACCTAATGGCCGGGGCGCTCCGGCGGCGCGGTTGACAGCCCTTCGAAAACGTTGCTATCCTGCAACGACTTACAAGCGTTGAACCCATCGACCTCGTGCACTTCCAAGGGACCTGTTCCGGGTCCCGGCCTCCCCGTGCGGCAGGTCGCCGAACGATCGCTTGCGAGGTCTCCTGAAAACCGGGGACATGCAGGAGAGTTCATGAACCTGGAATTGACCGCGGAACATCGAGCCATCCGGGAGATGGTGCGGGATTTCGCCGAAAAGGAGATCGCCCCAGGCGCGGCCCGGCATGATCGCACGCGAGAATTCCCCTACGAAAACGTGCGCAAGTGCGCCGCTCTCAATCTTCTAGGCGCCATGGTCTCGGAGGAGTTCGGCGGCTCGGGGCTCGACACCATCAGCTACACCCTGATCGTGGAGGAGCTTTCGCGAGCCTGCGCGTCGACCGGTGTCATCGTCTCCGTGAATAACTCCCTGTTCTGCCATCCGGTGGAGAAATTCGGCAGCGAGGATCAGAAGCGACGCTTTCTCTTGCCCCATGCCAAGGGCGAGAAGCTGGGCTGCTTCTGCCTCTCCGAGCCCGGGGCCGGCTCCGATGCGGGAAACCAGCAAACCACCGCCGTGCGCAAGGGCGACGGATACGTGCTGAACGGCACCAAGAATTTCATTACGAACGGTGTGGCCGCCGATAGCGCCCTGGTATTCGCCGCCACCGACAAGGCAAAGGGGCATCATGGCATCTCGGCGTTCATCGTGGAGAAGGGCACGCCGGGATTTCGCCTGGGGAAGGACGAGGTCAAGCTGGGCATCACCTGCTCCGGGTCCGTGGAGATGGTCTTCGAGGACTGCCGGGTCGGAGCTTCCAACCTCCTGGGCGAGGAGGGCATGGGATTCAAAATCGCCATGAATACCCTGGACGGCGGACGCATCGGCATTGCGGCGCAGGCGGTGGGAATCGCGCGGGCTTGTCTGGAAGAATCTACTCGGTACGCAAAGCAGCGCAAGGCCTTCGGAAAGGCCATTGCGGAGTTTCAGGCAATCCAGTTCATGCTGGCGGACATGGCCACCGAGGTGGACGCCGCCAGGCTTCTCACGCATCGGGCTGCCTGGACCAAGGATCAGGGAGGTCGTTTTTCCCTGGAGGCTGCTCAGGCAAAGCTGTTCGCCTCGGAGGTGGCGATGCGCTCAGCGGTGAAAGCGGTGCAGATTTTCGGAGGTTATGGTTACATGAATGACTACCCGGTGGAGCGCTATTTCAGGGACGCGAAGATCACCGAGATCTACGAAGGAACCTCGGAAATCCAGCGCCTCGTCATCGCCGCCTCCCTCCTGAAGGACTGAGGAGCGATGGATTTTTCCCTCTCCGAAGAGCAGTGTCTCCTGCGGGACTCCTTGCGGGAATTCGTGCTTCGGGAAGTCTCGCCCGAAGCGGGCGAGCTGGATCGCGCCTCGCTTTTCCCGGCGCGGGCCATCCGCCGATTGGCCGAGATGGGGCTGCTGGGGATGTCCATTCCCGAAGCGTACGGTGGCGCCGGACTGAACAGTGTCGGAGTGGCCCTGGCGATCGAGGAGATCGCCCGAGGGTCGGCCTCTCTGGCGGTGACGGTCAGCGTGACCAATTCGGTCTGCGCCGTTCCTATCGCGCGTTACGGGACGGAGGAGCAGAAACGCCGGTACCTCCCCCAGCTGGCGAAGGGAAATATCCTCGGAGGCTTTTCGCTCACCGAGCCGGATTCAGGCTCCGATGCGGCGCACCTGCGCACGCGGGCGCGGCGCGACGGGGATTCCTACACCTTGAGCGGCGACAAGGCCTGGGTGACCAACGTAGTGGAAGGTCAGCTCTTCGTGCTGGTGGCTGCCACCGACCCTTCCCAAGGCGCGCGCGGATTGACCGCTTTCCTGGTGGAAAAGGGCTTTCCCGGTTTTTCCTTCGGAAAGGTCGAGGACAAGATGGGGCTGAGATCCTCCCTGACCGGGGGAATCCTCCTGCAGGACTGCCGCGTGCCGGGAGCGAACCGCCTAGGAGAGGAGGGGCAAGGCTTCAAAATTGCCATGACGACCTTGGATGGAGCCCGCATCGGGATTGCGGCCCAGGCCGTGGGTATCGCCCGGGGAGCTCTGGAAGAGTCTTTAGCCTTCTCGAGGCAACGAAAGGCTTTCGGCCAGCCCATCAACCAGTTCCAGGCCATCCAGTTCATGCTGGCCGACATGTCCACCGCCATCGAAGCGGCCCGACTGCTGGTCCACCGCGCCGCGCACCTTCGAGACTTGGGGAATGTCACGTATACTCGGGAAGCATCCATGGCCAAGCTTTTCGCCTCGGAGATGGTCAATCGCGTCGCCTATCAGGCCGTGCAGATCCACGGTGCCTGCGGATACTCTCGGGAGTACCCTGTAGAGCGGTATTTTCGGGATGCCCGGGTCACCACGATCTATGAGGGAACCTCCGAGATACAGCGCTTAGTCATCGCCCGCAAGCTCCTGGAGAGCCTCTAGGCAATGAGAAGGGAAACGAATCGCCGATGAAGCAGGGTGGAGCCAGCGTACTGACCCGTCGCAGAACGCGGCGCGAATGGGAGCAGGAAGTCTTGAATCCAGCGCTGCGAAAATCCCCCGAGAGGATGAAGGAATTCACCACCCTGTCGGGAGTCCCGGTGGAGAGACTCGCCACGGCAGAGAATTTGGAGAGCTGGATTCCTGACGAGAAGCTCGGACTTCCCGGAGAGTACCCGTTCACCCGGGGGCCGCACCCGACCATGTACCGGGGGCGGCTATGGACCATGCGGCAGTTTTCCGGATTCGGCACCGCGCGGGACACCAATCGGCGCTACCGGTACCTCCTGGATCATGGGCAAACGGGTCTCTCCGTTGCCTTTGACATGCCCACGCTCATGGGGCTCGATTCGGACGACCCCAGATCGGCGGGTGAAGTAGGCCGTGAAGGGGTAGCCATCGATACCCTCGCCGACATGGAGACCCTTTTCCATGAGATTCCCTTGGGCGAGGTTTCAACCTCCATGACCATCAACGCTCCCGCGGCGGTGCTGCTGGCCATGTACCTGGCGGTGGCACGCAGGCAGGGCGTACCCTGGCCCCAGGTGCGCGGCACCATTCAGAACGACATCCTGAAGGAATACATCGCGCAGAAGGAGTGGATCTTTCCGCCCCGGCCGTCCCTGCGGATCATTGTGGACATGATTGCCTTCTGCACCCGGAAGGTGCCGCTCTGGAACTCGGTTTCGATCAGCGGTTATCACATTCGCGAGGCGGGCTCTACGGCGGCCCAGGAGCTGGCGTTTACCCTGGCGGACGGCATCGGCTATGTCCAGGCATGCGTGGAAGCCGGGCAGGACGTGGATGACTTCGCGCCTCGGCTATCGTTCTTCTTCAACGCCCATTCGGACTTTTTCGAGGAGATCGCGAAATTTCGGGCCGCCAGGAGAATCTGGGCCAAGGTGATGCGGGATCGATTTCGCGCCAAGGATCCACGCTCCTGGATGCTGCGCACGCACGCGCAGACGGCAGGCTGCTCCCTCACGGCGCAGCAGCCACACAACAACATTGTCCGGGTGGCGCTGCAGGCCCTTTCCGCCGTATTGGGGGGGACCCAGTCGCTTCACACGAACTCCATGGACGAGACCCTGGGGCTTCCTACTGAGCAGGCAGTGACCATCGCATTGCGCACGCAGCAGATTCTGGCCGAGGAATCGGGAGTTGCCTCCACCATCGACCCGTTGGGCGGATCGTATTTTGTCGAGTCGCTCACCGATACCCTGGAACGGGAGGCCCTGTCGCTCATCGCTGCCGTCGATCGGATGGGAGGAATCGTGCCCGCCATCGAGCAGGGATTTCCGCAGCGCGAAATCGCCGAGGCCTCCTTCCGCTACCAGCAGCAGCTGGAGCGGGAAGAAAAGGTCATGGTGGGGGTCAACCGCTATCGCGAGGGGGGGGGCGCCCGCATCGATGTCCTCAAGATTCCCGCTTCCGTGGAGCCCACCCAGATCCGCCACTTGAAGCAAGTGCGAAAGCGGAGAGATCCGCTCGCTCACCGACGGGCCGTGGAAGAATTGGTGCGCTGCGCCAATGAGGGCGAGAATCTCATGCCGGCCATGGTGAGGGCGGTCGAAGCCTACGCTTCGGTGGGAGAGATCTGCTCCGCCTTGAAAGCGCCCTTTGGCGAATATCGCGAAGAGAAGACCTACTTTTGAGGCGATGGGCATGTCGGTAAATTCCGCGACGGGTACCCGGCTTCGCCTGCTGGTGGGCAAGGTTGGCCTCGACGGTCACGATCGAGGCGCGAAGATCATCGCCCGGGCGCTGAGGGATGCCGGGTTTGAAGTGATTTATACCGGGTTGCACCAGACGCCCGAGATGGTGGTCGCCACCGCGCTCCAGGAAGACGTCGACGCGGTGTCCCTGAGCATTCTCAGCGGCGCTCATAACACGCTGTTCCCCCGCGTCATCGAATTGCTGAAAAAGGCCGGCGTTGCGGTGCCGGTTTTCGGCGGAGGGATCATTCCCGAGGAGGACATACCTCGTCTCCGAAAAGCCGGCGTGAAGGCGGTATTCACTCCCGGCACCTCGACCCAGGATGTCATAAATTGGGTGAAGTCCCATATCCGACCTCGAAACGAAGGATCGGCCTCCCGGGCCGCGAAGCTCCGTCGCCCTCCTTCCGCTGCCCGGCGGGGCACGCCCGGGCGGCGCAAGGCAACCCGCCGATAGCCGGTTCCATGTCGCGGCCGCTTCTTGACACTTTCGAATCCATTCTGCTAAGTTGAGCGGGCTCAAGACGAAGGGTCGGCTCCCCCGGAAGGGCTTCCAGAGGAGCGGCGGCCTTCCGGCCCGGGGACTTCATGCCGAAAAAGATCCTCCTCGCAGACGACAGCATCACTATCCAGAAGGTAGTTGAGCTGACCTTCTCCGAAGGCGATTATCAGGTCTTCGCCGTGGGCAACGGAACGCAGGCCTTGCGGAAGATCCAGGAAGTGAGACCCGACATTGCTCTGCTGGACGTCATCATGCCTGAGGCCAGCGGCTATGAAGTTTGCGAAAAGATGAAACTGGATCCACAGACCTCGCGCATCCCGGTCCTGCTGCTGACCGGCACATTCGAGCCGTTTGACCGAAAGCGTGCCGAGGCCGCCGGTGCCGACGGCCATCTGACGAAGCCGTTCGAGTCACAGGTGCTTATCTCTCGCGTCGAAGAGCTGATCGCATCGGCGCTCCCCGCCACTCACGAGGATCCCATCAGCGAGAAGGGAGAGGAAGGGGAATCCCGGGAGGTCCCGCTCCGCGCGGAGGTTCACGAATCGGCCGCCCCGGTGTATGAGCAGGAGACTGAAGTTAGCCTGGAAGACATCGTGCCGGATCGCTATGATGATTTCCAGGTACCTTCCCGCTCTCCGGCGGTCGGGGAGAGTCGGGCAGACAGCGGATACGAAGGGGAGCCTCAACACACAAGCACTCCCACGGGTGCCACCCCGGGGGGCGATCCGATGATCGAGACCTGGGACGAGCTCGCCAGCGGTCTGGCTTCGGCGCCCGACAATCCGCCTTTTCTGGAGGTGGAGGCCCGTCCTCAGGAGCTGTCCACGCCCCTTGAGAAGTTCACCGCAAGCACCGCTGGCTTGACCTTGAGAAATGAGATCGCCGCCGAATTCTCAGCGGCGTCCGCCCCGACTTCCGCCGATGCCGTCCCCGGTGTGGGGGGCACGGAGTTCACTGCGGAGCAGCTGGATCGCATCGCCTCCCGGGTGGTCGAGCGTCTCTCCGACCGCGTGGTTCGCGACATCGCCTGGGAAGTGATTCCGGAAATCGCTGAGAATCTCATCCGCCAGCGGATCCGGGAGCTGGAAGAGAAGATCACCCGGGAAGGTTAAACTCTCTCCCCTCTGGACAGCCCTCAGCCAACGGTCCCTCGGGCCTGTTCTGCATTTTTAGGGAAGGGGTGCGCCATCGCTCACCGGCAGGTTCCCCCATTGCCCAAGGAGTCGAGCCCATGGAGGTCCCCAAACGATTTGATCCAGGTGCCGTGGAGAAGCGCTGGCGCGAGTTCTGGCTGAAGTCGGGTAGCTTCACGGCCAAGCCGGAAAGCGGGAAAGTTCCGTACTGCATTGTCATTCCCCCTCCCAACATTACCGGGCGGCTCCATGCGGGGCATGCCCTCAACGCGACCCTCCAGGACATACTCATCCGATGGCGTCGAATGCAGGGGCGGGACACGCTCTGGCTTCCCGGCACCGATCATGCCGGAATAGCCACGCAAATGGTGGTGGAACGGGAGCTGCAGAAGGAGGGAAAGAGCCGTCACGCCCTGGGCCGCGAGGCGTTCCTTGAAAGGGTCTGGGCGTGGAAAGCAGAGCATGGAGACGCCATCGTGGAGCAGCTGCAACGGCTGGGGGCCTCCTGCGATTGGTCGCGCCTGCGCTTCACGCTGGATGACGGCCTGTCCCAGGCGGTCCGGGAGGTTTTCGTTCGGCTGTTCGAGGAGGGCCTGATCTATCGCGACAAGGCCATCGTGAACTGGTGCCCGCAATGCCGGACGGCGCTGTCCGATCTTGAAGTGGTCCATCGGGAGGTTGCCGGCAAGCTTTATCACCTGAACTATCCGGTAAAGGGGACCGCGCAGCACATCACGGTTGCCACCACCCGGCCGGAGACCATGCTGGGGGACACGGCCGTCGCGATTCACCCCGCAGACGAGCGCTATCGAGGGCTCGTCGGGAAGACCGTGATCCTGCCGATTCTGCAGCGTGAGATTCCGATCATCGCGGATGAAGCAGTGGACCGGACGTTTGGAACGGGAGCGGTCAAAGTGACGCCGGCCCACGATCCCAACGACTTCGCCATGGCCCGGCGCCACAACCTTCCGGCGGTGGTCATCTTGGATGAGTCGGCGCGTACCACACCCGAGGCCGGCCCCTACGCAGGGATGGATCGATACGCGTGCCGGAAGAAACTTGTGACCGATCTGTCGGCCGCCGGGATTCTTGCCAAGGTCGAGGATCATCCCCACGCCGTTGGGCGCTGTCACCGCTGCGACACCGTGGTGGAGCCCATGCTTTCCGATCAATGGTTCGTGCGCATGGTGCCTTTGGCGCGTGAGGCTCTCGCAGCGGTGGAGGATTCCCGTATCCGCTTCATTCCAGATAATCGCAAGAACGACTATTTCGAGTGGATGCGCAATATCCACGACTGGTGCATTTCCCGTCAGCTCTGGTGGGGGCACCGGATCCCGGCCTGGACCTGCGCCTCGTGCGGCCGCTTAATCGTTGCGCGCCAGGACCCCGCATCCTGTCCCTCCTGTGGACAAGCGAGCCTCGTCCAGGATCCTGATGTACTGGACACCTGGTTCAGTTCCGCGCTGTGGCCCTTCTCGACGCTGGGGTGGCCCGAGCAGACTCCGGATCTGGCGCGCTATTACCCAAACTCCGTCCTGGTCACCGCCTATGACATTCTCTTTTTCTGGGTGGCCCGGATGATCATGATGGGCCTCAAGTTCATGGGAAGACCACCCTTTGAACAGGTCTACTTCAACGGACTGGTTCGGGACGAGAAGGGCCGAAAGATGAGCAAGACCCGAGGCAACACCGTGGATCCGCTGGATTTGATGGATCGCTTCGGGACCGACGCCTTGCGCTTCACCTTGGCGGCGATGGCCTCCCCGGGGGCGGACACCGTGTTGGATTTGAAGCGTGTGGAGGGTTACCAGGCCTTCGGGACGAAGATCTGGAACGCGGCGCGCTTCGTCTTGCTGAACCTTCCGGAGGGCACCGAGGCGACCAAGCCGGAATTTCGCGCCTCCTCGGCGAACCTCTCGATCACCGATCGGTGGATTATCAGCCGGGTCAATGCCGTGAGTCGCGAGGTGGATCAGGCGCTGGAGCAGTTCCGTTACGACGAAGCGGCTTCCACGCTGTACCACTTTGTGTGGCATGAGTTCTGCGACTGGTACATCGAGATGGTGAAGCCCTCTTTGATAGGAGATGCACGGGACACGCTGGAGGGGCGTCGCAGTCGCGCCATTCTGCTGCGAGTCCTGGACCGGGCCTTGCGGCTTTTGCATCCTTTCATGCCCTTCCTCACCGAGGAAATCTGGCAGCGTCTCCCCCATGAGGGGGAGACGCTGGTCCTGGTCGACTATCCCCATTATCGCGAAGAAGAGGAGGATTCCGACGCGGAAAAGGAGGTGGGATTCCTGATAGCCGCGGTGACCAAGCTGCGAAACCTTCGCGCCGAGAGCAACCTGCCTGCCGGGCTGAAGCTGGAGGCCTTGTTTCACACGGATCTGTCCCGCCCCCGTCGGATCGTCGAGTCCCACGCCGCAACACTGTGCACCCTGGCCCGCCTCTCTGCTTTCCGTTTCGTGGCCGAGATACCGGGAGATCTGGCGGCGGCTCGCGGCGTGATTCCAGGGCTGGAGATGGCCCTGCCGCTCGCAGGCGTCCAGGATCCCCATGAAGAGAGGCGACGCCTGGAACGGGAGATGGAAAAGGCGCAGAAGGAGCTGGCAGGTCTGGAGGCCAAGCTGGCCAATGAGTCCTTTACCGGCCGTGCTCCCCAGGATGTCGTAGCAAAGGTCCGCGAGGCCAGCCGGGAGCTGCGCGAAAGGATCGAAAAGCTGTCGCGCGCGGCGTCGGAGCTTCCGCTGGCGGGACTCTCCTCCGGGCCGGAATAATCCCCAGGGAGCGCACCCATCCATGCGAGCGACCCTTCCCTCGATGGCAAGCCTGGTTCGCCAAGCTCTCAGAGAAGACGTAGGCTCCGGCGACGTAACCACCCGATGCGTCGTCCCCTCCGGCCGTCTCGGACTGGGGACCATTCGAGCCAAGGAGCCCCTGCTCCTGGCCGGATTGCCCTTGGCCCGGGAGGTCTTTCGGCAAGTGGACCCCACGCTGCGCTTCGAGCCGTTGCGCGCCGAGGGAAGCCGCGTGGGGCGAGGGACACCGGTGGCTCGAATCCGGGGGCGGGCCGCTTCGATTCTGACGGGTGAGCGAACGGCGCTCAATTTCCTTCAGCATCTCTCCGGAATCGCCACCTACACGGCAAAGTGCGTGGCCGAAGCCAGGGGCCGCTGCAGCGTGCGTGACACTCGCAAGACCCACCCTGGCTTGAGAGAAATCGAGAAATACGCGGTCCGATTGGCCGGGGGCCGGAACCACCGCTTCGGCCTCAACGACGGGATTCTCATCAAGCACAACCATTGGCGGATCGCCGGGGGAGTCAAGGCTTGCGTGGAGCGTGCGCGACGGAGCAAGCATCGAAAGCCGTCCTTTCCGGTTCAGGTGGAGGTATCCACGCTGCCGGATCTGCAGGAGGCACTGGAGGCAGGCGCCGACAGCGTACTCCTGGACAATCTCTCCCCGCAGCAAGTCCGGCGGGCTCTCAAGCTGATCCGAGGCCGGATTCCCGTGGAATTGTCCGGTGGGATCACCCAGGGCGGGTTGGGGCGCTTTGCCGCAGTTCGTCCGGATTGCATCTCCCTGGGCGCTCTCACGCACTCCTCGCGCTGGGTGGATCTCTCCCTGCGTCTCGAGGGAGCAGGGAAGTGAACCCCAGTTGGAATCAGGCAGCCCTGCTGCGGGAGCTGGCGAGTCATCGCCTGGGAAGCAGGGTTCTTTGCTTCGACAGCCTGCAGTCCACCAATGACAAGGCTTTGGAACTTTTGGAACAGGGAGAACCCGATGGATCGTTGGTATTGGCAGAGGAGCAGACCCGCGGCAGGGGCCGCAGAGAACGCACCTGGGATTCTCCGCCCCGGCTGGGGATTTACGCGAGCCTCGTCCTGCGTCCCATGCTCCCTGCCAGGCTGCTCCCTCTTGTCTCGCTGGCTTTTGCGGTGGGAACCGCTGCCGCCCTGCGCACCGCGGGCCTTCGCGAGGTCGGGCTGAAATGGCCCAATGACCTCCTGCTGGGTGATAGGAAATTGGCCGGCATCCTGGCGGAAGCGCGAGGCGATGGAGAGCTCAGCGGGTTGGTGTTGGGATTGGGTCTGAATGTGAATCAGGTTGAGTCGGATTTTCCCGTGGCGCTTCGACAAACCGCCACCTCGCTGCGGCTAGCCAGCGGCCGATCCTGGAATCGCCTGCGAATCCTCAAAGCCCTGTTACTGCAATGCGGGGAGGAATATGATGAACTTCAAGCGAAGGGCCCGGGAGAGTTGCTCCGTCGCTTTGAAGAGCATTGTGTTTTCAGCCGGGGGAGCCAGCTCGAAGTCGACGCGGCGAATTGTGTCCGGCAGGGTCGATTCGCCGGACTGGGGGACTCCGGAGAGCTTCTTCTGGACACGGGAGGCGCGGCTGCTGTGGCTTTCCACTTCGGGGAAGTGCGCCACGTGAAGAGGGCCTGACGATGCTGCTGGCCGTGGATGTTGGGAACACCGGCACCGACCTGGGTGCCTTTCGAGGGGAAAGGCTCCTGGCCCGTTGGTCGCTTTCCAGCGATCGCAGCCGGACGGCGGATGAATACGGGGTGCTCATCCGGAGCCTCTTTGCGGCGCGCGGCCTGCAGATTGAGGAAGTGAAGGCCATGGCAGTCGCCAGCGTGGTCCCGCCGCTGGAGTCGGTGGTGCAGGAGGTGGCGCGGCGATACTTGTCGGTGGAGCCCCTGTTCGTAGCTCCCGGTATTCGCACCGGAATGCCGGTGCTCGTCGACAACCCTCTGGAAGTGGGAGCGGATCGGATCGTGAATGGAGTCGCCGCTTTCCAGCGATTCCATCAGGCGGTGATCGTGGCTGATTTCGGGACCGCCACGACTTTCGACGCGGTGAGCGGGAAAGGAGAATACCTGGGGGGGGCCATCGCGCCCGGGCTGAAAATCTCCGCCCAAGCACTTTATGAGGCCACTGCCAAGCTTCCCCGAATCGACCTCAAGCGCCCGGATCGGGCCATTGGCAAGAACACGGTGGCCAGCATGCAATCGGGAATTCTGTTCGGTTACCTTGGAATGGTGCGCGGGATATTGGACCGGATGCGCGCCGAAATGGGCGGGGCGCCCGCGGTCATTGCCACAGGCGGGCTGAGCCCTCTGCTGGAGCCAGATCTCAGTGGATGCGTGGACGAGGTCGATCCCGATTTGACGCTCACGGGGCTGAGAATTCTCCACGAGAGGAACGCGTGAGCCCATCGACGGGAGAATCCGTGCCGGCTCCCTCCGAGGAGGAGAAGAGCTTCTTTGCCACGGTGGAGGAGCGATTCTGTGCGCTGCGGGGAGCCTCTCTGCTGCTTTCGCCCAGGGATTGGGCCCTGATTGCCAGCTGGTGGAACGAGCGAGTGCCCCTTGCTCTGATCTTGGAATCCCTGGAGGAAGTCTTCGCGACCAGGGCCCGGCGGGGCGACGCTGCAGGGGAAATCAGCTCCCTGGCCTATGCCCGCTCCGAGGTGCAGCGCCGATTCCGGCTGCACCGGGAGTTGGTGGCCGTACGGCGCGGAGAGGAAGAGGAGGGCGCCCGGCTGCGCAGGGATATCGGGCTGCACCTGGGACGTGTGGCGCGCCGTTTGGCCCTGGCTGGAGAGCTGGCGCGGGAGCGCGGGGAAGAGGGGTTGGCGCGCTCCCTGCTCGTCGGCTCCGCAGAAATCAAGGCACTGAAGCGATTGGCGGGCAAGATTGAGTGGAATCCTGCATCCGCCGAAGAGCGACTTGAGCAGATTGAATCCGAGATCATGGACTCCGCCCGCGGCGCCCTCAGCATCCCGGAGCGCGACGATCTCCAGGCTCGGGCCCGGAAGATGCTCTCCGAGCGGGGTCTACGCATGACCCAGGATGCCCATCGGATCACCTTGAAATCCATCGAGGAGAATCACCTTCGCCAGAAGTGGCAAATCCCGGCAGTCGCGCTGCTGGCCGACGATTGATGCAACTCTAGATCTCGTGCTACATTGCATCCCGGGAGAGCCGAGCCGCTCACGGAAGCGCCTCGTTGCCCGCCGCGATTTCCCCGACTCTCACAGTTACCTTCGGAAGCGCCCTGGCGTTTGGGGCTGGCATCGGCGCGGCCCACTTCGTCCCTTTGCCCGCCGCCGGTTGCGCTGCGCTGTTTCTCCTCGGGGGAGCAGCGTTTTTGTTCATGAAAGCCCGGGGAGGACCCGGCTCATCGTTGCAGGCCCGGGCGATGTCAGCGGGGCTAGTTCTGGCCTGGGCCTGCGCCGGCGCCTGGTGCGCAACTCATCGCCATAGGCAATTTCTCGACACGCCTCTGCTCAAGTCCTTCACCCTCCTAAGCCTGGATCCTCCCGCCACGATGATCGTGAGAGGCTGGGTCGCCGACGATCCAGTCCGTCGAGGCGAGCGAGTCCGATTCCTGCTCCGTGTGGAAGAGGGGAATCGTCACGGAAGCTGGTATCCCAGCGACGGGATGGTGCGAGTGTCGCTGCGCGATCCCGAGGAAAGATTTCGGGCACGCTACGGGGATCGGTTTGAAATGCCACTGAGGCTTCGCCTCGCCAGGAACTTCAAGAATCCCGGAGCCTTTGATTACCGGCTTGCGCTCGAGGCGGATGGGGTCCATCTCTTGGGCAGCCTGAAGAGCTGGAGACTGGCCACGCGACTTCGGGGATCGGGCGGCTTCCAGGCCCTGGTCCTTGCGCATCGGCTGCGAATGCGACTGCTCCTCCGCCTGGCGAATGCCTTCCCGGGGAAGGAAGGCGAAGAACCCCGTCGCTTCCTGGGTGCGATTCTCCTTGGGGCAAGAGACGGAGGAGAGGAAAGGCTGGACTCTCTCATGCGCAGGACCGGCGTCTATCACATTCTCTCGATCTCGGGACTTCATTTCGCCCTGCTCATGGCGCTGGTGAGTCGCATGGCCCGTCGACTGCCCGCGGGAGGGGGGCTGGAGGGTGGGCTGCTGCTCCTCGTCGGAGGCCTCTATCTCCTGCTTTCAGGAGGGGAGGACCCCATACTTCGCAGTGCCCTTGCGGCAACATCGCAGGCCGCCGGCAGATGGGTAGGGCGCCGAGTCAGCGCGTGGAACGCGCAGGCTCTCGCGGGACTAGCGCTGCTGGCGCTCAGCCCGCTGCACCTTTTCCAGCCCGGATTTCAACTTTCCTTTCTGGCGACCCTGGGGATTCTGGCAGGGAGAATTCCCTGGTTGCCGAGACTTCGAGCGATTCCGCTGGTCGGCCAGCCGCTGGCCATTTCCCTGGGCGCCTGGATCGCCTCCACGCCGGTGATGGCTTGCACATTCCTTCAGGTTTCTCCAGTGGCCCTCGTCATGAACCTCCTGGCCGGGCCATTTCTGACGCTCTCCCTTGCCGGCGGGGTTCTCCTGATCGCCTGCCCGTACGAGCCGCTCGGGGCGCTATTCATGGGATGCCTGGATCTTTTCGGGCGCGCGTGCGCCCTGGCCCTTGAGTTTCCTGCTGCGTTTCTCCATGTCGCTCCTCCATCGTTCGCCCTGTTGGGAGGGTTTGTGGCGCTGGTCTCGGGAAGGCTGTTTTTGGGGAAGGCAGCCAAGGAGAAAGAGCGCCACATCCTTAGTGTGGCCATCGTCGCGAGCCTCGTGCTTTTCGGCTTCGCCCCTGCAAGGTGGCTGCCCGAAGGCGCCCTGACCCTCACCGCCCTGGACGTAGGTCAGGGGGATGCGCTGGTGCTGGGTCTTGCGGGCGGCCACTGGGTGCTGGTGGATGGGGGTGGGTTTGCGTCGAGCGAGTTCGACGTCGGAGAGCGGGTCGTGCTTCCGGCCCTCCTGACGCTGGGAGTTAACCGGCTCGAGCTTGCCGTCCTCACACACGGTCATCAGGATCATGGGGGAGGGCTCCGAGCGATCTTCGAAGCGCTCCCTCCGGCGGAGATCTGGCTGGGGAGAAGCCCGTCCCGATCGCCCCTGATCCGGCGGATTTCCGATCTCGCCGCCCAGGAGGATATACCGCTACGGCACCCAACTCGTGGGAGCGTCAAGTGCTTTGGAGAGACCTGCCTGGAAGTGATTCACCCTCCCGCAGGTTATCGTGTGGAGCAACCTGTCGCTAATGATGACTCGCTGGTGCTGCGCATCACCTACCGTCGAAGCAGTCTCCTTCTCACAGGCGACGTGGAATCGGAGGGAGAATCGCTGATGCTGCGCTCAAGCCTTCCTCTCTCCGCTCAGGTGCTCAAGGTGGCGCATCATGGGAGCGCTTCCTCCACCTCCGAGCGCCTCCTGGCCGCCGTAGGGCCCAGTCTGGCGATCGTCTCGGTGGGAGAAGGCAATCCCTGGGGGCATCCCGCACATAGAGTTTTGGAGCGGCTGCGACTGAGCGGGGTGCAGGTCCTGCGCACCGATCTCGACGGCGCGGTACAGGTGTCGAGTGACGGCGCTCAGTGGCGATGGCGCCCTCTGATTCCCTAGCCGGATCAAGATAGCAGTTCGATGGGAACCGGCATGAAACTGAGCAGGAATATCACCAGCGCCAGAATGGCCAGCGTCCTTCTTCCCGGGGAGAGAGGCTCGGATTCGTCCACCAGGGGCGGGTGACGCTCACCAAGAAAAAGCAGCGCCACCGCCCACACCAGCCAGGCTCGGTGCAACGCTCCGAGCAGAATGACGCCTACGAGGGTAGCGCGAGAGAGCCTTGCATGGAATCTCTTGGAAATGGCGTAGCAAATGTGGCCACCGTCGAGCTGGCCGGCTGGGAGCAGGTTCAGGGAAGTGGCGAGCATTCCCACCCATGCGGCCGACAGATAGGGGCTCAGGTTCAAAACCGCCCCCTCGGGGACGTGTGGAAAAAACCACCGGAGAATTCCGAGGAATAGAAGCGGGAATCCCAGGAGGAACTCAGTGTCCCCGGCCTCGGATGGTAATACGATGCGGGAACGGCTCATTCCGTAAAGGATGAACGGGAGCGCCACCACGAAGCCAGCCAACGGTCCGGCGATTCCCACGTCGAAGAGGGCCTTGCGGCTTGGAATCGAGCCGCGGATGCGAATGAACGCACCGAAAGTACCGAGGATGGGAAGACCCGGCAGGAAATACGGGAGGCTCACCGGAATTTGATAGAACCGGCAGACGAAATAGTGCCCCAGCTCGTGGGCCAAAAGGATCGTGAGGACGCTCAACGCATAGGGGATGCCCGGCAGCCACCGGGCGGGATGCAGCGCGATGTCCAGCCATTGATCCGACGGGGGAGAGTCATCCACATGAAACAGGCTTCCAGCCACGATCGTGGTACCCAGGGTGGCCAGGAAGAGGATCAGATGCAGCGGCAGGCGGTGGGTCGTCGGCCGGACACGGCCAGCGGGAGAAGGCGGCAATGGGAACTGCTCATCCCCGGCAGAATCAGCGGGGTTCATTGTGTGGCTCTAGGCACAAATCATCCCGGATTAGATAGTTGCGAGGTTCAGAAGGTCGAGAGAAAGTGCTCCCTACGATGCTATAATTTCGCTTTGGTGTGGATGCGGCTTTGCCAAGTGTCGCTGGAAGCCGGCCGGTGTGCGGAAATCCGGGGCGCAAAACTGGGCGGAGCCGCTGCTCGAAGGCTCGAGGTTACTTGAGATTCCTCAAGTTCTTGCCGGGTTTGAATCGAATCGTCTTGCCCGGGGGGATGCGCACCTCGTAGCCCGTACGGGGGTTTCTGCCGATTCCCTTTTTGCGGGGTTTGACCTGAAAGACGCCGAATCCCCGCAACTCGATTCGCTCCCCGCGTTTCATGGATTCCTTCATGGCATCGAGAACGGCCTCCACAGCGGTGACCGCCTTGATTCGGGTGATGTCAGCCGCCTTGGCGACGTTGTTGATAATGTCGGTCTTGATCATCCCCCGCACCTCCCCTTCGGAATCGCGGCGAGCCGCGTTAAGTTGTTGCTATGTTAGGTAATACCGAAATCCCTGTCAAGCAACGCAATGGGTTCGGGAGCTTCCGCTAAGCCTTGGAGTGACTTTCGTGAGGACCCGCAGCGAATCGGACCTGGAACGTCCGTCCTTGGCGGCCGAAGCGGAGCCTCGTGTGGCCATCGTCGGCGCCCCGAATGTGGGAAAGTCGCGTCTTTTCAACCGTCTCACGGGAAGCCGCTCCATTGTGCACGACCGGCCCGGCGTGACCACGGATCGCATTGAGGGGTTTTGCGAGTGGGGAGGGCGTCGTTATCGAATCCTCGATACGGGAGGATTGGTCCCGGGAGATCCGGACGAATTGACCCGCGCCGTTCAAAAACAAGTGCTCAGGGGGATCGAGCAAGCGCAGCTCCTCCTGTTCGTGGTGGATGGCAGATTGGGAATGACCTCACTGGACCAGGCTTTGGCCCCCATCCTGCGGCGCTCAGGAGCAAAAACAATCCTGGTTGTGAACAAGGTGGATGTGGAAAGGCAGGAGGGAAATCTCTCTGATTTCTTTGCTTTGGGATTCCCGGAGCCGGTTCCGGTCTCGGCGGAGGAAGGGAGAGGCATCCGATTCCTTCTGGATCGGATTGGCTCGCTGCTCCCGGTGGAAACCGCCGACCTCAAACCCGGACCTCAGAAGGAAGAGACTCGCATCCGACTTGCCATCGTGGGAAGACCCAACGTCGGAAAATCGACTCTGTTCAACAGGATATGCGGCGAGGATCGCTCCGTGGTCAGCCGCGTTCCGGGGACCACTCGCGATCCGGTGAAGACTGAATTCACCCACGGGAGCCGGCGGTACCAGATCATCGACACGGCCGGCCTGCGTCGAAAGGCACGCTCCGAAGGGGAAGCCGTCGAAATGCAGGGAGTGGCGCGGGCCCTGGCGGCGATTAAGGATGCCGACATGGTCCTGGCAGTATTGGATGCTGCGGAGCCGGCCACCCACCAGGATCTGGCCCTGATCGGCGTCTGTCTGCGGACCCGGCGACCTCTACTGGTCGTTCTGAACAAGATAGACAAGCTCGGCACCCCGAACCCCGACGAGGCGATCCGGAGAACCAGGGATCGGCTTCACTTTTCAGCCGATCTGCCGATGGTCGCCGTGTCTGCCCTGGAGGGGGTCGGTGTGAAAAGTGCGCTCGCCCTGCTGGATCGGCTTGCCGAGGAGTGCTCGCGAAAGATCCCGACGCCTGCGCTCAACTCCGCCCTGGAGGAGGCGGTTGGCCGTCGAACTCCCTCGGCGCTCGATCGAATCCCTCGACTCTACTACATTACTCAGACTGGGACGTTTCCGCCCTCGTTCGTGGTATTCACGAACGGCGCCCGGATCGACACCCCCTATCGCCGCTACCTCGCCAGGCAGATCAAGGAGACCCTTGGTTTCCAGCTTGCTCCCGTAGCCCTCAGGTTTCGCCAGCGCACGTAGTAGGTCGCAGCAGCTAAAGGCAGAGAATTCAATACATTGACCCCTGGAGCGAGCGCGTGATATCGTGCGCGCGCCGGTGCAGGTTGCGTCCGGGTCCACCGGCTCTTATGTTTATGGGGTTAAGGACGTTCGGGAGTCTGCATGGTCCTGTTCAATTACACCACCAAAGAGCTCACCGCGAAGATCGTGTACTACGGCCCGGGGCTTTGCGGAAAGACAACGAATCTCCAATTCATCTACGACGGCCTTCCTTCTCACGTGAAAAAGGGAAAGATGCTCTCCCTGGCGACAAAAACCGACCGTACCCTCTTCTTCGATTTTCTTCCCATCGAGCTGGGCCGCATTCGGGGCATGCGCACTCGAGTCCAACTCTACACGGTGCCGGGGCAGGTTTTCTACAATTCCACTCGAAAGCTCGTGCTCAAGGGGGCGGATGGGCTCGTGTTCGTCGCCGACTCGCAGCAGAAGATGATGGAATCCAACATCGAGAGCTACAAGAATCTGGAAGAGAACCTCCTGGAGATCGGATTGAAGCTGGACGAGATGCCGCTGGTCATGCAGTTCAACAAACGCGACCTGCCCAACCTCGCCTCGGTGGAGGAGATGAACACCCT
Organism: Acidobacteriota bacterium; assembly: GCA_022616665.1. Taxonomy (GTDB): domain Bacteria; phylum Acidobacteriota; class Polarisedimenticolia; order Gp22-AA2; family AA152; genus AA152. The sequence continues at coordinate 33,909 of JAKEFJ010000105.1, forward strand.
GATCAACCGGCACAACGCTCCTTTTTACGAGGCGGTTGCGACCACCGGCATTGGTGTTGAAGATACCCTGAAGGCGATCACCAAGCTGGTTCTCAATCACCTGGCTGTTAAGTACCACCTGGGAGCTTCTGGACCAGAAAAAGCTGAGAAGGAGGACGCGTTCGCGGCCAAGCCGATCGTTTCCCCGGTACAGCGAGCCTCCGAAGTCCCCGCATATGCATCGGATAATCCAGTCGAGGAGGAAGGTGCCCTCGCCGCGGGTTCGGGCGTGGCGTTCGGCGGATTGGGTGCCGAGGAGAAAGCGGGTAGCTTCAGAGAACTTCCCGCATCATTCAAGGGTGGAATTGAGGTCAACCCGAGGAAGGAGGATTTGGAGATTCTCGATCTCGAAGATGAATTGGGAATGGACCCTGCTCCCAGCCCACTGTCGCCTGGAGTCACCTCAACGAGTGCGCCTTCCGACGACCTGAGTACGCTGTTGGAGGAGATTCCCGAGGACAGTCCGGAGGAGGTCCTGGAAGTGCTGGAAGAAATACCACTGGAACACACGCCGGTTATCCTCCCGTCGAAATCTGTGCCACCCACGGGAATCAGCCCTAAGCGTCCCGCCTCCCTCGCCCCAGCCAACCCTGCCACGGAAATTCGCCGGCCGGCAGCCGCTTCGCCGATGACCACGGACCAG
>JAKEFJ010000106.1 GCA_022616665.1 Acidobacteriota bacterium
ATGGTGGCGTCCAGCTCGTCCCAGTGAAAGGGCTTGGTCACGAAATCGTCCACTCCCACGCGCAGGCACTCCACCCGACTCTGGACGTCGCGCCGGACGGTCATGACAATCAGCGGGATGGTGCGGGTGGCGGGGTCCCGTTTGAGTACCCTGGCCACTTCCAATCCATCGGGAGGCGGAATCTTCAGATCCAGCAGGATCAGGTCGGGAGGCGATCCTTGAATTTTCTCCAGAGCCTCTCGCCCCGAGCGGGCAAGCAACAGATCGTGGCCCTGCAAGGCGAGCCACTGCCAGATGAGCTCCAGGCTCTCCGCATCGTCGTCGACGATGAGGATGCGTATCTTGCTTGGCGCTGCTTCCGTGCCCATGGGCTCCCGATGAATGGCTTTCCAGGATCGCCAGCCGCAGGAATTTTGTGCAGTAAGTATACGTCGGCCTAGAGGGGGTGCCAACGGGAATCACCGCGGGGAAGCTCAGGAAACGCTTGCTGGACAAGGAATGCGCGCGATCGGTGCCTCCTGCCGCCGTCTGGAACTTGACGCCTACTCTCCATTCGGTAATGCGCCGCGTCAGGAATTCGGCGCGCCGGCTGAGGGAGACGAGATCCGACGAATCCAGAGCATTCCGGAGGCGAAAGCGAGCGTCGACAGGAGGAGCCAGTGAGGAGGAAGATGGGAGTCGGCGGCGGGAACCTCCGCGGCAAGCTGACGGAGGATCGCGCTGCGGGATGCGAGCCCGGTCGCCACCACGGGAACGAGATTGAACAATGCGTGGGCGAACATGGGGACGAAGACGGATCGAGTCTTCACCACCAGCCAGCCCAGGTAGATTCCCACCAGCGTGGCGCCAACGACCTGCCAAGGAAGGATGTGGAAGACTCCAAAGCACAGGGCCGAGCCGAGCACCCCCGCGCGAGTGCCGTACCCTTCCGCGAGGCGATGCAGAAACAACCCCCGGAAAAGCAGTTCCTCGGTGAGCGGCGCGATCACCACCAAAAAGGAAACAACCCCGAAAAACTCCAACGCGGTGTGGTAGTCGAGCACCCGTCTGAAAATCTCAAGGACCCAGTCGGGAGGTGGGAGCAACTCCTCCAGGTAGGTGTCCAGCTCCGCGGCCAGCAGCGTCAGCCCCAGAGTGGACAGCGCCACGGCGGGCAAGACTCTCCAGGGGGGACGACGCACCGAAAGGACCTGGACGCCGGGGGAGGGGGACGCGTACAGCCCGAGGGCCAGGACCAGCGAAATCCCCAGGAGATTGGGGACAAAACTCAGGAAGGACTCCAAGGAGCGCGAAGGAGGCAGGGCTCTCAGGATAGCGAGCACGAGGATGGAGGCGGTGAAAATGGCGAGCCAACCGGCCACGAGCCAGAGAATGCAATCGGCCCAGGGTGGGAATCGCCGGCGCGATGAAGCTTCGCCCTCAGCCGGCAACGCGAGTGTTCCAGGAGGCGTACTTCGAGACCTGTCCCCGCACCACCCGGCCATAGAGATCCTTGAGCCGTGCGGTAATGGGTCCGGGCTTCCCGTCTCCCAGGACACGCCGATCGATGGACCCCACCGGCGCGACCTGAGCGGCAGTGCCCACCAGGAATGCCTCATCGGCCACGTAGAGCTCGGTGCGATCCACCTGCCGCTCTTCCACCTTCACCCCCAGCTCCTCCACCGCCAGCGTGCGAATGGAATCCCGGGTCACCCCTTCCAGGAGGTTGGCCGACACGCCGGGAGTGATCAGCCGTCCGTCCCGGACGAGGAACAGGTTCATTCCCGCCGCCTCGGAAACGTGCCCGTCCTCATTCAACAGGATCGCTTCATCAAATCCGGCGCCGCGCGCCTCGGAGGCAGCCAGGGCGAGATTGACGTACGAGCCGTTCACCTTGGCCCGGCCGGGGATGGCGTTGTCTTCGGTGCGCCGCCAACTGGAGACTCCCAGGGATATCGGCTTCTCGTCCTCCAGGTACTTTCCGAAGGGGACCGTCACGATCACCACTTCGGTTTCCTCGCTCAGATGCACTCCGATGCGCTCCGCCGACTTGTAGGCGATGGGCCGGATGTAGATGTCCTCCTGGAAGCGATTGGCCCGCACTAGCTCCACGGTGAGGCGGCAGAGCGAGTCCACGTCGTGGGTCGGCTGCATGTCCAAAATGCGGCAGCTCCGCTCCAGCCGCTGATAGTGCTCCCGCAGCCTGAATATCAACACGTCGCCGCCCGCGGCGGAGCGATAGCCTCGGATCCCCTCGAACACCGCGGTTCCATAAAGGAAAGCGTGGGTCAGGACGCTGACCTTGGCATCCGCCAAGGGAACCTGCTGTCCTTTGAAATAGGCAAGGAGCCCGTCTTTCTTCATGGAATGAGTCCTCCCTCTGGATGTCGTAAGCCTAACATACCCTCGTCCCCTTTCGCTTCACGGGGAGCCTTTGCTAGAATGTCCGTCCCATGAGGCATCTGGCGCTGGTACGAACGACTTCCCCTCAGCCGGGCTTCGAGGAAAAAGGAGCCCGGAGGGGACGGGTGTCGGAGGACATGCTGAAATGCTCGTTCCGTCCTCCGGATGCCGATTTCTATTGCTGGCGCTTCAAGATCTGGTACAACACCTTGGATTGTGCCTACCGGACCCGACATCGAACCTTTTCCGGCTGCGCCCATTGCGCCCAGGGTGATTTCAATTTGAAGCTGCGACGTCGAGACTTGCAGACGGTCCGGTACTTGGGCGACCAGCGTCCCTGATTCCCCCCCCGCGACCCTTTCCCGGCGATTTCTTTCTGTTATCATGACCTCTCATTTTTTTCCCTGAGGCGACGAATGCAGAGTTCGGGGAAACCGCTGATACTGGCGGCGGCGCTGGCCTTGACGGCCTGCGGCCCCGCGGGCCAGAGCCTTCCCCCGACTGCTTCCTCGTCCTCGAAGCCATCCTCTCCTTCTCCCACCCTGTCGGCTGCTCCTCCGGGGATAAGCGTGGAATTCCGGGACGATGCCCAGCGCTCGGGCGTGGACTTCGTGCACGTCAACGGAGCCTTCGGCAAGAAATGGCTGCCTGAGACGATGGGCTCGGGACTGGCGTTTCTGGATTACGACAACGACGGGGATCAGGACCTTTTCCTGGTGAATGGCCGCGCCTGGTCTGGGGGGTCTTCCGGACGGCCGGCACGGCAGGCGCTGTATCGAAACGACGGGAAAGGGCACTTCGATGAGGTGAGCCGCCAGGCGGGATTGGATCTGGAGTATTACGGCATGGGAGTCTCGGCCGGGGACGTGAACAACGACGGGCACGTGGACCTCTACCTCACCGGATTGGGCCCGAATCACCTCTTCCTCAACCGAGGAGACGGGACCTTTGCCGACGTTTCGTCCTCCTCGGGGGCGGCGGATCCGGGATGGAGCACCAGTGCTGCGTTTGTGGATTACGACCGGGACGGAGATCTCGATCTCTTCGTCTGCAACTACGTGAAGTGGAGTCCCGAAACGGACCTCTTCTGCACACTGGACGGAAAACGAAAAAGCTACTGCACTCCCGAGTCGTATCAGGGAGAGCCCAGCCGGCTCTACCGCAATGACGGGGAAGGCCGCTTCACGGACGTGTCGGAATCGGCCGGCATTCTCAAGGGGAAGGGGAAATCCCTGGGGGTTGCCGTGCTGGACTACAACTTGGATGGGTGGCCGGATCTGGCGGTGGCCAACGACACCCAGCCGAACCTGCTGTTCAAGAACGGGGGCGATGGAACCTTCCAGGAAGTGGGGGTGGAAACGGGAATGGCCTACAGCGAAAGCGGCGTGGCCCGTGGCGCCATGGGGATCGATTCCGCCGACTATTTGAATCGCGGCCCGGAGAGCCTGCTCATCGGGAACTTCTCCAATCAGATGCTGGCGCTTTACCACAATGCAGGAGAGGTATTCATCGACAAGGCCCCCACCTCCACCTTGGGCCAGGCAAGCCTGCTCTACCTGGCGTTCGGACTCTTCTTCTTCGACTACGATTTGGACGGATACGAGGACATCCTGGTGGCGAACGGGCACGTCGAGGACGAGATTCAGGCGGTCCAAGAGCAGGTTTCCTACGAGGAGCGGCCTCTGCTCTTCCGCAACCTGGGGGACGGGGGATTCCAGGAGCTGGGGACGAAGAGCGGTGAAGCTTTGGCAAAGCCCGTGGTGGGCCGCGGCGCAGCTTACGCCGACGTGGATGGGGACGGAGATTTGGACATCGTCATCGGCGTGAATCATGGTCGGCCGAGGCTGCTTTTGAATTCAGGCACGGGAGGGAAGCACCATTTCCTGCGCCTCACGGCGGAGGGCACCCGATCGAATCGAAGCGGCATCGGTACGGTCTTCACCGTTCGAATCGGCGATCGGATCCAGAAGCGCCGGGTGAAGAGCGGATCCTCCTACTGCTCCCAGAGCGAGCTTCCGGTCACCTTCGGTCTTGGGGCCGCCGAAGCGGCCGACGAGGTGCAAGTCCTCTGGCCGGACGGCACGAAGGAAACGCTGGGAGCTTTGCGAGGAGACCGGAGCTACCGGGTGCAAGAGGGCGGCAAGGCGACTGCGGTGGGCGAGGGCCCTTCCAAGCCATGACAGCAGAATGTTCGACCTAATCCTGCGCGGCGGGGAAGTGGTGGACGGGACCGGAGCGCCCCGTTTCGTGGCCGATGTGGCCGTCGAGGGGGAGCGCATCGCCGCGGTGGCGCCGCGAATCGTCGGCCCCGCCCATCGGGAGCTGGAGATAGCGGGTCGGGTCGTATCGCCGGGATTCATCGATCTCCACTCTCATTCCGATCTTCTCTTCACGCTCCCCGCGGCACGTCAACGATCGCTTCTGGGGGGCCGGCTTCGCCAGGGAATCACCACGGAGCTGGTGGGGAACTGTGGATACGGGCCCGCTCCTGTCACCCCTCAGAACCTCCCCCTGCTTCAGCTGGTGAATGGCTTCATCACCCCGGATGGCGTGGAATGGTCTTGGCGCACCTTCGCCGAATACCTGGCGGTGGTCGAGGCACGCCGGCCGCTGCTGAACATGGCGGCTCTGGTGTCCCACGGCGCCGTGCGGGTATCTGCCATGGGTATGAAGCCGGACCTTCCGTCTGCCGATGAGTATGCGGCGATGGAGCGCTTCATCCGGGGTGCGATGGAACAGGGGGCGTTCGGGATTTCTTACGGGCTCATCTATCCGCCGGGCCAGTTCGCCCGCACCGACGAGCTGGTGAGGACTTCGGCCTGGGCTGGGGCGGGAGGTGGATTCGCCGCCTTTCACCAGCGGGGCAGCGGCGCCAGCACCTGTCTGGAGGCGGTGGAAGAGATTATCGAGGTCGGTCGGCGCAGCGGCTGCCCGGTGCACCACTCCCACGAAGAGTCGGTGGGACCCGAGGCCTGGCGACTGGTGGAGCGGGTGATCCGGAGAGAAGAGGAGGCGAGGCGGGAGGGAGTCGAGCTGAGCATGGACGTGATTCCCTACACCTGGGTTTGCACGACCATGCTGGCCATTTACCCCCCGTGGGCCCTGGAAGGAGGCGTCGAAGCTTTCCTGCAGCGACTGCGAGAGCCAGTGCTTCGTGACCGGATGAGGCGGGAGGTGGGGAGCTCGGTGCCCGCCTGGCCACCGTGGGAGCATGGCGGCTGGATCATGAACCTGGTGCGCGAGGTGGGCTGGGATCGGATTCACATCGGTCACGTCAACAGCGCCGCGAATCAGGGGGTTCTCATGAAGAACCTGCTGGAGCTGGCGGACCTGCGCGGCAAGGAGCCGTTTGAAGCGGTCTCCGACCTGATGCTGGAGGAGGGAGGTGTGGTGACTCAGCTGATTTTCGGAATTTCCGGAGACGCCGAAACGGACCTGCCCTTGCTGCCTCTACTGACCCACCCCGATCGCGCCCTGGTCAGCGACGCCTGGGACATCGGCAAGGGCTCGCCCCATCCGGGCGCTTACGGCGCCTACCCGAGAGTCCTGGGACAGTATGTCCTGGAGCGCAGGCTGCTCTCCCTGGAGGAGGCGATCCGCAAGATGACCTCGTTGCCCGCGCACAGGCTGGGACTTTCGACTCGCGGGGTCATCCGGGACGGGGCCATGGCCGATCTGGTGGTGTTCGATCCCGAAAAGATCCGGGAGCGGGCCACCTGTGCCAACCCCCGCCTCTACCCCGACGGAATCGAGCAGGTGTTCGTCAGCGGATGTCAGGCGGTCTCTCACGGGGAGCTCACCGGAGAGCAGGCGGGAAGAGTGCTGCGGCGTGGAGCGACCCGGTGATCGCGAAAACTCGAAACGTCCTGGGTTTCGCCATCCTCCTGGTTTGCGCTTCGAATTGGGGATGCCGCTCCGAAGAGAAAAGCACCTCATGGGTGGTGAAGCCGGTCGTGCCGGCCGGGACCGACCTGGAGGAGGTGTTTCACCATAACAACCTGGGCGTCGCTCACCTGGAAAGATTCCACTACCAGGATGCGGCCAAGGAGTTCGAAAAGGTCGTGGCGTTGGTGCCTCTCTGGGCCGAAGGGCACGTCAATCTAGGAATAGCCCGCTCAAGCCTGCATGACAGCCCAGGCGCCCTGCAGGAATTCCAAAAGGCGCTGGAGATATCTCCCCGCCACCCCTACGCCCACTATGGAGAGGGCCTCGTCTACAAGCAGGAAGGAAACTCGACCAAGGCCCTGGAGCAGTTCAAGCGAGTCCTCGAGGTGGATCCTTCGGACCCCGATACCCAGTACAACCTGGGCCTCCTCTACGCCCGCGAGGGCAAGAACGCCGAGGCGGTGGCGGCGCTGAGGAAGGCCCTGGAAGTCCAGCCTGCGAATGTCTCGGCCCGATTCCGCCTCGCCTCCTCCCTGCTGGCACTGGGGAAGAAGCAGGAGGGGGAGCAGGAGATGGCGAAGTTCAAGGAGTTGAACGCCACCGGGAGCGGGGTCACTATGGGACTGCAGTACTCGGAGCAGGGGAAGTATTCGTTCGCGCTTACCGACTACAGCGCCTTCGGCGTCCCGTCGCCGGCCGGGAAATCACCCGCCGTACGCTTCGCGTCGGTGCCTGCTGAGAAAAGCGGCATAACATTTGTCCACGGCGGCGACGGGAAGCCCGCTTCCCTCGAAGCCGGCGCCTGCTCCTTCGGCCCGGGAATCGCAGCAGAGGACGAGGACTCGGACGGCGATGTGGATCTTTTCATCCCCGGCTGCAACGGATACGAATCCGCTTCGCCCTCGGTTCTGCTGCGCAACGACGGGACGGGTCGATTCATCGACTCCACTCGAACGGCGCTCCTCGAAGGGGCGCGAGGAAGCGCAGCTGCCTTCGGAGATTACGACAACGACTCCCATCCCGATCTCTACGTCAGCGGTTCCAGCGGCGGCCGGCTGTATCACAATCAAGGGGACGGAACCTATCGCGACGTCACTGCGGTGGCTCAAGTGGCGGGGGAAGGGGCGTCGCTGGGCGCGGCCTGGGCCGATGCGGATCACGATGGAGATTTGGATCTTCTCGTCGCCCGCCCGGGAAGCGCCTCCGAGGGAAAGCTGCAGCCGGTGCCGCTGCTTTTCTTCGTCAACGACGGCAACGGCAAATTCCATGAGTCCTCCGAATCCAAGAAGGCGGTACGTCCGTTCTTCGCGCTGGGAGTTTCCTGCGCGGATCTGGACGACGACCGCGACGTCGACTTCGTCGTCCTACCCATGAAGGGCCCGTTGACCTTTTTCAGAAATGATCGGATCGGCACGTTCACCGCGATGCCCGAGAGCTATGCCCCCAAGGCGCTCGCCTCTGGATCCGGGGCCACCCTGGCGGATTGGAATGGGGACGGCTGGGTCGATATCTACCTCCCCGTCTCCGGGTGGTTTCAAAACCTGGAGGGGCGAGGGTTCCAAAGCCGATCGGAGATCCCCCCCGTCTCCGGGGCGCCGGGATCGGCGGCTCTGGATTTCGACAACGACACGGATCTGGACCTGCTGGTGGCGGGCGAACGATTGCGCCTCTTCCGCAATGAGGGGTCAGGGAAATTCTCGGATGTCTCCTCCGAGGCGGGATTGGGAACCCTCAACGCGTCGGGAGCCCGAGGGGTGGTGGCGGCGGATCTGGACGGGGATGGCGATCCGGATCTGGTCGTGGGGCGCAATGGAGCCGCGCCACTGCTGCTCCGCAATGAGGGGGGGAACGTGAACTCCTGGCTTCAGGTCAAGCTCACGGGCCTGCACAGCAACCGGCAGGGGGTCGGGACCAAGGTGGAGATGCATGCCGGCTCGCGCTTCCAGCGCCGCGAAGTCAGGCTGGGAGGAGGCTACCTCTCCCAGGAGCCCGCCTCACTTCTGTTTGGCCTGGGGCGCAGCGATCAGGTGGATTTCGTAAGACTGCTCTGGCCGGGCGGGGTGCTTCAATCGGAGCTGGAGGTGAGCGCCAGGAGCAGCTTGGACATCACGGAGCTGGACCGGAAGGGGTCCTCCTGCCCGCTGCTTTTCGCCTGGGACGGCGGAAGGACCCGCTTCATCACTGATTTCCTGGGGACCGGCGGGCTCGGCTTTCTGATGCGCCCCGGCATCTACGGCGCCCCCGATCCGGACGAGTACATCAAGATCGAAGCCAAGCAGCTGGCCCCTAAGGGCGAATACTACGTCCTCCAGGTGGTGGAGAATCTGGAAGAGGTGAGCTATCTGGACCAGGCGCAGCTGCACGTCGTGGATCATCCGGCGGAGGTGTCCGTCTATCCCAACGAGCGCTTCGGAGGGAGCGGCCCGCCGCCTTATGAGCTCTTCCAGGTTCGCAAACCGATCCTGCCTTTGCGGGCGACCGATGACAGCGGCATGGACGTGCTTTCCACCCTCACCGAGATCGACAGGTCCTACCCGGATCGGTTCAAGGTGGAGGAGCGGCTGCTCGGTTACGCCGAGACCCATACGCTGACCCTGGATTTCGGCAGCGCTCTGAAGGGAAAAGAAAACCTCGTTCTCTTCCTGTACGGCTGGGTGGATTACGGCTACTCCTCCACCAACCTGGCGGCGTTCCAGGCGGGAATCCTGCCGATTTCACCCAAGCTGGAGACGGTCGGGGAAGGGGGGGAGTGGGAAACCCTCGAAGAGGACATGGGCTATCCGGCCGGGCTCCCGCGCATGATGACGGTCGATCTGCGCAAACACGGGCCCTTCACCGACTCTCGCTTCCGGATCACCACCAATCTGAGGGTTTACTGGGACCAGATATTCCTTGCCGAGGTGGACAAGGACAGCGATGCCAAGGTCACGAAGCTGCCAGTCTCCTACGCTGATCTCCACGCCCGGGGGTATCCGCGGGAACATTCTCCGGACGGCAGGAAGCCGCTCGTTTACGACTACGGAATCATGGATCGCACCTTCCCGTTCAAGAATCTCTCGGGTGCCTACACCCGCTTCGGAGGAGTCACCGAGCTGTTGTCGGAGGTGGACGATCGATTCGTGATATTCGGAAGAGGGGAGGAAATCACCCTGAAATTCAAAGCCACCGGGCTGCCCCATCTTCCCAAGGGCTGGAAGCGCGATTTTCTCTTCCATTCCAACGGCTACTGCAAGGACATGGATCCCAACACCGCTTTCCCGGATACCGTGGAGCCGCTCCCGTTCCACGGGATGTCGGCGTATCCCTACCCTGAAGGGGAGCGCTACCCCGACGACGCCGCGCACCGGACGTATCGAAAAACCTACAACACTCGCCAGGTGGGTGGCCGCCCTTAGAATCCCGGATCGCGCGTCACGATCCGGTGCGCTCCGCCACGGAGGGACGTGGCAGAGTCAGGGGATCGGATTCGTAGAGCAGCAGGTAGAAAAGGTTGTTCTGGAAGATGGGGTCGTTGGGGAGCAGGCCGTGGCTCTCGCAGATGAAGAAGGCTGAGGCGAGGTTGACTCTCGTGCCGGCGGAAACCGGAGGGGTTTCCCCATAGATTTCGGGGAGGTTCAGCAGGCTCTCCATCAGCACCGTGCCATCGCCGGGCCCATAGAGTATCTTGTCGATTCGATCTCCCACGGCGTCGCGTCGGTGGCTGCCTGGATCGAAGTAAATAGCACGCTCTCCCTTTTCCTCCAGAACGACACCCGTCTTGAGCGTCGGGATGCAGTCGCTTCCGAAAGCATGAAAGGCCACATCCTGGGCCACGGGGGCCGGCGCCGCCAGAGCCTCCTGGAATCGCTGCGCCCTGCGGAGCATGCGGGTGAGGAAATCCAGAATCTGGGCGTCGGATTCCGCCCCGTTCCCGGCATTGCTGCCGGTGGCCCGGATTTCCCTGCGGTACAGCTCCATGCCTCCGTCGGCGAACACCGACAGCTTGTTTTCGATCCAGGTCTCCGGGTTGTAGAGGTCGAGAGTGACGGGACTGCCGTTCAGATCGGCGAAGCTGGGTATTCCCGCCGGCGGGAGCATTTCGTACAAGGCAGGCATGGTGAAGGTGACCGCGGGAGGCATGGGCCGGAAGACCTTTTTGAGCCCCTGATGGAGGATCCTCAAGGCTTCCAAGGTGCCCTGGTTAGGCGTTCCCAGCAGGATGACCTTGTTCAGGTTGCGTGCGCCGTTCCCGGTGGGGATCGGAGGGAGCTCCTGCTCGAGCACGTCCTGCGCGCCGTACTTCGCGTAATAACGGGCCACCAGCCCACCCTGGCTGTGGGCCAGCAGATCGAACTTGACATCGGGGTTGCCCATGGATAGCTTCAAGTGCTCAATCGCTTCGCTCAGGCGTATTGCGGAATCGACGATGTCCTTTCTCCAGTCGTACACGAAGACGAAAGCACTGTCGCCGGGCTTGGGATTCTGGATATCTCCCAGCTGGTAGCCGCCGGCTTGCCTCAGGATCCGCAGCACTTTCCGGTAATACTCCACGCCCCAGAGACTGTCATAGATGGCGAAGGCCTCCAGGTTTTCCTGCGCCACGCCGCCATCGTTGGTGCCGATGGGGCAGGCCAGACGGTAGCTCGAGTCATGAGAGATGACGTTACCCATGGTCCCCCAGAGGACCTTCCCGGTCTTCGGATCGCGAAGCTTGGAGCCGAGAAATCCTGGGATGATGATCAGAGGGTGCTGGGGTTTTCGCAGTTGGGCGATTCCAGCGGTCCGGGTCATGTCGGGTTTCTTAAGGATTGCGCAGGAGAGCAGGCACGAAGCGGCGAGAGTCGCCAGGAAGGCGACTTTCAGGGTGGAGCGCAATGGGTCGACACGGTGGGCCAGCGGGTTCACCTTTTTCGGCCTGAGCGCCGGGGGTCAATATAAGGGCTCGAGAGGCTCCGCAGCAACATCCAGGCTCGCCGGGGACCAAAAAATCCTTGAAATTGAAGGTCCCGGTGATAAGATGACACCGCAAATCGGACTCCTCGAATTCGCTCCACTTCCTCGGATTTCCCATCCGCGGACCGGGCGTTCGGAAGGATCTTCCGAGGTTTCTGGGAGGCTGGAACGATGGCCGGAGAGGCGGAAAAAACGCTGGAATCCCTGGGTTGGAAACTCCCGGAGGTCGGCAAGCCGCTGGGATCGTATGTCAATTCGGTGAGGGCGGGGAATCTCCTCTTCCTGTCCGGAAAATTCCCGAAGGAGAATGGCAAGCTCAAATACGTCGGTAAAGTCGGCCGGGAGGTGACCGAAGAGCAGGCCCAGGATGCGGCACGCCTGGCGGCCTTGAGCTGCCTGGCCGCGACCAAGGCTGCCATCGAGGATCTGGATCGCGTGCGCCGTGTGGTCCGGATGACCGGCTATGTGGCATCCGCTCCGGGGTTCTACGATTCAGCCAAAGTGCTGGACGGCGCGTCCGATGTCCTGACGCGGGTGTTCGGGGAGAGGGGAAAGCACACCCGACTGGCGGTGGGGGTGTCGGAGCTTCCTCTAAACGCCTGCGTCGAGCTGGAGATGATCCTGGAAGTGGAATAGGCGCCGGGATTCCCCGGCGAGCTGACCTTCCCGGCGCGGGAGGAGGGGCGAAATCCCCGCTTCCCGCGCCCTTTTGTTTCCAGGGGCGGGAATCTGGATGGGCTCCGAAGCGGTTCTCCGGAAGCAACCAGGAAGAGAAGTTATAATCAGGCATCGTCGAACAGGGGGGCAAGCCGAGTGCCGGAGCCTGGCGGCGCACCCCGGTCCCGGAAGGAATGAGGCGGAGTTGAAGTTCAGCGCAGAGGCTAGCCTGCCGACACGCTTCGGCAGATTTCATGTCCGAGCGGTGCAGGAGAATCAGCAAGGGAAAGAGCACCTGGTCATTCGGCTGGGCAGAGTCAAAGGGAAGCGGGATGTGCCGGTCCGGCTTCACTCCGAGTGTCTCACCGGCGATGTGATGGGCTCACTGCGCTGCGACTGTCGGGACCAATTGGAGAAGTCTCTCCGCTACATCGATGGCAAGGGTGCAGGTGTGCTGGTTTATCTGCGCCAGGAAGGGAGAGGCATCGGTTTGATGAACAAGATTCGGGCCTATTCCCTCCAGGAGGAAGGGTATGACACGGTGGAGGCCAACCAGCGACTGGGTTTCG
>JAKEFJ010000011.1 GCA_022616665.1 Acidobacteriota bacterium
ACTTCCGTCTCACCTTCCTGCGGCAGCTCCGAATACCCCGTGACGATGCCGCCCACGTCGATCGGTGTGAAGTCGGGGCGGATGTTTCCTTCATGGTCCTTCCCCGACCACAGGGTGTTGTTGACCAGCACCTCCAGCGGACCCCCCTCATACTCGACATCGCCGACCTCCGTGGGCATTCCCATCACCTCGTTCAGGGTCAGCTGGCGCGTCTTCTGGACCACCACTCCGGGAGCGAGAGTGCCCGCCACGGGATCGACGAGCCGCACCATGGGAGTGCGCAGGGCGCCGCCCAGAGCCGGGTTGTAGCTGGTGTCCGGACCCGTGCTCGCCACGACGCGCAGCTGCAGGATCCGGCCCAGCGTCGTTCCCTTCACCGTCTCGCCGGCCGGGAAGGGCGCCTTGGCGGTGTTGCGCAGCATCAGGGTCGTCCCGGGGGCCAGACCGGCGAAATCGACGATGATGTCGGCGCGCTCACCGGGCATGATGCGCAGCTTCTGCAGCTGGTTACCGGCCGCGCTGGGATCGATCAGGACCGGATAATCCAGGAAGCCTCCATCCGTTCCGATCTGCCAGAAAGCCGGCCCCTTCGCCTTGTTCACCGCGTCGGTCAGGAACAGCTCGTAGGTGCGGGCATTGGAGCCGTTGATGATCAGGAAGCGATAGCGCTTCGGCTCGACGTTGAGGTAGGGCCAGGTGTGCCCGTTTACCGCGATCGTGTCACCGGTGAACTCCGGGATCCAGAAGGGATGATCGGGATTGGGAATCTCGTCCCCCCCAGCCGGGAAGTAGAGCTGGCCGTCCTTGTCGAACATCCGGTCCTGGATGACCAGGGGAACGGGGCCGGGGAGGTTGGCCGGAATCGAGGTGTCGGACGGATCGGTCAGGAGATATCCGCCGGCGAGTCCCGCGTACACGTTCAGCCGGGTCGCCCCCAGGGCATGATCGTGGAACCAGATCAGCGCCGGCTGCTGCTCGTTCGGGTAGCGGTACACGGCCATGTTGGAGCCCATGCCACCGGTGCCCGGGAAGCTGTAGTAGCCGTGCCCCTGGTACAGCCCGTCGCTGGTGAACCAGGCATCGGGGCCGCCGTCCAGCTCGGGCGGCACGTCGCCGCCATGCAGGTGCACCACCGCGGGAACCGGGCCGGCATAGTGCTCGGCGCACTCCCCGGTCGGCGGCTGCCCCATGTTCATCATCGCCTCGTGATTACAGGCATTGGCCTCCTTGTTCAGAGGATCGGTCCAATGAAGCGTCTGATCGGTGGAGTTCTTGTAGGCCAGGACGTTGGTCGTGGAGGCGTAGCCGAGGTTGTTGATGAACGTGGCCTTCAGCGGAACGCCGCGCTGCGCGATGATGATCGGGCCGATGTAGGTCGGCTGCGTCGTGGTGGGGCACATGGTGCCGGGAATGTAGCCCCACACCCAGGTCTCCGGCATCACGCCGGGGGCGAACGCCCCGGTGGACAGGACGTTGGCCTTGAACTCGCACATGGACAGGGTCAGCTCCCCCTGCGTGCCGTCCACGATAGTCGGGATGGGCAGTGGGTCCACGAACTGCGGGATGGCGGTCGGCGACAGCGGAATCTGGTCGCCGTTCTCGGCCGGTGCCGGGACGGTCGACAGGCCGGCGAGCAGCGCGGCCACGGACAATGCGAGCAGTACTCTTTTCATTTTCAAACCCCCTTTGAAACTTCGGTTTCGGATCCAGACCGGAATGGACTCTCGAACGGGCACAAACTCCTCCTTGCTTGGGCGCAACTGTCTTATGCGCCCAGGAAATGCTCACTTCATCGAGCCTATCGAGTTGGTGTCTTGAGCAGCGCCTGCTTCTGCAATTCAGGCTGAGCAAGGGGTGTGCCATGAGGATGGCGATCAGAAATCCTCAGGGCTTTCCTCACCGGAGCAGCCCGAGCAAATGGTTCGGTGAGGCGATTTTAGGGAAGAGGATCGAGAGAGCGGAAGCGCGCGTGCGGCGCTCCCGTCGGGGAGTTCGCATGCCGATGCCCCGCGAAATAATTGACGCTTTTTCCAGGCAGCCATTGGTTTTTTTCGCGCGCGAACGACCGGCTCGCAATTCTGATCCGTTGCGAGGCAACGCAGATGCTGCACGAGCATAAAGGCTGGAGCGGGATAGCGGCTAGGGGTGAGCCGTGGGCTGGGGACCCGCAAGGGTCGATGCCAGATCTGCTTGCGACTCGCCAGATTTGAAGGCGCGCATCCTCCTGTTCACTTGCCTCTGAAAGCGCAGCGAGAAGGCTTTCGAGAGGGCGCGCAGGCGAAGCTCCTTCCACCAGTATTTTCCGGGATTGTCGGTGAGGTACCGGCACTCCTCCGGGAGCAGCACCAGGCTGACGTGAACGTTGGGAGCGACCCCGATCGGCAGGTCGTGCTTCATGCAGGCCTCATACAGGCGCCGGAAGACCGGGATCAGCTCCTCCGTTTTTGGGAGCGGATAGTCCTCCATGTCGGTTCCGGAGAGCGGACGGAAGACGCAAACCGTGGGTATCGCGCCCACGGAGGTGATCCAGTCGATCGCCGCCATGGAGGAATCGGGAGGCTCCAGCCCGGCGATGATCTCTCCGTTCGAGACCCAGGGCTCCCATCCGACTTTCCTTTGGGTAAGGCGCGCGCAATACTCCACAGCGTTGCGGTAGCGGGTCAGGCCGTACTCCCGGTCCTTGCCTGGGCAGACCTTCTTGAAGATCTCTTCGTTGAAGATCTCGAAACAGAACGAGGCCCGGTTGACTCCCATCTCGCGCAAGGCATCGTACCGTTTCAGATCGTGGTGCGGAGGAGTCTGCACTCCCACCAGAAGTCCGGTCTCGGCTTTCACCCTGCGCAGGAACGGCTCGAGGATGTCGAGGTAGGTGTCCCCTTCGTAATGGCCGGTGTTGAAATCCACGTAGGTGATGTCCGATTCCTCGCGAGCTGCGCGGACGACCTCCATTACCTCGTCCACCGTCTTGTCGCCGGCGTCGTCCACTCCCAGATTGAGTCCCACCGAGCAGAATTTGCAGTTGGCCTTGGGTTTCTCGGTCCAGTATTCGCAGACCTTGGCCTGGTAAATGCCCAGGTACGTCCCCTGCAGCGTTCCGATCCGGGTCATCGGCTTGCCGCTGGAAGTGGTGCGCTCGTACCACCCGGGCCGCGGGGCGAGCCGAACCGGGATGCCTGCATCGCCGCCCCGCGACACAGAATGAAGGGCGGCTCCCGACACCGGCGATCGCTCGCGATGGCGGCGCAGGAGATAGCGGCCCTGCTTGCGATGAAGAACGTAGGGAGAGCTGGCTGCAAACCCCTCAGTGACGGGGACGTTGGTCCACAGACCGCCGGGGAGGATCAGCTCGAGGCCCGAGCCGAGTCCTGCCCGTGTGCGCAGGATCTGCCGGCCGCCGTCTTCCATCAGATAGCATGAATCATCCAGCCGCATTCCGCGGCAATAGAGATCCAGCTTCAGCAGTGCGGGATTACGCCGGATGTCGGTTTCCACCAAGGGCACCTGCAAAATGATTTCGTTTCATGAAACCTAGCCTCAGAGGGACCGCCCCGCTATGATTTGGATCAGATTCCTAGCGGTTTTTCAGCTCCCAGCGGGCTTCAGTGATGGTCGAGACCTTGGGCGGCGTCCCCGGGGCCGAAGCATCCCGGTATTCCAGTCGAGCCACCACGGCGCGGGAGCCCTGGGTCAGTGGCACGGTAAAGCGTTCCGTGCGGGTTTCCGAGGGCTTCAGCCGGGTATCTTCTCCCACCGATTTCGCGCTCAGGAAAATCTCAGCCAGGTCCTTCAGCGTCGACCCCTTGGCGTTTCTGAGCTCGCGCCGATACACGCGCTCCTGCGCCCTCCCTGCGACTCCCGAAGGGTCCACGGCGCTCACCACCAGCACCAGGCTCTTCGTGGGCAGTCCCCCGGGAATCCGATGTCCTGCTCCTGAGTTCGAGACGATGATCCGGACACTGGCTGAGGTGCCGGTCGCGGAGACCGACTCGAACCTCAGGTCCAATCCCCGATTGAGCTGACCCACGGAAGTGCCGCCCGCCAGCCGGTGCAGATTCACCACACGGACACTGGAGTCGTCCTGCTCCAATCCTTCTTTGACCTTCGTTCCGGGAACCAGCGCCATGTGGCAGTCCTGGCACGAGATGCCCCGGCCGGAGTATTGGCTCAGCTTCCATTCGGAATAGGTGGAAAGAACCAGGAGGCCGTTGCCGTTCTTGAACTCGTGGCAGCCGGCGCAAAGCAGCGGCGAGGCGCGGTGCAGGGCGGAATACTCCGCGTCATGCCCCTTGAAGGGCTTGATGTAGGCGAAGGGCCCACGCTTGACGGGGCCGGGGTCGGCCACGAAGGGTGACCAGTCCCGCTCCAGCTCCACATCTTTCACCGTGTGGCAGAAATCACAGGTGACGCCTTGGCGGGAGACGGCTTCCTGAAGCTCAAAGTCACCCGTCACCAGGGTGGTGGGTGAGTGACAGCCAACGCATTCGCGCTTGGTGCGGGTTTGATCCTTGGAAAGCGCCAGGGCGCGGTCGAGCGTGGTGGGGAACAGTTCGCTCTGCACCGCCTTCGCATGGGTCGACTCGGACCAGTACTTGTAGATGGAGGAATGGCATTTCGCGCACTCCTCGGCCGAGGTATAGGGACCCTCGGCCCCCTGCGAGGCTGAAATCGATAGTATTCCGAGCAAAACCAGACCCGAGAGATGACCCTGCCTGTGCGTGGAACTCATGAACACGCCTCCTGGACTGATTGGCTTCGCAACCTTCATGCCGGAAGAAACCCAGGGCCATCCCCGCATTCCTGTGGGAGAATGACCTCACGGGGCAACGCTGGCGCATATTCTTCGCTCTTCCTTCCTGAGTCTGGCCTTAAAGACTGTGTGGCGCGGAGTATGCACACCCAGACGGACCTTGAAACGGGATGAAATCACGGAAAGACTCTCCATGGCAAACAGATCCCAGCTGGTGAATCGGACGCTTCTGGCTCTGGTTCTTGGTGGCATCTGCGCAGGCCTCATCCTGAGCCTGGCGGGGAATCCCGCCGCGGCCGGCTGGGTGTGGTCTGCAACCACGGTGGCGGCGCTGCTGCCCCTCACATTCTCGGTGGTTCGGGACCTCTTCGCCGGCAGGGCGGGGGTCGACGTCATCGCGCTTCTGGCCATGGGAGGCGCGCTGGCACTTAGGGAATATCTCGCCGGAGCGGTCGTCGCCCTGATGCTCTCCGGTGGACAGGCCCTGGAGGAATTCGCCAAAGGCAGGGCCCGACGAGAGCTGAAGGCGTTGCTGGACCGAAGCCCGCGCCGGGTTCACCGTTACGAGGACACGGATCTCGCCGAGCGAGGCGTGGAAGAGGTGAGGCCCGGAGATCTCCTGCTGGTGCGGGCGGGAGAGATCGTTCCGGTGGACGGCCGCGTGGAAGGCTCCACGGCGCTGCTCGACGAATCGGCGCTCACGGGTGAGGCGCTCCCGGTGGAGCGCCGTGCCGGTGACCGGGTACGCAGCGGCACGCTGAATGCCGCCGGCTCGCCCTTCAATCTGCGCGCCGCCGCCACCGCCTCGGAGAGTACCTATGCGGGAATCGTGCGGCTGGTGGAGCAAGCGCAGGCTTCCAAAGCTCCCCTTGTTCGCCTGGCGGATCGCTACGCTCTCTTCTTCCTTCCCGTCGCGCTGGGTATGGCCGGTCTGGCCTGGGGGCTCTCGGGAGATCCGGTGCGTGCCCTGGCTGTCCTCGTGGTCGCCACGCCCTGCCCCCTGATCCTGGCAGCCCCGGTGGCCTTCGTCTCCGGAATCTCCCGCGCCGCGGGCCGCGGCATCATCGTCAAGGGAGGCGGTGCGCTGGAAACTCTGGCCCGTGCCGAAATCCTGGTTCTGGACAAGACCGGCACGGTCACCGGCGGCGCGCCGGTGCTCACCGACGTGATCTGCTTCGGAGCCGAGAGCGAGATGGAGATTCTGCGACTCGCAGCCTCCCTGGAGCAGGCATCGATGCATGTCCTGGCGGAGCCGATCCTCAGGGAGGCCAGGGAGCGGAAGCTCCCTCTCAGCCGACCCCTGGACGCGACCGAAGAGCTGGGAGAGGGGATACGCGGATGGGTGGATGGGCGACGCGTGGCTCTGGGGAAATCGGATTGGGTGCTGGAGCGCCGCCCGCCCCCCGCGGCCTTGAGGCGCGTGAGACGCAGGGCGGTGCTGGAGGGGACTTCCAGTGTCCTGGTGTCGCTGGACGGTACGCCGGCGGGCGCTCTCATTCTCGAGGATCTGATCCGGCCGGATGCTCCCAGAACGCTGCGAAACCTGCGACGGATCGGATTCCGGAGAATCTGGCTCCTCACGGGGGATCACATCGAGGTAGCCGAGTTGGTTGGAGCGGCACTGGGAGTGGATCGAGTCCTGGCGGAGCGAACTCCGGCGGAAAAAACCGAGGGGGTCATCTCGGCCAGATCGGAAGGAGTGACGGTAATGGTGGGCGACGGCATCAACGACGCCCCGGCCCTGGCGGCGGCCCATGTGGGGGTGGCCATGGGCGCGAGGGGGGCCACCGCCTCATCCGAGGCGGCCGATGTCGTGCTCATGATGGACCGCCTGGATCGCCTGGAGGAGGGGATCGCCATCGCGCGACGATCCAGGGCCATCGCGCTGCAGAGCATCCTGGCGGGGATGGGGCTTTCGCTCGTGGCCATGGCCTTCGCCTCCGCGGGCTGGCTCCCGCCGGTGGCGGGAGCGCTCCTGCAGGAGGGGATCGACGCAGCCGTCATCCTGAATGCTCTGCGGGCCCTGGGCGATGGCTTCTCCCGGAAAAGAGGGAATGAGGAGGATCAGGAGGTGGCGGCTCGATTCAGGGCGGAACACCGGGTGCTGCTGCCTGAGGTCCGGAGAATCCGGGAGGTCGCCGATCGACTCGATACCCTGGACCCCGCCACCATCCGCGCGGAGCTGCTCCGGGTTTACAGCTTCCTGTCCAATGATCTGCTCCCCCACGAGATCGCCGAGGACGCGACCGCCTATCCGGTGGTGGCTCGCATCATCGGCGGGAAGGATCCCACCGCCACCATGAGCCGAGCGCATCTGGAGATCGCGCATCGCGTCCGGATGCTGGGGAGCCTTTTGGAGGAATTGCCTCCCGAAGGGCCGACGGGGGAGGACCTGGGCGACTTCCGGAGGATCCTGTACGGCCTCGATGCGATCCTGCGGCTTCACTTCGCGCAAGAGGAGGAATCCTACCTTCCCCTCCTGGACGGAAAGGCAGCCCCCTTGCATGGGGCCACCGCATCTGGGAAAGCCCGAGCCTGATTCCCAGTCTGCAGATGGGTGATCCCCGATAGAATGCGAAATAATTGCGCTATGATGGGAGAAACGGTCGGATTAGGCGAAAACTTTTCTCGCCGGGAGTTCCTATGAAAATCCTAATAGCCTACGATGCCTCTCCCGATTCCGACCTGGCCGTGGATGAAGTGGTCGCCCGCCCCTGGCCCAAGGGAAGCCATGTCCGCTTGGTATCCGTGGTGGAGCCGCCGCTGGGGACGCCTCCCCCCAATTTCGAATTCTATGGCCCACTCATCGTGGGGGTGGAAAACTCCCTCAGAGAAGAGGCCTATCAGAGAATTCAGAAGGCGATGACGAAGTTCAAGGGGCGCGAGGACCTTGAAGTCAGCTACGAACTGAAGGAGGGCTCCCCCAAGGGCGCACTGCTCGAGGCCATCCGCGACTGGGCCGCCGATTTGGTGGTGGTCGGCTCCCATGGAAGGACGCGTCTGGAGAGGCTCTTCCTGGGAAGCGTCAGTCACGCGCTGGTCACCCATGCCCCCTGCAGTGTCGAGGTCGTGCGAACCCGACGGAACGGGACTTAGAGGCTCATGCCACCGGCAGCTTTCGATTCGTCCGATGGGCTCGTCCTCCTGGGTGAGTTCGCCTGCCAGACCGCGCCCCCGGCAGGGGAGGCCGAGATCTGTGATCAGGGCCTGCACCTCGCCCTGAGAGCGTTGAAGGCGGCCCGTGGAGCACTGTTCCTGGAGAACGGCTCCGCCGGAGAGCTGCGAAGGGTCGCCACACGGGGAAGAAGCGCCAAGGAAATTCCCGAGTCGCTGGCACGGGCGGTCATGGCCGCTCCCGGTGATCTCAAAGAGGCGCGCCGCTCGGGGGAGATTTTCCGCGTGGCCATGCCCCTGCCAGGTCCGGAGGGCGCCATCGGGGCGCTGCTGCTGGAGGGACCGGAGAGATGGGACGATTCGGCGAGGCAATTCGCCCGAAGTTTGGCCAGGGCGCTCTCGGCGGCGCTTTGCACGGCCCGCAAGCTCGACGAGAGCCGGATGCAGGGAGAGCTTCTGGCCAGGAGAAACGTGGAGCTGGAGACTCTGCGCGAGCTCGGGGCCCGGATCCAGGAGAAAGCGGAGGATCACGAGATCCTCGAGACCGCCCTCCAGCTGGTGCTGGAGAAGCTGGGCCTGCGCTCCGGCTGGATTTTCTGGGGCGAATCCAAAGAGGGGAAGCTGGAGCTGGCAGCCTGCCAGGGGATTTCCGAGGCATTCGTCGGGCAAGCGAGAACCTCGGGGATTGGTCTGTGCCTCTGTCAGGACGTGTTCATAACCGGAAAGCTCCGGGTCGCGCGGAACACGCTGGAATGCCCCAGGCTGCCGGACCTCCTCAAGGGAGAGACCTGCACGAGCCACGCCTGCATCCCGCTGAAGTTCGAGCGCGGCGTCCAGGGGGTGCTGAACATCGCCAACCGCGCCGGCCAGATCTTCTCGTCGCAGGAGCTGCAGTTCCTTGAGACGGTGGGCGGGCAAATCTGCCTGGCGATCGACAAGGCCCGCGCCGCGCGGGCGGAAGCCCGGCGCGACGCCGAAAGCCGGGCCTTGGGCTCGCTGGTCCGCGCCATCGGCGGGAGCCTGGAGAGGGAGCGCGTGCTGGCAGCGGTGGGAGAGTACGCGCGCGGGCTGCTGCAGGTGGACCGCTGCGCCATCTTCCTCGGAGAGTCTCCTGCCGCCTTGACCCTCGCCTACCTTTCGGGCCCACCTCTGGAAGGATTGGAGGTGGGCAAGCACGCCGATTTCGAGGTCCTGAAATCCCGGTCCTTTCCGGAAGCGATTCGCGGCAGAGCGCCGGTGGTGGTGAGCAACGCCGCGGAGGATCCCAGGGCCAACCCGGAGCTGGCGAAGCGCTGGAATGTCCTCTCTGCCCTCGTGGTGCCGCTGATTGCCCACCAGCGGATCCTGGGATTGTTGCTGGCCACCCGGGCCGTCGCTTCGAATTGGGACGTAGGAGATGTGGAGCTGGCCGACGCCTTGGCTCGACACGCGGCGGTGGCGATGGAGAACGCGGGGCTCTATCAGGACGCGCAGGAAGCACTGCTTCGACTGCAGCGCGCCCAGTACGGGATGATGAAGGCCGAGCGTCTGGCGGCCGTCGGAACTCTGGCCTCCAGCCTGGCGCATGAAGTGCGCAATCCCCTCAACTCGATCAACCTCCAGCTGGTCCTGCTGTCCCGGCGCCT
>JAKEFJ010000107.1 GCA_022616665.1 Acidobacteriota bacterium
GCCTTGCTGGTGGAGATGATGGAGAGCTTTGACCGCCTTCAGGAGCGGGCTTTCGCCATCAAGGGGAAGGAGCACCTGGGAGATTCCCAGATCCACGATCTCATCACCCGGCTTAATTCCACCTTCATCACTCCCATGGATCGCGAGGACATCCACCAGCTGGCTTCCGCCATCGACGACATCATCGACCTGGCCGACGCCGCGGCCAACAAGGTGGTCATTTTCGACCACCACGAAAAAATCGCCGCCGCGCCGGAGCTGGCCCGCGTGCTGCGCCTGCAGACGCAGGAGCTTGCCAAGGCGGTGAGAGGCCTCCCGAAGCAGGACAGAACTCTGGAAAGCTGCATCGAGGTGCACCGCCTGGAGAACGAGGCGGACCGCATCTTCCAGGAAGCCATCCGGAAGCTCTTTCGCGAGGAGAAGGATCCGATCCAACTCATCAAAATCAAGGAGATCCTGGAGTCCATCGAGCGGGCCACGGACACGTGCGAGGACGTGGCCAACGTGCTGGAAGCCATTACCGTGAAAAACGCCTGATGAGCGGACTCATCCTGTTCGTCATCGCCATGGCGCTGCTTTTCGATTTTCTGAACGGTTTCCATGACGCGGCGAACTCCATCGCCACCGTGGTGACGACCCGGGTGCTCTCGCCCATGCAGGCGGTAGCCTGGGCCGCTTTCTTCAATTTCGTCGCAGCCTTCGGATTCGGCACCGCCGTGGCGAAGACCATCGGCAGCGGGATGATCCATATGGATGCGGTGGACACCCGCGTCATCCTGGCCGGCCTCCTGGGAGCCATCGTCTGGGACATCCTCACCTGGTGGTGGGGGCTTCCCACCTCCTCGTCTCACGCGCTCATCGGAGGCTACGCCGGAGCGGCGGTGGCGAAAATCGGCCTCACGGCCCTCATCCCTGCCGGCTGGATCAAGACCATGGGCTTCATCGTCCTGGCGCCCGCGATTGGGCTGGCCGTGGGATACGCGCTCATGGTGGCGGTCTACGGGATATTCCGGCGCGCTTCGCCCAATCGCGTGGACCGCCTTTTCAGGAAGCTCCAGCTGGTTTCCGCGGCGTTCTACAGTTTGGGCCACGGCACCAACGACGCCCAGAAGACCATGGGGATCATCACCTCTCTGCTCTTCGTCGGAGGCTATCTGACTACGTTCGACGTTCCGTTCAAGGTCATCCTGATGTGCCACGCCGTGATCGCCCTGGGCACCGTCTTCGGCGGCTGGCGCATTGTGAAGACCATGGGGCAGAGGATCACCAAGCTCCGGCCCGTGGGAGGGTTCTGCGCCGAGACCGCGGGCGCATTGACGCTGCTGGGAACCGCGCTTTGGGGCATTCCTGTGAGCACGACCCACACCATTACCGGCGCCATCATGGGCGTGGGGGCGACGCATCGCCTCTCCTCGGTGCGCTGGGGCGTCGCGAACCGGATCATCTGGGCCTGGATCCTGACTATTCCCGCTTCGGGCCTGGTCTCCATGGTTCTCTACCACCTCGTTCCCATTGGAGGGAACTGACATTCCCCCGCGCAGCGGACCTTCCTTTTTCAAGATCCCCGAGCGAACCAGGGCGATCGAGCGGCGCCTTTCGCTGAGGAGCAAGGTCTCCCTCAGCATCTTCTTTTCCTTCCTCGTCCTGATGCCGGTGACGGGGCTCGCCCTCTTCTACCTCAACGGTATCCTGGAAGATGTGGTCTCGATCACGCAGGTGGACGCCAGAATCATCGAAGTCACTCGAGCCATCCGCGCCAACCTCGATGCTGCCACGGGGACGGAAGTGGCCTACGTGCTGCTGCGGGAGGAGAGCTTCCTGGAGCAGAACCGGCGCGCCATGGAGGAGATCCGCCGCACCACCATCCAAGGGCTCTCTCACCTCGGAGGGGAGGCCACCGGCTTCGAGCGGCTTCCTGAGCTGGCCTCCCAGTACAACCTGACCCTGACACGCCTGGCGGATCTGTATGCCGGTCCCTCCAGCGGGGCCGAGTCGCTCTCCGAGTTCGAGCACGACCTCGCGAAGCTGGAGACCCGCATGAGGGCCCTCAGGATGCAGGCCTCCACCGAGAAAGATCCGCAGGCGAGAAGGCGGCTGTTCGAGGAGATGAGGCGCTATACCGAATCGCTGGCGGTTTCCCTGGTGGAGACGGCCCGGGAGGAGAACCCCGATCGAGCCAGGATTCTCCAGGATCTGTCCCGGATCCGGAATCAGATCGGAGCCATCGCCGACGGAATCCAGGACCGTGCGGTGGCCCACGTGGAGGAGCACCGCAGCCACGTGGTCAGCCTGAGCAACCGGGCGCGCCGGAACCTGCTCACCACCATCGTCCTGACGGGGCTGGTGGGCATCTATCTGGTGCTGTTCCTCCCTTCCCGGGTGGTGCGATCCCTCCGGCGCATCACTCACGTGCTGCAGCAGGCGGAGCGAGGAGATTTGGACATTGCCACGCTCGAAACCGGAAGCGACGAGGTAGGAAACCTCGCCTCGCACCTGAACCGCGTGCTGCGGCAGCTGCGCACGTTCGACGAGCTGAAAACGGAGCGGATGCTGCGGGCCGAGGCGCGTCTTCAGGTGCTGGTGGAGAATCTGGAGACGGGGATCATCCTGGTAGATGATCAACTGCATCCGATGTTTGCCAGCCGCCGGGCCCGGCAGCTTCTGGATTCGAAGCCCGAAGGGGCCGATGACGCCCGGATCGCCGGTCTGCTCCAGGACGAGGACTTCTCGGGGCTGCTCCGGGACACCTTCGAAACTCAGACCCGCCAGGATCCCAAGCTCATCGACCTGGAGACCGGCACGGGTATGCCTCAGCGAGCCCGCGTCTGGGCCGACCCCATCCATTCCCCCAGCGGCGACGTGCGCGAAGCCCTCCTGATGATTCGCAAGACCGGCTGATCTAGTCCTTCATGGGCTTCGCATGGCGGGAAGTATCGAAACGATATCCAACCCCGCGGACGGTCACGATGCGGCGCCCTTCCGAGCCGAGCTTGCTGCGCAGCCTGGCGACGAGGGAATCGATCGTCCGCTGTCCATCCGCCTTTCCATTTCCGCCTGCGCTCATTCGTTCGTGCAGGTAGCTTCGCCGCAAGGCGATCCCGCTCATGCTCATCAGCTCGCACAACAAAGCCAGCTGCCTGGCGGTCACCGTGACGGGGTGTCCTCCGACGGAGACCTGGTAGCGGTCGAGATCCAGCTCGACGCTTCCCCCGCTAAGGACCCCGCTCCTCCGTGGGCCGCCCACGCGGCGCATCAGCGACTTCACGCGTGCCGTGAATTCGTCCAGCCCGAAGGGGCGCGCCAGGAAGTCGTTCGCTCCCACCTCAAATCCAAGCACCTTGACGGGCTCCTCCACCGCTTCACTCAAGAGCATCACCGGTATGTGGGAGGTGCGCCGGTCGGCGCGCAGCCGCCGGCAGACCTCGAGCCCGTCGATTTCAGGCAGGGTGAGCTCGAGCAGAATGACATCGGGACGGGTCGCGGCCGCCGAAGGCAGGGTCTGCGATCCATCACGGACGGGGATCACGGCGAACCCCTCCTCCGCGAGCCGCCTTTGCAGCGCCTCCGCGACATCCGGCTGATGTTCGACAAGCAGGATTCTCCGGCTCACTCGCCTCGAATTCCCCGCCTTCCTATGCAGGTGGCTGGCGGAGCGACTCCGCAGGCTGCACCCCGCCAGCCACCTGTCCCTCTCCTAGTTCACGAGTGCCGAGCAGCGTCCGAGCTTTTCCTCAATCCCGATCGCCACGCCAGTACCCAAGAGATACCGGGTCGAGATCAGCGGGTTCCCGCCGGTCCCTGCCTGCGCCGAATCCTGGGGAAGCAGGAACGCCGGACCCGCGGCCATGATCACCACGTCGAGGGCGGCCTCGGCCGGTCTCGGTCCGCCAACCCCGACCTCATTGCTGTTCCGGAAGATCACCCTCCCATGGATCGGAGCAGTCTGCAGCTGCCCGTCCAGGCTGATGACCGGCCCGGAGCTCACATTGCAACTGTCCGCCGAAACGTCAGCAAAAGCCTCGGTTGGCAGCAGCAGATCCACCGTCGGGCTGAATTGACCCTGGTCGCAGCGTCCCAGGAAGACCTCGCTCGTCAGCGGCCGACCCTTGGAGTCGGTGAGCTGGAGCCAGAGGAACGGATTGCCTCCCATCGGTCCGACGATCGACTGCTGGGGAGCGGCGGTCGGGGGCGCATTGGGCGGCAC
>JAKEFJ010000108.1 GCA_022616665.1 Acidobacteriota bacterium
GGTCACGCCACCCATGACGAGCAGGAGGCCCGCAGCCTCTTCCCTGCCGAAGACTTCGCGCACTGGGGAAAGCGGGACCCTATCGGATGTTTCGAGGCCTACCTAACCTCCCACGGGACAGACTCGGGAAGGAATGGTAAAATCCCCGCGTCGACGCTGGAGAAGATAGAACTGGACGTCATCCGGGAAGTCGATGCCGCGGCCGAGGAAGCCCTCAAGAGCCGCGACCTCCATCCCCCCAGCCCCGAGGAAGCCGTAGGCGGCGTCACTCAGGACTAAGGAGATCGAATGAAGAACAAGACCAGCCGCGCCCGCTCGGAAGTGAAGGAGATCGGCCTCGATCGGGCAACGCTTCTGGCGATTTATCGAAACATGATTCTCTCGCGGCGAATCGACGACAAGCAGATCCAGCTCAAGCGGCAGAACCAGATCTTCTTCCAGATCGCCGGCGCGGGGCACGAGGCGGTGCTCACCGCGGCGGGGATGGTGCTGAAGCCCGGGCACGACTGGTTCTATTCCTACTATCGCGATCAGGCTCTCATGCTCCAGCTGGGAATGACCCCCAAGGAGATTCAGATGGAGGCGCTGGGGAGCGCCGCCGATCCCAACTCCGGCGGGCGGCAGATGCCTTCCCACTGGGGCCACCCGCGCCTGAACGTGGTGTCCAAGTCCTCCTGCACCGGAACCCAGTACCTTCAGGCGGTGGGCTGCTCGCAGGCGGGGCGCTACATCGGCGCGGTGAAGGAATGCCACGAGCGCCAGCTGCAGCACCAGAACGATGAAATCACCTACGTCTCGGGCGGGGAGGGCTCCACCAGCGAGGGCGAGTTCTGGGAGGCCCTCAACAGCGCCTGCAACCTCAAGCTCCCCATGCTCTTCCTGATCCAGGACAACAAGTACGCCATCTCGGTTCCCGTGGAGGTGCAGACCGCCGGCGGAACCATCAAGGCTCTGGTGAAGGACTGGCCCAACCTGCGTTACGAAGAGCTGGACGGGTGCGATCCCCTGGAGTGTTACCGGGTCCTATCGGATGCGGTGGCGGACATGCGCCGTCGCCGCGAGGGGCCCGCGCTGATCCAGGCCCACGTGGTGCGCCCTTATTCGCACTCCCTCTCCGACGACGAGCGCAGCTACAAGCCCGAAAAGGAGCGCCAGGAGGAGGCGAAGCAGGATCCCATCACCCGATTCGAGAAATTCCTCCGGGAGGAGGGGATCGCGGACGATGCGTTCCTGGCCCGGATGCGCGAGGGGATCGAGCAGGAAGTCAACGAGGCCACCGATCAGGCCAAGTCGGAGCCGCTTCCCTCCCCCGACACCATCTATGATCATGTCTACTCCTCCCAGGTGGACCCGACCTCCGAGGCCTTCTCCACCCCGGCCAAACCGGAGGGGGACCCCAAGACCATGGTGGATTTGCTGAATGCCTGCCTGCGCGACGAGATGGCGCGCGATCCGCGCATCGTGATCTTCGGCGAAGATGTGGCCGACGTCAGCCGGGATCAGTACCTGGGCGAGGTGAAGGGCAAGGGTGGAGTCTTCAAGGTCACCCACAATCTTCAGAGGACCTATGGCCGGGATCGGGTCTTCAACTCTCCTCTGGCGGAGGCCAACATCGTGGGCCGCGCCATCGGGATGGCGACGCGGGGGCTCAAGCCGGTCGTGGAGATTCAGTTCCTGGATTACATCTGGCCGGCGTTCATGCAGATCCGCAACGAGCTGTCCATTCTCAGGTGGCGCTCCAACAACGGCTTCGCCTGCCCCGTGGTGATACGAGTGGCGTCGGGAGGCTACTTGGGCGGCGGAGCGCCGTACCACAGCCAGTCTGGCGAGGTCTTCTTCTCCCACACGCCGGGCCTGCGGGTGGTCATGCCCGCCACCGCCGAGGATGCCAACGGGCTGCTGCGCACCGCCATCCGCTGCGACGATCCGGTGCTGTTCCTCGAGCACAAGCATCTGTACCGGCAGACCTACAACAAGTCGATCTACCCGGGGCCGGACTTTATGATCCCGTTCGGTAAGGCAAGGCTGGTGATGGAGGGCACGGATCTCACCGTGATCACCTATGGCGCGACCGTGGAGCGATCGGCACGCGCCGCGCGGAAGATCGGCGAAGAAACGGGAGCGAGCGTGGAGGTTCTCGACCTGCGCAGCCTCGCCCCCTTCGACTGGGATGCCATCGAGGCCTCCGTGCGCAAGACGGGCAAGGTCCTGGTCGTCCATGAGGACTGTCTGAGCTTCGGGTTCGGCGCCGAGCTGGCGGCCCTCATTGCCGATCGGCTGTTCGATTACCTGGACGGCCCGGTACGGCGCGTGGGAGCCACTGACACCTTCTGCGCCTACCAGCCGACCCTGGAGGAAGTCATCCTCCCGCAGGTCGCCACCATCCATGCCGCCCTCGAGGACCTGCTGAGATACTGAGTCGTCGTAAATCTCCGCCTGGTTCTCCACGTGGGACCCGAACCGACCCCACCGTCTGGAGATCTCACTCTCAGACTCGGATGCCCTGAACAGCTCTTCACCGGAATCGAAGTTCTGAGACGCAGTGTGCAATCCTCTGCATCTTTTCTGATGCAACCCCTTGCACACCGATCCACCACGAACTCTTTTCTTTCTTGACAGAAAGAAGAATGAGCGTACGTCTTCAGAAGACCCATGAAGAGATGGCGTTTACCAATTCGAGCACTGGTCGTCCTGGCGGCGACGAGCCTGCTGCCCCGGGACGCGTCCGCCCGCGACTTGAGCTTCCAGGAGCGGGTCGCGGCGCAGCGGAGCATCGAGCGCGTTTACTACGCGCACCAGATCGGCGCGACGCTGCCTTTCGAAACGGCAGTTCCACAGGAGCTGCTGGAGACGAAAGTCCTCACGTACCTCAAGCAGTCCGCCGCACTGGAGAAATTCTATGCTTCTCCCCTCAGCGGCGAAGCGCTGCGGGCCGAAACCCGCCGCA
>JAKEFJ010000109.1 GCA_022616665.1 Acidobacteriota bacterium
CGGCTGCTGGGGATCGACCAGCGCAATCTGGGATATTACCTGCACAAGCACGGCATCGATCCGGAACGGCCGTCCGAATGAGAGCTCTGCGGAAGCTGGCCCTGGTGCTGCTCGTGATGCTCGCGGCATGCAAGAGAGCGGCCGAAACCGAGAAAACCTCCGACACCAATTCCGCACTGGCTCCGCCCAAGGTCGTCTTCACCGACGTGACCCGACAGGCCGGGATCTCCTTCGTCCATAACAGCGGCGCTTTCGGCCGCAAGTACCTGCCGGAAACCATGGGATCGGGCGTGGCGTTTCTGGATTACGACGGGGACGGCCGGCAGGATCTTTATTTCGTCAATAGCATGGACTGGCCGGGGCATCGCAAGAAAAAAAGCCTGCCGGCGCTTTACCGAAACAAGGGAGACGGTACTTTCGAGGATGTGACCCGGACGGCGGGACTCGCCGTGGAGAGCTACGGCATCGGCGTGGCCGCGGCCGACTACGACAACGACGGGAAAGTCGACCTCTTCGTGAACGCCCTGGGACCGGACCACCTCTTCCACAACCGGGGAGACGGGACATTCGAGGACGTCACCGCTCGATCCGGAGTCTCGGATCCGGCCTTCGGCTCTTCCGCCACATGGCTGGACTACGATCGAGACGGTTTTCTGGACCTATTCACCTGCAATTACGTGGAATGGAGCGAATCCACCGACATCTTCTGCACGCTCGACGGTGTGACCAAGTCGTATTGCACACCCGAATCGTATCGCGGCGCCACCAACCGCCTGTTCCGCAACGGGGGCGACGGCACGTTCGAGGATGTCTCGCGCCGCGCCGGTGTTTATCAGCCGACAGGCAAGTCTCTGGGCGTGGTGGCGTTCGATTACGATGATGACGGGTGGCCCGATCTGGCGGTGGCCAACGACACCCAGCCTAATTTCCTTTACCACAACCGGCGCGACGGAACCTTCGAAGAAATCGGCGTCAGCTCGGGGATCGGGTTTGGGGAGGATGGCAAGGCGCGGGGCGCCATGGGGATCGACGCGGCCGACTACGATGGCTCAGGCCGGGAGAGTCTCCTCATCGGCAATTTCGCCAATGAGATGCTGGCGCTGTACCACAACACAGGTAATGGAATATTCGTGGACGAGGCTCCGGTCTCCGGCATCGGCCAGCCGAGCCTGCTGACGCTTGCCTTCGGGTGCTTCTTCTTCGATTACGATCTGGATTCCCGCCGGGACATTTTCGTGGCGAACGGCCACGTGGAAACCGACATCGAGCGGGTGCAGCCTTCGGTGACTTACGCCGAGCCGCCCCATCTCTTCTGGAGCGTGGGAGGCGGACGCTTCGAGTCGGTGACCCGGGAGTCCGGAGAAGCGCTGGGCGTCCCCCGGGTGGGCCGCGGAGCCGCCTACGCCGATTTCGACGGCGACGGTGACCTGGACGTGGCCATGACTACCAACAACGGGGCAGCCGTGCTGCTGCGCAACGATGGGGAGACCGGGAATGACTGGATCCGCATCCAGCTCTCGGGCGGCGCTGCGAATCGCGACGCCATCGGCGCACGGGTCACGCTCAAGGCCGGCTCCCTGGCCGAGACCCGGTGGCTGCGCTCCTCGTCTTCCTACGCCTCGCAGAGCGAGCGGGTCCTCACCTTCGGCCTGGGGCCGCCCCGGGGCCGTGGCGCCGGAGGAACCCCGGTCGAAGTGGAAGTAGTCTGGCCCGACGGGAAGACCCAGAAGTTCCCCTCGCTCGCGCCCGGTAAGCTCCACGTCCTCGAAAAGTCGCCTTGATCCACGGCAGGCTTCCGTGGCCGGATGAGCGGAATCACCGGCTTGTGCTAGACTTCCCGGCACCCCTCCGGAGAAATCTGATGCGATCGGTACCTTGTCGTCCCGCTTCGCGTGTATCCACCGGAACACTTCTCCTGATAATGGCCTTGCCGGCGATGACGGCGTCCTACGCCGCCGAAAAGACCGAGCTCCAGATCGTTCCCGGCGCCAAAGCCATGTCAGCCGAGGAGAAAGCCCTGGCCCCCGATCCCGCCCTGGGCACCCAACACGGAATCCTCCTTGTGGACGAGACGTTACGCGATGAATCGACCGGCACGGAGAGCAACGTCTCTCGTCACATCCGAGCCAAGATTTTCAGCAATGAGGCGCGCAGCCTGGGAGACATCGAGATTCCCTTCAATTCCGAGAATGGCATTCTGAAGAAATGGTGGGGCACGACCATACTTCCAGATGGGACGGTCCTGGAGCTCAAGCAAGGAGATCTGAAGCAGCAGGAGCTGGCCCGGACGCGCGGGGACCAGATGGCGGTGATGAAGGCCTCTCTACCCGGTATCGTTCCCGGCTCCGTCATCGATTACGGCTATCAGTTCCAGGAGCGTGGCTTCTACAACACCCTGCGCGTCGACATTCAACAGACCTCGCCCGTGATAGAATTTCGCTACCGCTGGGTCCCGTGCCTGGGGCTCTCTGCCAACTATCTTCTCTCCCACGCGGAGAATCTTGCCATTCATCCCGTGAAGGATCAGCGCTCGGTCCTGATCACGGCAGCCAATCTGCCGGGTGTGCTGGACGAGCCCCGCATGCCTCCCGAGCAGGAATCCCACGCTTCCGTGACCTTCTTTTACCGAAGGACATCCAACAAGCCGGAGGACTTCTGGGACCTGGAATCCAAGCGACTCACCCGCCGTGCCCAGACCTTTACGAAGCAGAAGCCGATCGAGCAGCTCGTGGCCTCCATGAACCTCCCGGCGGGAGCCGATCTGAAAATCCGACTGAAGGCCGCCTACGATTGGTGCTCGGCTAATTTCAGGAACAAGACGCTAAGGACGGCGGAGGAGGCGGAGGCCGATGCCTCTGACGAGGACGAGAAGTCACCTCCCTGGCAAACAGCCGTCGACCTGATCAGCGCCAAGGAAGGAACGGCCCGGCAGTTGGATTACCTGTTTTTTGGAGTGGCACGCGCCCTGGGGGCGGAAGCGAACCTGGTGCTGGCAACGGACCGCACCGAGCGCTTTTTCGATCCGAGGCTCCTGTCCCTCGAGCAGTTCGACTGGACGCTGGTCGCCGTGCGGGCTCCCGGGGAGGGTGACGATCACTTGATCTTCGTGGATTTGGGATCCGGGCTTCCCTTTGGAGAAATTCCCTGGTGGCTCACCGGCTCGAGGGCTTTCATGGCATCACCTGCGGGGTACAGGGTCGTGCTCCTGCATCCCTCCGATCCGAAGAAAAACATCCTCCAGACCAAGGCTACGATTTCCTTCAACCTCGAAGAGGGCACGGCCTTCATGTCTTGGACGATCGACGGCGCCGGGCAGCAGGGCCTCACCGGGCGCTGGAAGCTCCGAGGGCTCGGCCCCGAGGATCGACAAAAGGAATTGGACAGTTACTGCGGAGCTTCGGGAGATCTGGAGGTTTCCCGCGCGGAGGCGCCGAAGCTGCACGACCTCAGGGCGAGCTACCACCTGGAATGCGAGGCGACGCTCATGAACACCAGCCTCCATCCTGGATTGGGAACCTACTCATTCCGATTCATGGGCCCCTACACCGAAGCCACTCCGCGATTCACCGCACCCACGCGGACCCAGAAGATCATCTTCGATTATCCTCGCATCGAGACTCTTAACCTGGACGTGAAGACTCCCGAAGGATTCGTTCCTTCCGGCGTGCCCCCCGTCGCTCAGGTGGAGTCCCCTTTCGGCAAGTATGCCCTCTTCATCAGCATCACTCCCGAGGGTTACCACGTGGAGCGCCTCTACGCCCTGACTGCGCTGGTCGTGCCCTCCACAGAATACGAGCCGCTAAAGCGGTTCTTCATGGACGTGGCGAAGGCCGATGATACGGCTCTCCCCTTCAAGCGGACGGGAGCGCCGTGAATCTCTTCACCCGGGCCGTGGTGTGGAGTGCCGCGCTGCTCCTGTCGGCTGGCCCGATTTCGATGGTCGACGCTTGGGCGGCGCGCCTCCCGGAATGGGCCGCTACCATCGCCGCAGGCGCTCCCGAGGTGCCACCGGGAGTGCCGTCAAGCCCCTCCAGATTTCTCCTGAGCGAGACTCGATACGCCATCCAACCGGATGGAACGTATCGCGTCCGCCGGCGCATCGCCGTCCAGGCCCTCAGCGTCGACAGCGAGGACGTCGGTATGGGTTGGTATGCCTTCGATGAAAGCGCCAGGGTCACGGCCACCCGGGCCTGGCATCTGCCCCCCGATGACAGCGCCAGGAAGAGTCGTTCCACGCCGGTGGACATTGCCGTTGGGGATGCCTTCCTCGCCGGCTCCAAAGTCAGGGCGATCCCCGTGGAGGGAGTTAAGAAGGGCAGCCTGGTGTTTTTCGAATTCGAGGCGACAGAGAAACCCTACTTCCTCAATCTTGTGGAGCTGTTCTACGAGGGTGCTCCGGTGGCGCGCGCCCGATTCGAAATCGAGACACCGCCGGGATGGACCGTACGCCCGGTCTGGCTGCGTGCCAAGGGACCGGAGCCGGTCGTGTCCGGACTGGTTCGAGCGTGGGAATTGAACGATCTTCCTGCCCCGGTGAAAGAGGAGATGGCGCCCGTGCCGCAGGAAACGGCGCCGCTTCTCGGCATCAATCTACTGCCCCCTCCCGGGTCGAGCGTTGGAATCCCGGCTTTCCCCGATTGGGCGGCCGTGTCCCGATGGTACGACGGTCTCTCCCAGGAGCGCCGACGGGTCACCCCGGAAATCGAGCTGGCTGCGCGCAAAGCAATTCCCGCCGGCAGCCCGGCTTCCGCCAATCCGATCCTGCCCGTGGCCACGTGGGTCCGGGACCATGTGCGGTACGTTGCCGTGGAGCTGGGGATTGGCGGATTCCAGCCACGTTCTGCGGCAGAAACACTGACGAATCTTTACGGCGACTGCAAGGACAAAGGGACCATGCTCCAGGCCATGCTGAGCGCGGAGGGTGTCAGCTCCTATCCGGTTCTAGTGAATCTCGGAGGGCATGAAGCGCTCTCCGACCAGATCCCGGTCTGGCAGTTCAACCACCTGGTGGTGGCCGTGGTGCTGCCGGCCGAGACCGAACTTCCGCCCAGGTTCGCGCCCTCCAGGCTCGACGCCCCGGACCTGGGTCACCTGGTTATCTTGGATACTACCGACGAATTCACTTCCGTAGGCTCCCTCTCCGCTGGCCTGGCGGGCCAGAGAGCGCTGCTCTCTGCGGGGTCGAAGGCGAAGCTCATCACGCTCCCCCCAGCCGAGCCATCCTTCCACCGCCTCGAGCGGCATTTCGAAGTGGAGGTGCAATCCGACGGAGCTCTCACGCTGCGGGAGGAAAGCAGGCTGTATGGAGAGTTTGCGTCCGATGCTCGCGCGGCCCACCGACAGGACTCCCTGGAGCGGCGCCGGAGCGTGGAGCAACGATGGGCACAATTGTGGCCCGACGCCAGCACCTCAGACTACGCCGTCGAGATGGAAACGGCTGATGGGGCCTTCGTGGAGAAGGTCAAGGTCTCTCGCGGCGCGAGCGCCGCCTCGAGCCATGCGCCCACCTTGTCATTATTCCCGGGCGCTTCATGGGACCTCCCGCGCATCTCTCTGGGCAAGCGCAAAGACAGCGTGGATTACGAATTCCCGCGAACCCTCCGGTACGATGCGAGCATTGCCGGCGTGCCCGCCGACTCGGCCCTGCCGGATCCTCAAACTCTTCAAGGGGAGGGCTGGGAGGGCAAGACCACCTTCCGGCGCGAGGGTGACAAGGTGCTGGCAAGGTGCGAGATCCGGCTCGCACGCACGCTCTTTCCACCGGAAGCATTTCCCGATCTGCGAAAGTTCTGGTCGGGCGTCTCGTCGCTGGAAAGTGGCGCAGTCTATGTCGGGCGCTGAGCGCCCGCCGCTCGCCCGCATCCGAGTCCACTTCACAACGCCGGCACATTTGCCGATCTCCAAGGAGATTGACCCATGAAACGAATCGTCCGATGGACGATGGTTGCCGTGGCGATGACCTCGATTGCAGGTCCCGCGCTGGCCGGCGGGAACGCCAACTTCGTACTGGGAGGCCGCGGACTGGACAAGGATACCTGGGAGCCGGTGAACGGCCAGGCCGTCGTGGGAGTGGCGGTGGATTTTGGAAAGAAGGACTGGCCCATCCATCTGGAGACCGGTATCCAGGTTTCCGTCGGGGCGGAGGAGGACTTTTTCGTAACCTCCGATGTGTACGGAAGCGTCGCGGAGTTGGACTTCGGCGTCAACAAGACCTGGGAGACGAAAGGACCGGCCCGCCCGTACATCGGAGGCGGACTCGCGACCGTGGGAGCGGCCTACACCATCGAAGCCCCGCTCGGCGACATCGAAGAGGATGACGACTCAGGTGGAGCCTACTTCCACGGCGGCGTCTTCTGGCGGATCGGTCAGCGCTTCAACATCGGCATCGACGGCCGTTTCCTGGTGGGCACCAAAATCACCCTCTTCGGGGAGGAGGGGGATGCGGATTACGTCCAGCTGGGAATGGTCCTGGGATGGGGGTGGCCAGCCAGTAAATAGCCCGCCTGCCGCTCCCATCGAGCCGCGTCCGGCCACGTCGTCAGGGTTCGGTCTGGTGGAGCTTCCGCATCGACACCGGCGAGCTCCTCCGCCTAGCTCAGGATGAAAGCTTCGGCCCGGTCTGTGGCTTTTCAAGGCCCAGCCGGAGTCGGAGACTGAGGAAGTCGTAGCGCGGCTGCCCGGCCGGTGCTTTCTCTTGGCTGCGCTCGGCCTCGCACAATAGCGCTTCGACCATCTCGCGCCCTTCCAAATCCTTCACGGCCTGTGTGGGAGTCATGCCCCACAGGGCGGGGATCTTCTGATGGATCCAATTCTCCCAGTGGGATCGGGCCAGGTCTTCCATCAGCGCTCGTGTCTCCGGAAGCTCTTCGAATTCCGACTGCTTCCTGGCCAGTTCCCGGCCCTTCTTCGTCTTCCGCTCCCATTCCGCCCGTTCCAAGGCAGCCTCGGGAGTTTCAAGAACTGTTCGGATGTGGCTGGCGTGCATCCCGAGGTGCTTCGTCACTTCGCGCTGAATCCTCTCAGCTCTGCGCACGGAGTTGACTTCGATCTTCATCGCGGCGCCTTCAATGGAGATTCTCCCAAGAATTGTATTCTCCCAGCTCTTGTGTAGCTTGTTGCCAGGGCGAAGCCAAGGGATTTCCACCGACTGTAGCCGTCCCGCGGTATCGTACGTCGCACCCGATCGAGTTTCATCTTCCGTGTATCCTTTGGCGAGAAATTTCAGAGCCTGGAAAGTCAGCTCGGCCGAAGCGATGCGGTAGTGAATCTCGTGCATCAGGAAGGGTTCCCCATCCGTGTTGGCAAGTTTGGGGAACTGCGGATTGAGAAGTTTTTCACTGGCCCCAAGGTAGAGCGTGCGCAAATCCTCAGCCAGCTCGGCCAAAACCTTCGCAGTGGGGACAAGGTTCTCCTCACGAAGTGAGCGACGGATGGCCAGGAGAGGTTCCTTCGTCGTGGGTGGAAGTGCGACGCTACCGGCTCCGATCAGAAGCGCAAACCCGTCGAACCTGGCAACCCTTCCGAAGACCAAATCCCCCGGCTCCACGCACTTGGATGCGCTCCGCTCGATCACGTGGCTTTCATTGCCCGAGAGCACATCCCTCAGATCCAGGAAACGCCCCGGCTGGGCGACGAGTACCTCGTGAAAGGCTGCCGTGCCATCCACGGCGGCCCGGACAAAGGCCGCCTCCAGTTCGTCGAGCTCTTGGCCGTGCGAGGCGAGATAGGCCTCGGCCAAAGTCAGCAAGCCTTTCAGCTTTCCTCTGCCGCCGATCCGCTTCGATCGCCACTCGTACAGAAACCAGGGCTCGAAAAGCTGGATCTCCGGTCCTTCCAGTTCCAATCCGCGGTAGTCGAGAGCGAACTCCCGCCAAGCCGATTCCAGAGCTTTTCCTCCCATCAACCCGCTCGCGAAACGGTGTAACCTCGGCTCCAGCGTCTCCTGGGCGGCTCGCATCAGGCGGGCTGCTTCTCGCATTCGCTCCTCGGAGCGGTCCAGGCAACAATTCTTGAATTTTTTCCCGCTTCCACACGGGCAGGGACGGTTGCGACCGGTAGCCATCGGGGGTTTCCTCCTCCGAATGTCCGTTACTTTACCACCCCGAGGCATCCGGGAAGAAGGGAAAGGGTAATCGGCCAGCGCGGGGCCCGCAACGCTTGCGGCGGTCCCCTCGCCTTCCCCGGCCGGGAACTTGTGCTAGACTCTGGCGAGTTTAGAACCTCTGATCCTGAGAGGTGCCATGCGAGCCTTGCTGGTCAATCCCGCCTTCCCCGATTCCTACTGGAGCGGCCGCTTTGCCCTCCGCTTCGCGAACCGGAAGAGCATCCTCCCGCCTTTGGGACTTATCACCGTGGCTGCCATGTTGCCCCGGAGCTGGGAGTTGCGCCTGGTGGACCTGGACACCGAGACCCTCTCCGACGCGGATCTGAAGTGGGCCGACGTGGTGATGCTCACCGGCATGCTGGTGCAGAAACCTTCCCTGCACGAAGTGCTGCGCCGTTGCCGTGGCCTTGGCATCAAGACGGTGGTGGGAGGTCCCTATGCCACCGCGCTACCCCAGGAGCTGGACGACGCGGATCACGTGATGGTCGGGGAGGGCGAAGAAATGGTTCCCATCCTGGCGACCGACCTGGAGGCCGGGAAGGCGCGTCATCGATACGATGAGGCCGGCAAGCCCGACCTGAGCGCCGCGCCTCTGCCGCGCTTCGATCTTCTGAAGCCGGGCGCCTATCATCAGATGTCGCTGCAATACTCCCGCGGCTGCCCCTTCAGCTGCGAGTTCTGCGACATCATCGTCATGTACGGCCGCAAGCCAAGGACCAAAACCCCCGCCCAGATCATTGCCGAGCTGGAAGCCATCCGCCGTACCGGCTTCTCCGGCGACGTCTTCTTCGTGGACGACAACTTCATCGGGAACAAGAAGCTGGTGAAAGAGCTTCTGCCGGAGATCGCGGCGTGGCGCAACAGCCGGCGGCCACCCCTGGAGTTCTACACGGAAGCCTCCCTGAATCTGGCCGATGATATGCAGCTGGTGGATCTCATGACCCAGGCGGGGTTCACCGCCGTGTTCATGGGGATCGAGACCCCCTCGCCGGAGGCGCTGAAGGAGACGCACAAGCTGCAGAACCTGAGGCGGGACCTGGTGCAGCAGGTGCATGGGCTGCTGGAGCGCGGGCTGGATGTCTGGGCGGGGTTCATCCTGGGGTTCGACAGCGACGGCCCGGATTGCTTCGACCGGATGATCGAGTTCATCCAGAACGCCGCCATTCCCTACGCCATGGTGGGGATGTTGGGAGCGCTTCCCAACACGCCCCTGTACGCACGGTTGGAAAAAGAGGGCCGCCTGCGGCCCGATTTCATCGGGGACCAGTTCGGTTTGACCAACGTGGTGACGCGCATGCCCATCGCCCAGATGCTCGCCGGGTACCGCCGCGTTCTGGAGACCGTCTACAACCCGGAAATCTACTTCCAGCGCTGCCGCGAGAACCTGGCCCGCTGGAAGCCCACGGCGGGATCCATCCGGCCCATCGCTCCCCGGGACATCGCCTGCGCCCTGAGGGCCCTCTGGGGCCAGGGATTCTCGGGACGCTACCGCGGCGCCTACTGGCGCTTTCTGCGCTGGGTGATGCAGAACTGCCCCGAGAAGCTCGGCCGCGCCGTCGCCCAGGCCGCCGCCGGGCATCACTACATCACCTACACGCGAAGCGTCGTGGTTCCGGCGCTTCTCAGCCAGCTTCCAGAGCTCGCCGAACCCCAGCCCATCCTTGCAACGTAAGCTGTCAGGAAATTAGCCAAAACTCTCAGGTGCGGCGCGATTTCCGTGTCTTGACGGGTGTCGAGGGACCGGTTAGGCTCTCGCATCCTGACGAAATCTCCTTAGGGAAAGTCCATGACGGCTGCCTCCTGGTTAACCCTCTTGCGAGCCATCCCGGCTGCAATTCTGATCCTGCTCACCTCGGCCATGCCCTCGGCCGATCCAGGCGATGCCGCGCGAGCGGCCGAAGCCACCTCGGACTCTGAGTCTCGCCGATGGGCGCGGGAATTCAAAAAGGAAGTGGAAGTCCTGGCATCCGATTCCATGGAAGGGCGGGGGCTGGCGACGCAGGGGATCCTCCGTGCCGCCGACTGGATCGAGAAGCAGCTTCGCAAGGATGGCTTTACTCCGGCGTTCGCCGGGAGCTATCGCCAACCGCTGAAAGTGAAGATCGGCGTCCACCTCATGGAGGGAAATACCCTCGATGGAATTGCGCGGGAGGACTGGACGCCGTTGGGATGCTCGAGCCCCGGGGAATTTGCCGGGGAGCTGGCCTTCGCCGGCTACGGCATCGAAGCCCCCTCTGTCGGCTATCGCGAAATGGAAGGCATGGACCTGCATGGGAAGATCGCCCTGATCCTGCGCTACGAGCCCCAGGAGAAAGACGAGGCCTCGCCGTTCGATGGAAGGAAGCCCAGCCGCTACTCGGCGCAGCGCTACAAGGTCCTCCAGGCCCGGGAGCGGGGAGCGATGGCGGTCATCTTCGTCACCGGGCCGCTGCAGGACGAGGGGAAGGACAAGCTCCCTGCGCTGGCCAACGACGGGCCTGAAAGCCCCGCCGGCATCCCCGTCCTGCAGGTGAAGACCTCGGTGGCGCAGGAATGGCTGCGCGGCGCCGGTGTGGATCTCAGCAAGTTCCAGGAGTCGGTGGATCGGGATCTCACTCCCCGCTCCCTGGCCGGCACCGGAGTGCGCCTGAAGGGGAAAGTGGCCCTGGAGGCGCTCCATGCCGACTCCGCCAATCTGGGCGGGCTCATCCCGGGGCGCGGCGCCCTGGCCAAGGGGGTCGTCGTGCTGGGCGCCCATTACGACCACTTGGGATACGGCGGGCAAGGATCCATGCGCCCCAACGAGAAAGCGATTCACAACGGGGCGGATGACAACGCCTCCGGCACGGTCGCGGCAATGCAGATCGGCGAGCAGCTTCACGAGGCCCTCGCTTCGAGCCCCAGCCATCGCAGCATCCTGGTGGTGCTGTTCACCGGGGAGGAAGTGGGGCTCGCGGGCTCTTCTTACTTCGTGCAACACCCGCCGGTGCCTCTGGATCGGATCACCGCCATGATCAACCTGGACATGGTCGGGCGGCTCAGGGACGGCGAGCTGGTGGCGCTGGGATCCCAGACCGCCCCCGAGTGGTCGGCTCTTCTGGAGGCCGCCGCCCGGCAAGTGCCCGGGCTCAAGTTGAATGGACGCGGGGACGGTTACGGACCGTCGGACCAGACGAGCTTCTACGCCTCGGGAATTCCGGTGCTGCATTTCTTTACCGGAGCCCACGAGGAGTATCACACTCCGCAGGACGATGCAGGGACTCTCAATGCCCAGGGCGCGGCGCAGATCGAAGAATTCGCCGTCGCGCTGATGTCGGAGCTGGCCACGCGTCTGGAGCGATTGACCTACGTTCGGACTTCCGCCGGACCCGCCATGGCGGGGGATAGCCGCGGTTACGGCGCTTACCTGGGGACGATTCCCGACTACCGCGCGATGGAATCGACCGAGGGGGGCGTCCTGCTCGCCGACGTGCGCGCCGGAGGCCCCGCGGACCGGGCGGGAATCCGCGGCGGCGATCGCATCGTATCGATGGGAGGCACCCGCATCGAGAATCTCTACGACATGACCTTTGCGCTTCAAGACAACCGCCCCGGCGAGACCATCGACGTGACGGTGATCCGCGGAGAGGGGCGTCTCACGCTGCGGGCGACGCTGGGGGATCGAGCCACGATGGTCAGCTCACCTCCCCCGGACAAGAGCGCCGTGCAGCCCACCGCCAAAAAGGTCCCTTCCCCCAATGCGGATCCCCATGCCGCTGCGGTTGAGAACCCGCCCATGACGCGGCACGGAGTCGACCCATACTACGAAGGACGGCCGGGGCCTGATTTCACCGTCGGCGCCGGAAGGCCATTCTCGAAAGTCGTCGAAGGAGAGAGGCATTTCAAGGACATCCGGCAGCTCACCTTCGGCGGGGAAAACGCCGAGGCCTATTTCAGCCCCGACGGGAAGCGGATCATCTACCAGTCTTCCCCGCCCGGCGCGAAGTGCGATCAGGAATATGTGATGGACCTGGGCACGGGGGAATCGAAACGTGTCTCCAGCGGGAAGGGGCGCACCACTTGCGGCTATTTCGATTATCCCGAGGCGGATCGGATCCTCTACGCCACAACCGAGGGGGGAGGCGAGGCTTGCCCCCACCCACCCGACTACTCACAGGGTTACGTCTGGGCCTTGTACGAAGCGTACGACATCGTCGAGGCCAAACCGGACGGCAGCGGCGTCAAGCGAATCACCACGACTCCCGGGTACGACGCCGAGGGAACCTGGTGCCACCGGGGCGGGAAAATGATCTTCACCTCGGTGCGCGACGGGGATCTGGATCTGTACGTCATGGATGAAGAAGGGCAGACCCGCCGCATGACGTCCGAGATTGGCTACGACGGTGGAGCGTTTTACAGCCCCGATTGCTCGGAAATAGTCTGGCGGGCCAGCCGCCCGAAGGGCGAGGATCTGGACGAGTACAAGCGGCTGCTGGCGAAGGGCCTCATCCGCCCCCATGCGCTGGAGATTTACATCATGAAGGCCGATGGCACGCAGAAGCGCCAGCTGACTCAAAACGGAGCGGCGAACTTCTGCCCCACCTTCACCGCCGACGGCAGGCAAATCTTATTC
Organism: Acidobacteriota bacterium; assembly: GCA_022616665.1. GTDB lineage: Bacteria > Acidobacteriota > Polarisedimenticolia > Gp22-AA2 > AA152 > AA152. Next base: position 12,696 of record JAKEFJ010000109.1, read on the forward strand.
GCCTCCAACGCCGGAGCGGCCGGGGGAAGAGAGTTCGATCTCTATCGTGTTGGCAAGGACGGAGGAGAGCCGGAGCGCATCACCTTCAGCCCGGGCTTCGACGGCTTTCCGCATGTCAGCCCCGACGGACGGTGGATCGTCTGGGCCTCCAACCGTGCCGAGCCCGACTCTCACGAAACCAACCTCTTCATCGCCCGCTGGGTGGATTGAGGCTCAGCAGGAACTCGGCAATGGCCTCCGCCTCCTGGCGAGTCACTTCCTGGCGGGGCATGGGCGGGAATCCCTGGTGAACCGGCCTGCGCCCTTCACGCTGATAGACAAGCTCCGGATCCATCGACCAATCCGCAAGCGCGCTCCGGTCGGATCGCCGCGCGATTCCCACGAGGCTCGGCCCGGTGGCGGGGCTGCCGTCCAGAGAGTGGCAATAATCGCATGCCTTTCGGGTGAACAGACTTCGGCCCTGCTCCGCCAAGACAGGATCCGCCGGAATCGGCGCCGGCGCTTTGACAGGGGGATCGGGAGGGGAAGATGAGCAGGACGATAGGAACAAAAGAGCGCCCAGGGAAAGGGCCAGCACTCTCTCGCTTGCCCGCATCAGGGACCTTTGCCATGCAAGGCCCTTTCCCCGGGACGAGACGGAACCCACGGGTGCGTTAGGGCTTCCCGTCCTCAGAAATCGGACGGAACGCACAGAACGGGACAGGAAGCGGCGCGCAGCACCTTTTCCGCGGTGCTCCCGAACAGGGCCCGCTCCAGATCCGCCGAGCGCCCA
>JAKEFJ010000110.1 GCA_022616665.1 Acidobacteriota bacterium
AAAGAGAACGTCAAGGCTTCGGTGCCGGGGACCCCTCAGGCGGAGGATGCCGCCATCCAGGCCCAGATCCCCCAGATGGCCACCATCTACCGCAACAAGGTGTCGTTCACGCCGGTGGTCAGCGGCTCTCCCGTTCTGAAGCCGATTCCGGACACGGACCTGAACTACGTCTTCAACTCGCCACAACCCATCATCAGGGTGTCGCCGAACCAGTGGTACGCCGTCCAGGCGGGTGTCTGGTTCACGGCTGCTTCGCTGAGCGGCCCCTGGGTCGTTGCGTCGTTCGTTCCGGCGGCGATCTACTCGATCCCTCCGAGCTCATCCCTCTATTACGTCACCTTCGCGCAGATCTATCAGGTGACGCCGCAGACGGTGGTCGTGGGTTACCTGCCCGGCTACACGGGGGTGCTCGTGACTTCCGACGGAACCGTGGTCTATGGAACGGGGTATTACTACACGCCCTACGTCTCCGCCACGGTCTGGTATCCGGCGCCGGTGACCTACGGCTACGCCGCCAACATCACCTACACCCCCTGGACCGGATGGGCGGTGGGATTCGCCATCGGCTGGTCGGCCGCGCACTGGTGTTATTGCCCCGCGCCCTACTGGGGCGCGATGCCTTACTCTCCTTACGCCTATCACGGTGTTGCCTATGGAGCGTACGGCGGCGCGGCGGCCTGGGGCCCAGGCGGATGGGCAGCGACCAGCGGCAATGTCTACCACCAATACGGCGCGACCTCGGCGGTGACCCGCTCCTCCGCCGGCTACAACGCCTGGACAGGCACGGGATGGAGCAACCATGTCGGCACGTCGTACAACTCGGTGACCGGGCGCATGTCCGCAGGGCAGTCGGCTTCCGTGGCAAACGCCTACACCGGGAATTACGCCTACGGGAGCCGCGGTGCCACCTACAATCCCAGCACCGGAGTCGGCGCATCGGGCGGTAAGGTCACGGTGGGCAATGCCTACACTGGACAGCAGTCGACCTATGGCCGGGCGACCGTCTCAGGGCCGGGCGGACAGACTACCCACGTGGCGGAGTCGGGCAATACTTACTACGGCGACCACGACGGCAACGTCTACAACTACAACTCGAACACCGGCCAGGCGCAGAAGTACAACAGCGACGGCAGCTGGAGCAATGTGGACAAGCCCACGAGCTCGTTGGGTCAGTCCGGGTCCTCATTCGATTCGGCCGCGGCGTCCCGCCAGGCCGGAGACGCCCAGTCGGCCAGCTCCGCCTGGGGAGGGAACTGGGGTGGAGGCTCCAGTGGCGGCGGAAGCGGCTTCGTCGGAGGCTCCAGCGGCGGTGGGTGGGGCGGAGGGAGCGGGGGAGGAGGTTTCGGTGGGAGCTCCGGCGGCGGAGGCTTTGGCGGTGGATCGGGAGGCGGGGGCTGGGGCGGAGGTGGAGGTGGTGGCAACAGTTTCGGCGGATTCCGCGGCGGCGGTGGACGCCGTTAACGTCTCGGCCCTGATGACTCTTACTCCCGGCTCAAGCAACCCCTTGTCACAGCGCCATGAGCCATGAACTACGATCAGTCATTTCGTATCTTCCTCATCGTGGGTACGCTCCTCTTGTTCCCCATCCTGGCCTACCACCGGCTCCGCTCCCAGTCGACGAGGGAGAAGCTGGACCGGAGGCAGGAGGGGTGGTTCATTCTCCTGACGTTGCGGCCGGTGGGGATGGCTGCGATGCTTTCGCTCTTCGCCTTTATGATCGATCCCGGCTGGATGGCGTGGTCCTCGGTGCCCCTGCCGGCATGGTTGCGGTGGTGCGGAGCCGGTCTCTGGATTCCCGGCGGGCTCCTACTGATCTGGACACTGCGGACTCTTGGAATGAACCTGACCGACACGGTTGTCACGCGAAGGGATCACACGCTGGTCACCGTCGGTCCGTACCGTTGGATCCGGCACCCCTTTTATGTGGCATCGGCCCTCTTGCTACTTGCCAGCTCCCTTCTGGCGGCCAACTGGTTCGTGCTCGCCTGCGGCGTGCTGACCTTCACACTGCTCGCGATCCGCTTGAAGCGAGAGGAGGAGAGGCTGGCAGGGCGATTCGGAGATGCTTATCGAGCCTACCGGGAGCGCACCGGGCGATTCCTGCCGCGGGCCGACCGTTTTACCGGCCCGTGGACACGATGAAATGATTACACTCTTGCCAGGAGGTGAAGCATGGATGACCCGAGAATCGTGAATCTATCCGAGCTTCCGTGGGTGCCCTGGACCTACGGAAGGGGAGTGGCGGTGGAGCTGAGAGATCCGGCCCGCAGGCTGGGCTCCAGCCGTTCGGGGCTCCGACTCTACCGGCTCCACCCCGGGACGCAGGCGACCCGCATGCACCGCCACCTTCATCAGGAGGAGATGTTCCTGATTCTGAAGGGCAGCGGCACACTGCGCCATGGCGAGCGGCAAGTGCCGGTAAGGGAGGGAGACTTCATCCTGTATCCCGCGGGGGATCCGGCGGCGCACACCTTCATCAACTCAGGCTCAGAGCCGATGGAATATCTGGCGACCGGCAACCGGGTGGACTACGAGGTGTGCGAGTATCCGGAGGAGGGAACCGTCTACGTCGAGGTGCTCAACAAAACCCTGAAGGCGGAGGAAGTTCCGGGGACGCGGGAAGAAAGGGAACAATGGTACAAGGCTGGACATTGAGCGGCCGGGCAGGCGCGGAGCGATCCTGATGGCGGAAGCGAAGACGAAGCGCAACGAGGCGAGCGTGGACGGATTCCTCAAGAAGATCCTCGATCCCGACCGGCGTCAGGACTGCCTTACCGTGCTCCAGCTCATGAGGAAGATCACCCGGGCAGAGCCCAGGATGTGGGGAACCAGCATCGTGGGATTCGGCAGTTATCAATACAAATACGCGAGCGGGCGCGAGGGGGAATGGCCGCTGATCGGCTTTGCGCCCCGCAAGGGAGACCTGACCCTCTAAATCATGCCCGGATTCGACCGTTACAGTCATTTGCTCTCCAAGCTCGGCAAGCACAGGACCGGAAAGGCCTGCCTGTACATCAAGCGGCTCTCCGACGTGGACCTGAGAGTCCTGGAGACGCTCGTGTCCGCGTCGATCGAGTCGATGAAAAAAAGGAAGGTGGCCGATGGTCATTAGGTTCTTCACCCCCGGGGGCTTTCGGATCGCAGGGGGACTCGTCTTGGGGATGCTGTTCGCCGTCGCGAACTCCCGCAGCGGGGAGACACAGGGCTCGCTCGTCGGAAAGCTCGGGTGGCTGGCCGGATGCTGGGAAAGAACGAATGGGGAGCGACGCGTCGAGGAGCAGTGGATGAAACCGCGCGGCGGGACGATGTTCGGCATGGGTCGAACGGTGGTAGGCGAGAAAACCAGCGAGTTCGAACAGATGCAGATTCGCGAGGAAGCAGGACAACTGGTCTTCACGGCAAAGCCGTCGGGGCAGGAGGAGGCCAGCTTCCGCTCCATCGAGGTGACCGCCACCTCGGTGGTTTTCGAGAACCAGGCGCACGATTTTCCGCAACGCGTGATTTACCGGCGGCAGGAGGATGGATCGCTCCTGGCGCGGATCGAAGGGGAAGACAACGGCAAGGCCAGAGGCGTGGATTTCCCCATGCAGCGCGTCACTTGCGGAGACGCTGCCACCCGTTGATCCGGCTCGTTTCTCGCGAAAGGGTGTCAGCTTGCTGGGAATCAACCCCGAGGTCCTCGACGCGATCTGGGTGCAGACTGTCGCATCCCTGGTGGGAGTCTTCGTGGGGGCGCTGGCGGCCCTGGCGACGAATCGCCATGCCATTAGGAGCCGGCAGAGGCAGCGCGCGCGGACCCTCTTGCGAATTCTCAGCAAGGAGCTGACGGAGAACTTCGAGACGATTCACGCCGCGAAGCCCGCCTATGAGACGACCGACTGGGGAAAGAGCTTCTACCTGAGCACGATTTCCTGGGAGACGGCCCTTGCCAGTGGGGACTTGCCGGAGATCCTCGGGTACGAGCTGTCGGATCACCTGGCCGTCCAGTACGGCTGGCTGGCCAGGATTCGCTACTACGTGGACCTGATGACCCGACTCTGGTTCGCGCCCAAGGGCATCGCGGCGTATGAGGAAATCCAGCGGGGCTTTCGAGAGGCGATCGTGGCGGCCATGGAGAAGGCGGAGGCGGGACACCAGGAGGTCATGCAGCACCTCCGGCTGGAAGAGATGAAACTTTGACACAGGCCTCTCTGCGCATGGCCGCCGAAGGGGCGACGACGCTCAAGAGGTCAGTTGCGTGAGAGGGGCAGCTCGGAGGGCGAAGGGTTGGCCGCCAGCACTTCGCGGATGGTCGCCTCGATCTTCTCGATGTTGACCGGCTTGAGCAGGCAGGGATTGTCCGTCACCGTGGAGAATTGCTTGCTGGTGAGGGAGTTCATGTCGCCGGTGATGAAGATGAAGCGCCGGCGCATCGCGGGTTTGATCTCCATGGTCTTTTCGTAGAGCTGGATTCCCGACATTCTGGGCATCTTGATGTCCGTGATCACCAGGTCGTAGTCTCTTTCCTCGATTTTGCGCAACGCCTCCACCCCCGTGGAGGCGGTGTCGATGGAGTGGCCAAGCGCCTGCAGGAGCTGCAGATAGAGCTCCACGATCATCTCCTCGTCGTCCACCACCAGAATCTCCTTGCCGACCCCGATTTCGGGTGAGGTGGACAGCTCTCGGTGCGCCGATGCCTCGTGCGCCACGTAGGCGGGAAAGAGCACCGAGAAAGTGGTCCCGCTGCCCGCACGGCTCTCCACGAGGATTTCACCGCCATGGTCACGGACGATGCCGAAGGAGACGCTCAATCCCAGGCCCGTCCCCCGGCCCTGCTTCTTCGTGGAGAAGAAGGGATCGAAGATTTTCGGAAGCACCTCCGCGGGAATCCCAGGGCCGTTGTCACCCACCTCGACACAGACTCGACGATCCTCCCGGACCAGCGTGCGCAGGGTCAGCCTACCTCCACCGTGCTCCGCGTTCATGGCCTGATGCGCATTGTTGATGAGGTTCGTGAGCACCTGCTGGACCTGGTGGAAATCCGCCAGGACGTACGGGAGATTCGGCATCAGCTCCTTCACCACGTCGATGCTGTCGGCGTGCAGAGCTGGCTCCAGCAGGTCCAGGGTCTTCTCCAGGATGCCGTTGAGGCCCACAGGTTTCTTCTCCGGATTTCCCGGCCGGGCGAAGCTCAGGAGATTTTGGACGATTTTCTGGCAGCGGCCGGCGCAATCCACGATTCGCTCGATGTCGCGGCGGAACTTTCCTTCAGCGTCCTTCTGTGTCAGGAGCTGGGAAAAGCCCAGCACTCCCGAGAGTGGGTTGTTCAGCTCATGGGCGACGCCGGCCACGATTTCCCCGATGCTGGAGAGCTTGTCGGTCTGCTGGAGCATCGCGGCGGTCTGGTTCTGCTCGGTCACGTCCCTCCCGATCAAAAGGAGCGAGCCGGCGGGCTCCGACAAGGGCGCCACCGTCACGGTGAGGTCCCGGCCGGTCCTGTCCCGGGAGGCCAGCGTGGCTGGATAGTGGGCCGGAGCCGGCCCCTCGGCGGCGCGCTGCAAGAGGAGCTCCGTCGCGGGGAGCCCCAAAAGGAGCCGGTCCACGCTTTCGCCGAGGATTTGGCCGCGCGAGAGTCCCGAAAGACGCTCCAGCGTCCGGTTCGCCTCGCGCACGGTCCCGCCCGAGTCCAGCTGAAGGATGATGTCCGGCGAATGGTCGAACATCACCCGGATCCGGTCGCCGGTCTGCTCCAGCTCGCGGGCATGCTGCTCCAGCTTCTGGTAGAGCATGGAGTTCTTGATGGCGCTGGCGGCTGCATGAGCTACCACGCGGCAGAACTTCAGCTCGTCCGCGCTGAAGCTGCGCTTGCGGGAAGCCCTGAGGAACAAGGTTCCCACGACGGTGTCCTGGTAGACGATGGGCAGGACCAGGAGGGAGTGGAAGTTGAGCTTGAGGAGCTCTTCCACGTACGGCCGCATCAGATCGCTCTTCTCGACGTCCTCGATGATGACGGCCTTCTTTTGTTCGATGGCCGACATCACCTCCGGGTACTTGGAGAGCTCCACCGGGAGCATCTTGAGCTTGCGGTCGTCATTGGCAGCCACCACGAAGGCCCGATCCTTCGAGTTCTCCTCCACCAGCAGGATGGAGCAGCGGATGGCGTCCACGACCTCGGCGATGCGGCTGGCGATCTGAAACATGACCGTATGGAAATCCAGCGAGGAGGTGATCGACTCCAGGATGCCCAGAACGTATTTCAGCTCCTGGCGCTCCCGGAAGACTCCCTGCACATGAGCCTGACGCTCGCGGATCTGGATGACGTGATAGCCGAAGTAGATGCCTGTGGCGTAGAAGAGGGGCATCACCATCAGCCGCTGCATCGTGAAGATTGCGTCCCCGTCGGGTCTCAAGGCGCAAAGGAGCAGGTACAGCACGCTCAGGACGACGGATCCCACCACCACTTGCCCCATGCGCATGGAGGCCGCGGTGCCGATCAGGAGAATGAAGAAAAAGAGGCAGAGGATGCCCGAGGCATCCGCCTGGAACGCCACGTAAGACACGATGGCCGTGTCAAGCAGGCTCAGGGAGAATTCGAACGGCGAGGCACGAAGCATGGATTCGGGAAGGAGGGTGACCACCAGATTGCTCACCAGGAACATCCCGAGGGCGACATTCAGGAAAATCGACTCGGAGATGTCCACCTGCGTGGCGTAGCCCAGGCCGAGAAGCGAAAGAAAGAGAGTCCATCGGAGCATGAGGACCACCCGCTTCCACGGAATGTCCAGGTGGCTCAGCTTGTCGGTGGAGTATTCCAGAATCTCGGAAAGGATCGCCATAGACACCTGCCGGATGGCCTTCCCCCAGTGGAAAGGACAACCCAAATATAAGGTTTGCCGGACTATCGGCAAGGAGTGGCGGGGGGTGCCAAGCGATTGACGGGCTTTAGGTTTAGCTAAGGCCGGAGCCGGAGCACTCGATAGGATCCCCGCTGGAATTCCAGGGAAAGGCAGGACCAGGGAGCTGGCCGGGCCAGGATTGGGAAATCGGCCGCCTCCGGCGGGCCCGCCACCAGCGCCGCGATGTTCATGTCCCGCAGTCGCGCGCAGGCAATGGCCGGGTCATCGGTCGCGAAGGTCTCCTTGAGCTCGGAGAGGTTTCGGTCGAAATCCGCCGGGGAGGAATAGAACAGCCGCGC
>JAKEFJ010000111.1 GCA_022616665.1 Acidobacteriota bacterium
AGCCGAGAGAGCGCCGTCCCTACCCCTGGAACACAGTTTTTCAAATGGCCGGATGAAATCTTCTGAAAAGTCCTCCCATCACTCGCCCCGCCATTCCCCGCTGGAGATTATCTTCCTGGGCGGCTGCGGCGAGTTCGGCCTGAACTGCACCCTGTTCCGCTACGGGGAGGACATCCTGGTGGTGGACGCGGGGCTGATGTTCCCCGAAGAGGAGTTCCTGGGCGTTGATTTTGTCATTCCGGACATCCAATACCTGTTCGAGCGCGCCAAGCAGGTCCGGGGGATTCTCCTGACACACGGCCACGAGGATCACATCGGAGCCGTTCCCTACCTCTATGAGGCGGTGCGCGCTCCCCTGTTCGGATCCGATTTCACCCTCGGGCTGGTGCAGGCCAAGCTGGCGGAGCACCAGCTGGATGCCCGCTCCGATCTGCGCGTCGTCAAGGCGAGAGACGTCGTGGAGATTGGCCCTTTTCAGGTGGAATTCATCCAGGTCACGCACAGCATCCCGGCGGCCCTGGCGCTGGCCATCCGAACGCCCGTGGGTCTGGTGATTCACACGGCTGATTTCAAGATCGACCAGTCCCCGGTGGATGGCGCTCTGTTCGACTTCCCGCGCTTCGGGCAGTTCGGCGACGAAGGCGTCCTGGCGCTCCTGAGCGATTCCACCAATTCCGAGCGGGAGGGATTCACCCCCTCGGAGCGCCGCGTGGGTGAGGCTCTGGAGCCGATCCTGAGGCGGGCCCACAAGCGGGTGCTGGTGGCCACTTTCGCCAGCCACATCCACCGGATCCAGCAGATCCTGGACATCGCCGCCGCCAACAAGAAGCGGGTCTGCCTGGTGGGACGCAGCCTCCTGCAGAATACCAAAGTCGCGGAGAGGCTGGGCCATCTGTCGATTCCCGCGGGAATCCTGGTGGAGCCGAAGTCCGCCGCGCGCGTGGCCCCCGAGCGGCTGATCCTGGTGGTCACCGGGAGCCAGGGTGAGCCCATGTCGGCGCTCTCCCGCATCGCCCTGGACGAGCACAAGGAAGTGAAGCTTGGACCCGGCGACCAGGTGATCTTCTCGGCGCGGACGATTCCAGGAAACGACAAGGCGATTTCGCGAGTGGTCAACCATCTTCTCAAGCGCGGCGCCGAGGTGATGCTGGACGACTCCTCTCCCACCGTCCACGCTTCCGGGCACGCCAGCCAGGAAGAGCTGAAGATCATGCTGAACCTGACCCGGCCGAAGTACTTCGTTCCGGTCCACGGCGAATACCGCCAGCTGCATCGCCACGCGAGACTGGCGGAAGAATCGGGCGTAGCGGCGGAGCGCATTCTGCTGGTGGAGGACGGCGACCGCCTCGTGCTCGGGAAGGATCGGGTGAGCCGCGGGGAGAGAATTCCCACCGGCCGGGTGTTCATCGACACGACGCTGGAGGAAGTGGAGGAGGTTTTGATCCGCGACCGGCGGCACCTGTCGGAAGACGGGATCGTCACCGCCGTGGTGGTCATCAACAAGGCGACCGGTGAGGTGGAGTCGAACCCGGAAATCGTCAGCCGGGGGTTCGTGCTGGAGGAGGAGGAGAACCACTTGCTGCAGCGCTCCGCCGATGTCGTGACCGCGACGGTGGGCTCCTCGACCCTGGAGGAGCGCAGCGACACCCACGTGATTCAAGCGAAGATCCAGACCGAGCTGAAGAGATTCTTCCGCCGGGAGACGGGACGGCGCCCCATGATCATCCCCATGGTGATTGAGATCTGATGGCCCGATCTAAGAAAGCAAAGCCCGAGAAACGCCGCCAGCCCCGCATCGACTGGGGGGCGATCTTCCGCAGCCGCCTGTTTGGAGAGGCCTGGGGAATCCTGCTTCTGGGGGGATCCTCGCTGCTGCTCCTGAGCCTGCTCTCCCACAATCCCTCGGATCCCACTTTCTTCGGTCCCGGCCGGAACGGGCACCCCCTGGGAAATCTGGTGGGCAGCGTCGGGGCCAACCTCTCGGAGGGCTCGCTGCAATTCCTCGGATTCTGCGCCTACCTGATTCCCGTCCTGCTGGGGTGGTCAGGCTGGAAGCGCTTCTGGAACCGCACCGGCGAAGGGCATACTTTCCGCTTCTCAGGAGCGCTGCTGACGTTGCTTTCGACGGCCTCCCTGCTGAGTCTGCTGCTGGGCGAGCGGCGCATCGGCGGCTCCCCCTATGACGCCGGCGGATGGCTGGGGGAGCTCCTCTCCTCCTACCTGCGAATCAATCTGGGCGCCGCGGGGACCGCACTGGTCTGCCTGGCGCTGATCGGGGTCGGGATCCTCATGGCCACGAGGCTGTCGCTGGCGGGACTGTTCGCCCGCCTGCGCAGGCTGGCCCAGGAGGCCTCCAGCCGCTTCCTGGTGGCCTGGGTCCGGCATCGGGAAGCCAAGCGCCGGGAGGCTCTGCGCACCGAAGTGATCCAGAAGCACGCCCGGGCCAAAGTGGACGCTCCCAAAAGGGTCATCCCGGTCCCTCAGGAGCCGGCGCCACCCGCGGAGCCTCCTGCCGCGAAGAAGACCGAGCCTCCTTTGCGCGAGGCGAAGAAGGAAGCCTCGCAGCCCGGCTTCCCGTTTCTCAGCGCGCTGACCGGCTACTCCCCGCCTCCTCTGTCGCTGCTCACCGATTCAAAAGAAGAGCACGGCGTGGACGACAAGGAGCTGATGGAAACCGCCAAGCTGATCACCGCCAAGTTCCTGGAATTCCAGGTCCAGGGACAGGTGGTGCAGATTCATCCGGGCCCGGTGGTCACCACCTTCGAGTTCAAGCCCGACGCGGGAGTGAAATACAGCAAGATCACTTCCCTCTCCGATGACCTGTGCCTGGCGATCCAGGCCGAGTCGGTGCGCATCGACCGCATTTCCGGGAAATCCACCGTCGGATTGGAGGTGCCCAACAAGCACCGCGAAATCATCGCCCTGAGGGAGCTGCTATCCTCCGAGAAGTACCGCGCCTCTTCCGGCAAGCTGACCCTGGCTCTGGGAAAGCGCATCCACGGAGAGCCGTTCATCGCCGATCTGGCCAAGATGCCTCACCTGCTCATCGCCGGGGCCACCGGCGCGGGTAAAAGCGTGGGGCTCAACACGATGATCACCAGCATCCTGTTCAAGTCCGGCCCCGAGGAGGTGAAGTTCATCTTCATCGACACCAAGCGCCTGGAGCTGGGAATCTACGACGCCATCCCGCATCTGCTCACCCCGGTGGTGACCGAGCCGAAGCAGGCCAGCAACGCCTTGAAGTGGGCCACTTTCGAAATGGAGCGGCGCTATCGCTCGCTGGCGGAGTGCGGCGTGCGCAACATCGATCAATTCAACGCCCTGCTCGCCTTATCGAAGAAGGAGGGGAAGCCCCTCACCCACTCGGTGACCGGCTCCGATGGGATGGCGCGTGAGGAGCCGGTAAAAACGCTCCCCTTCATCGTGGTGGTCATCGACGAGCTGGCCGATCTCATGATGACCGCGGCGGCGGACGTGGAGGAGTCGATCACCCGGCTGGCGCAGATGGCGCGGGCCGTGGGGATTCACCTGATTCTCTCCACCCAGCGCCCCTCCGTGGACATCATCACCGGCGTCATCAAAGCCAACTTTCCTTCCAGGATCGCCTTCCGGGTCTCCTCCAAAGTGGATTCCCGCACGATTCTGGACAGCAACGGGGCCGAGCAGCTTCTGGGGAACGGCGACATGCTCTTCCTGCCGCCGGGATCCTCCCGGCTCATCCGGCTGCACGCGCCGCTTTTGACCGAAATGGAATCCAACCGGGTCGTCGCCTACCTGCGCAA
>JAKEFJ010000112.1 GCA_022616665.1 Acidobacteriota bacterium
GACCTCCTGGGCGACCATCGAATCTTCATGAACTTCCAGTCGGTGTCCACCTACTCCAACATCGACATCCAGTACTGGAACCTGAAGCACCGCTGGCAGTACGGCTACCGGGGCCTGGACTTTCGGGATTATTACGTCCTGGGCGGCCAAACCGGAGGAACTCAGCTGAGACAGGCCACTCGCACCTCCGGCCTATCCGCCCAGGTCGCCTACCCCTTTTCCCTGTATTACCGTGTGGAAGGTTCCGCGGGTTACTACCAGCGGTCGCTCTCCAGGCCCGTCTCTCAAATCGAGGACATTGGCGGTGTTCTGGTGCAGACGATAGACTTCGAGACCTTCAGCGACAATGAGGTGTTCCTCACGGGCACCTTTTCGGGGGATACGACCCGCTTCAAGGAATTCGGGCCGTATCAGGGAAAGCGATTCGCCTTCACCATCGCCTATGCTCCGTGGGTACAGGGGGACGGCGCACCCTTCGCCGAGTACTACATCGACTACCGGGCTTACGGCCACCTCACCCGTCGCTCCCTGTTCGCCTGGCGGTTCTTCTCGGCCATCAGCAACAGCACCGGATTCCTGGGGCAGGATGGCAGCACCATCTTTTCCTTTGGCGGGTACAATCAGCTGCGCGGCTACGAATTCCGCGAGTTCTTTGGAAACCGGATCGCGTTTTCGAACCTGGAGCTGCGCTTCCCACTCATCGACCAAATTCGCTTCCCCTTCGGCTCCGTCAGGATGCTGCGTGGATTCCTCTTCCTGGACGTGGGCGCCGGTTGGTTCCAGGGGTCGCAGTTTCTCGATCCTCAATTCCTGATACAGGATCCCAACAATCCGAATGTTTTTCTCAAGGACGGCTTTGGGCTCCGTCAGTTCGACTGCTGGGATGGGGGCAACGGCATGCTGGGCGATTGCCGGGGCGCCTGGGGGGTGGGCTTCGCCTGGTACCTTGGCCCCTTCGAGCTGACCTGGGTCTGGGCGAAGCGGCTCGAGAACAGCGTGGCGCTGCTCGTGGATACCGACGGCAACCCTCTTACCTTTGAAGATTTCATCAGAATTCCCGACCCCTTCTACGACAGCTCCATCCAGGGCTCCTTCTACATTGGCACTTCGTTCTGACGCCCTCATGAATTTCGCATTCCGGGATTCCCTCAAGGGCGGGAAGGCGCCTGCGCTCTTCCTGCTGCTGGCCGTCGCTTCTCTCCTGTTGTTCCCGCTTCTGGGCCGGGAGGGGCTGACCGACCCCGACGAATCGGCTTACGCCGAATCGGTGCGGGAAATGGCTGAGCGGGGCGACTGGCTCGTGCCGCATCTGTACGGCGAGCCTCTCCTTGACAAGCCGATCCTGATCTATTGGGTCATGGGCGCTTCGTTCCGGCTGCTGGGGGAGAGCGAGCTGGCGGCGAGGCTTCCCTCCGTCCTTGCCGCCATCGTTCTGCTTCTCGCGGTATGGCGGCTCGGGAAGCTCGTCCATCAGAGCGACCTGGCGGGTTTGCTCAGTGCTCTGGTCCTGGCCTCTTCCCTGGAGTTCGTCCTCATGGGGCGGGCCGCCGTCGCTGACATATACCTGACGACTTTCTGCACTCTGGCTATCCTTTGTTACGTTGAGACTCTGTGGGGCCCGGGCTCCCGGCTTCTGCCCCTGGCCGGAGCCGCTTTTCTGGGGCTCGCCGTGCTGACCAAAGGACCGCTGGGGCTCCTGCTTCCCGCGATGGTCCTGGGAAGTTGTTTCGCCGTCTCCCGGGGTTGGCGCCGCCTGAAGGAAATCCGACCCGTCGCTTCCACCCTGATCTTCCTCGCGGTGGCCTTGCCCTGGTACGTGGCGATAGCTCTCAAGCGCCCGGACCTGGTCGAGGGCTTCTTCGTCACCGGAAACCTGGGACGGTTCCTGAAAGCCGAGCATCGCGCCCAGCCGCCGCTTTACTACGCGGTAGTGCTGCTCATCGGTTTCATCCCCTGGTCAGCCTTTCTGCCCGGGGCTGTGGGGCGCGCCCTGTCCGCCTGGCGGCGAGGGGATGCGCTTCGATCCCGTTTGGTTTTGCCCACCCTGTGGCTCCTGACCCTAACCGTTTTCTTCACGCTGGTGGCAAGCAAGCTTCCTTCCTACATCCTCCCGGCCCTTCCGGCGGCGGCCATCCTCGCGGCAGAGCCGCTGGCAGCATGGCTGAAGCCGACCCCGGCGGGCCAGCGCCTTCCCGGCACGGGAGCGATGCTGCTTCTGGTAATCCTGGCGGGAGGGATGGTCTATTTTTCCATGAGCCGGCAGAGCTTCGGCTCGACTCCCGCCGGCTTCAAGACGGCGCTGCTGCCTGTCTGCTTCGCGGGCCTGCTGGGAACTCTCTTCGCCCTCAGCACGCTCATCATGCAGAGGGCGAAATTGGCGTATCTGATTCTGCAGGGAGGGAGCGTGGCGATCATCTTCTCTCTGCTCCTGTTTGGATTCCCCCTTCTGGAGCCCTGGAAGAGCAGCCGGGAGGCCGCGGAAGCGGTGAGACCGATGATGCAGAGCTCTGATCGGCTGATCCTCTACCGGGAGAGCCATCCGGGCTTCGGCTTCTACCTTCACCGCATTCCCGAGCTGGTCGGCTCCGAGCCCGCCTTGGAGGCGCTCCTGAGCGATCCGGGGCGGGTTTTCTGTCTGATGGGCCGCGGGAATTATGAGAAGCTCCGGGCCGGCAGGCCGGAGCTGCCTCTTTATCTCCTGAAAAGCCTGGGAAACGTGGTGGTGTTGACCAACCGCTCACCCGGAGAATCGCCGTAAGCGTGACCTGCCTCATTCCCCGCTATAATGTCGCCCCCACTCATCGCTGCGGAGGCCTCATGCTTGGAAGAGTGCTTCTCATCGTGGTCATTCTGCTTTTCGCCTCGATCCTCCTTCTTGCTTCCGGACCTGCCCTGGCCGGGGAAACAGTGGCAACCTTCAGCATTGTGGGGTACGACCCCGCGACCGGGGATCTGGGAATTGCGGTGGAGTCCCGATTCTTCGCCGTGGGAGCGGTGGTGCCCTGGGCCAAGGCGGGGATGGGTGCCATCGCGACCCAGTCCTACGCCAACACCACCTTCGGACCCAAGGGCCTCGAGCTTCTCGCGCAGGGGAAATCGGCGCAGGAGACGCTGGATATCCTCGTCCAGCAAGACCCGCAGGCGGATCAAAGGCAGGCCGGCATCGTGGACTCCCAGGGACGGCCGGCTACCTTCACGGGAGCGAAGTGCAACCCCTGGGCGGGAGGGAAAACGGGCAAGAACTACGCAGCGCAGGGAAACATCCTCACCGGGAAGGAAGTCGTCGAAGCGATGGCCTCCGCCTTCGAAGCCTCCTCAAGCCTGCCGCTGGCGGACCGCCTGGTGAAAGCGCTCTCGGCGGGACAGACGGCCGGGGGAGACTCGCGTGGCCAGCAATCGGCGGCCCTGCTCGTGGTCCGCGCCAAAGGGGGCTACGCCGGGTACAACGACCGTTACATCGATCTGCGAGTGGACGATTCCCCAAGGCCCATCGAGGAGCTCTCCCGCCTCCTGGAGATTCACCACACGACCAATGCTTACACCGACGCGCGCTTCTACCTGGACCGGGGAGAAAAGGACCGGGCCATCCAGATTATGGAAGATGCGACGCGAAAACGGCTGGCCGCGGCGGCCAAGCCGACGGACCAGGGAGACGCCTACTACGATCTCGCGTGCTTTTACTCCCTGGCGGGCGTGCCGCAGAAGGCGCTCGAAAACCTGGCGAATGCCTTCCCGTTGAATCCAGCGCTGAAGGCATACTCGCTCAATGACAGCGACCTGGATCCGCTGCGAGACAACGCCCGCTATCAGGCGATGGTGAAGGATGCCGTCCCGAAGGCGAAATGAGACTGCCCGGCCCTTCCTGAAATGGGCGGGAGGCAAGACCCAGCTCCTCGCGCAGTTTGAGGTCCTCTACCCGCAACCATCTCAGGTGAAGCGCTATCTCGAGCCATTCGTGGGGAGCGCGGCGGTCTTTTTCCACATCCGAAACCTCTACCAGCCGGAAGAGGGTGTTCTTGCGGATTCCAACGCGGAGCTGATCAACGCGTACCGTGCGATCCAACAGGAAGTGGAAAAGGTCATTCGCCTCCTGGCCAAGCATCGGAAGGCGCACTCCCGGGAGCATTACTACCGAATCCGCGCCAACCGCCCTTCGGAGATGTCCTGTGCAGAGCTGGCTGCGCGGACGATTTACCTGAACAAGACCTGCTTCAATGGCCTTTACCGGGTCAATTCCCGGGGTGGCTTCAATGTCCCCATCGGGCGATATGAGGATCCTCCGATTCTCGATGCCCCGAATCTGCGAGCCGCCTCGGCCGCCCTGCACGGCGTGGAGCTGCGCGAGGGCCACTTCCGTGACACCTTGCGATACGCCCGCAAAGGGGATTTCATCTATTTCGATCCTCCCTATCAGCCCCTTTCGAGCACAGCGTACTTCACCGCCTACACGCGGAATTCCTTCGGGCCGGCGGATCAGGAAGAGCTCGCCGAGGTGTTCCGGCTGCTCAACGACCGGGGCTGTCGCGTCATGCTGAGCAATAGCGATACCGCTCTCATTCGCCGGCTCTATCGGGGTTTCGATCTGCGCACCGTCGACGCCCGGCGGAGCATCAATTCCAAGGCGAACCGCCGAGGTGCCATCACGGAAATCGTCGTGCTCAACTATGAGCCCCCTGAAAGCCGCGCCCGGGAAACTCCATCGAGAACTCAGCGAGCAGATCCACGCCCCGTCCAGTCGGAAAAGCGCTCTCGGCGCTCTATGAAGCAGCGGCGGACGCAAACGGCGGTCCACCCATGAGACACTCTGCCGCTCCGCCTCCGCGTCATGGCGTGGAGGGCTGAAATGGCAGGCGGCAAGAATGCGACTCCCAGCGGAAATGTCCTCCGCGAAAAAGTCGTCACCTTGGCGGAGGCAATGGGTCTCGAAGTCAAGCGAGAGGTCACGGTCGGCAGGCGGATCTGGGGGGCGAAAAGACGAATCGACGTGGTGGTCACTCAACCGCACAGTGGAATCACGCTCGGGCTGGAATGCAAGTACCAAAAGGACCGGGGCACAACCGACGAGAAAATTCCTGCCACGATCCTGGACATCGCGGCCTGGCCGATTCCAGGTTTGGTCGTCTTCGAAGGCGAAGGGATTTCCGAGAACATCCGGTCTTACCTGTATTCAACTGGAAAAGCCGTGGAATTTGAGGATTTGGAAGCCTGGATGAAGCTGTTCTTCAGACTTCCTTAGTTGATGTGGGGAGGTTCGATGAAACGGATTGACTGGCGCTATCACCGGCCCGGGTGAAAGACCTGCGGGAAAACGCAGGAGTTTCTTGCGAAACAGAAAATCGAGGCCGCCGAGCTGGTGGATGCGAAGAAGAATACCGTCAGCGCCGCCCAGGCCCTGGCGCTGGCGCGCGAGGTGGATGAAATCGTGGCCACCCGAGGCAAGCAGGTCATCCACCTGGATCTGCGCAAAACCAGACCGGACAGGGAAACGCTCAAGAGCCTGCTCATCGGCCCCAGCGGAAACCTGCGGGCACCCACCTTGCGGATCGGCAGAACACTGCTGGTGGGCTTCGACGAAGCCACCTACCGGAAGTTTCTCGACTGAGCCGCCAAGCGGGTCAGAGGGAGATCTTGCGCAGCGAAAGCAGACCCCCCAAAGCACCGGCGGCCAGGCCGAGGAGCAGCAGGAGTGTGCTGGTCGATCGCGGCAGGAACGAGGTGGTCAGCAGATCGCGGAGCACCGGGACGAGACCCCCCTGGCTCGCCGCCAGGTGCCGATGGATGGCGTAGAGGGCCCCCAGCGAGAGCACCCCGCCCAGGATACCCAGGAGCGATGATTCGAGCAGGAAGGGAGCGGCAATGTAGGTTCGCGTGGCGCCCACCAGCCGCATGATCTCAATCTCCTGTTGCCGGGCATAGATGGTCATCCGGATCACGCTGGCGATCGTGAGGATGGCCGCAAGCCCCACTACCCCTCCCAGGGAAACACCCGCTGCCCGCGCCATCGCGACCATATCGCGAAGCCGGGTCACCCAGGGAAGATCGAAGTCCGCGTCATCCACTCCCGGGAGTCGCTTCATCTCCTCCGCGAGCTGCCGCAACGAATCCGGATCCCGGTGCCCCTCGGCTATGCGGATTTCCACCGACGCCGGCAAGGGGTTCTCTTCCAGCTCCCCGGCCACCTCCCGCATGGTCGGGAAGAGGCGCTGGAATTTCTCCAGGGCGGCCTGGGGAGAGAGATACTCGGTGCCCTCGATTTCCGCCCGACCCCGCAGCGAATCCATCAGCCGGTCCCTCTGCTCCTCGGTAGCATCCCCTCGCAAGTAGACGCTCACCGTGACCTGGCTTCCCACCGCCGCCACAACACTCCTCAGGTTGTGAGCCAGCAGCAGGAACAGCCCGAGCACCAGCAGAGAAACGGCGATGGTGAAAGAGGCCACCAGGTTCATGAACCGATTCCGCCAGAGACTCAGCAGCGCCTCTCGAAGGCTGTGACGAATCATGGGTCCCCTACTAATGGGTAATCAGCCGGCCGCAATCCAGTGTGAGGACCTTCTTGCCCATGCGCGTGATCAGGTCCTTGTCGTGAGTGGCCACCAGCACGGTGGTGCCGCGAATATTGATGGTCTTGAAGAGGGTCATGATGTCCCAGGAAAGGTTCGGATCCAGATTCCCCGTGGGCTCGTCGGCCAGGAGCAGCGCCGGCTCGTTCACCAGCGCCCGGGCGATGGCCACCCGCTGCTGCTCGCCTCCGGAAAGTTCCAGCGGGTACGAGCGCACTCTGTGATTCAAGCCCAGCATCTCCAGGACGGTATAGGTCTTCACGCGCTGTTGCCGGCGCGGGACTCCGGTGACCTCCATCACCATGGCGACATTCTCGAAAACGGTGCGCCGGGAAAGCAGCTTGAAGTCCTGGAAGACGATGCCCAGCCTGCGCCGAAGCGTCGGAACGCGGAAGGCGGAAAGCGTGGAGACGTTCATCCCGTCCACCAGAATCTTTCCGGAGGTGGCGATCTCCTCGCGGAACAGAAGTCGCAACAGCGTGGTCTTGCCGGCCCCGCTGGCACCCGTGAGGAATACGAAATCGCCCTTCTCGATGGCCATATTGACGTCCACCAGGGCGTGGTTGCCGCGTCCGTAGTCCTTGTTGACGTGATACAGCTCGACCATGGCGCCACATGCTATTGGATGCGGAGCGGGGGTTCAAGTATGAACGCCAGCCGGCTTCAAGTGCATGCCTTGTGCGCCCTGTGAGATTTGCCCATAATCTCGCGATGTGCCCGATCCTATCGTCGCGTCATTCGAGGCAAGGGTGAAAGCAGCCTCCTCCCGCCTGCCGCTGCTGCTCCTGGCCCTGGCGGGGGTGCTCTATTTCCCGCGTCTTGCCGGAACCGATCTGAAAGAGCCGAACGAGCCGACCTCCGCCCAGGCGGCGCGGGAAATGATGGAGCACGGGGACTGGATCGTTCCCACCGTGAATGGAGAGCCTTACCCCGACAAGCCGCCGCTTCTCTTCTGGGCAATCTGCGCCGCGTCGTTGCCCTTCGGCGACGTCAACGAGCTCACGGCGCGTCTGCCCTCGGCCGTCGCCGCCGCGACCCTGGTGCTTTCGATCTATTTCCTGACGCTTGGTGTCCTGGGGCCCCGCGGCGCGTTTCTGGGCGCGGC
>JAKEFJ010000113.1 GCA_022616665.1 Acidobacteriota bacterium
CGGCAAGGAAGAACTCTCTTGACAAGCCTCGGAGGTTGTTGTAAAAGAGGCGCTTCTGCGAATATGCCTTCATGCGGGAAACCTCCCCGCGGAGGACCCGGAGGAAGTTGATGCCGACGTACGTTCCGAAGAAGGAAACCGTGGAACATCACTGGCTGTTGGTGGATGCCGAGGGGCAAACTCTCGGTCGACTCTCCACCTTCGTCGCCACCCGGCTGATGGGGAAGCACCGCCCCACCTGGTCTCCCGCAGTGGACACGGGTGATTTCGTCGTGGTGGTGAATGCCGAAAAGGTGAAGCTGACCGGCCGAAAGCTTGATCGCAAGATCTATCGCTGGCACACCGGGTATCCCGGGGGTCTCAGGCAGATTACCGCCGGCAAACTCCTCAAGCAAAAACCCACCCGGGTGCTGGAATTGGCCATTCACGGCATGCTTCCCAAGAACCGGCTCGGGAAAAAGGTCCGCCACAAGCTGAAGGTCTATTCCGGTCCCGAGCATCCGCACCAGGCTCAGCAACCCCAGAGAGTCAAGATCAGCGCCTAAGCCAGAATGGAGGAAGCGTGACATCGATCCAGTACTATGGCACCGGCCGGCGGAAGAACGCCACGGCACGGGTCTTCCTGCGACCGGGAGGCGGCGAGATCAAAGTCAATGATCGCTCCCTGGATGAGTATTTCAAGCGCGAGAGCCTCAAGCTCATTATCCGACAGCCCCTCCTCCTCACCGAGACCGCCGACAAGTTCAGCGTGCTCGTCCGCATCCAGGGAGGCGGCATGTCGGGCCAGGCAGGGGCCATCCGCCACGGTCTGTCCCGGGCTCTGGTGGACTACAACCGGGAATTGCGCCCGAAGCTCAAGGACGCGGGCTTTCTGACGCGGGACTCCCGCGCCAAGGAACGGAAGAAGTACGGCCAGCGCGGCGCACGCGCGCGCTTCCAGTTCTCGAAGCGATAAACTCGACCCCCGAAGAGAAAGGAGCGGCTTTTTGATTTCAGTTTCGATGAAGGAGCTTTTGGAGGCCGGTGTTCATTTCGGACACCAGACCAAGCGATGGAATCCGAAGATGAAGGAATTCATCTTCGGGAAGCGGAACGGCATCTACATCATCAACCTCCAGAAGACCCTGCGCCAGTTCCAGCAGGCCATCGATTTCGCCGTTCGGCTGGGGGCCGAGAACAAGCAGGTCCTGTTCGTCGGAACCAAGCGCCAGGCACAGGACGCCGTGGCCGAGGAGGCGCTGCGCTGCGGAATGCACTTTGTGAATCAGCGGTGGCTTGGCGGCATCCTGACCAACTTCAAGACCATCAAGCGGCGCATCGATCGGCTGCGCAAGCTGGAAGAGCTTACGGCGGCCGGCGAGGCGGCGGGATACACCAAGAAGGAATTCGCCCAGCTGCAGCGAGAGAAGCTCAAACTGGCCAAGGTCCTTACGGGGATCAAGGCCTTGGAGCGGGTTCCCGAAGCGCTCTTCGTGGTGGACCCCAAGAAAGAGCAGATTGCGGTCTCCGAGGCCCGCAAGCTAGGAATCCCGGTCATCGCCATCGTGGATACCAATTGCGATCCCGACGAGATCGACTTTCCCATTCCCGGCAACGACGATGCCATCCGGGCCATCCGGCTCTTTACTTCCCGGGTGGCGGACGCGCTGCTGGAGGGTGGGCAGCTTCGGGTGAAGCAGGAGCCGGGAAGCGAAGGGGTTGCATTGGGTCCGCTTACCCAGGGTGACGCGGAGAAGCTGGCCCGGGAAATGCTGGAAGCCGCGGACGCGCCGGAGCCCACTCCCTCGCCGGAGGCGCCTGCCGCCCGCAAGGCTCGCAGAAAAGTCTCCGCCGCGACCGATGCGGTGGAGGACTCTCGCACTGCCGCGGCCGCCGGGACCACCGTCGCCGCCAAGGACGCGGGCTCCTCGTCGGAATAATCCGCTCCCTCGCACGGTTGTGTCCTACCCGGCGGGGGAGCTCAGATGAAAATCGACCTTCGGCTCTTCCCACCGAACGGTCAGACTAGACCCTCGCAACCGAGCCAACCGCCTTACAGCCTGGAGGCACAGGGGAATGGAAATCACCGCGGAAATGGTCCGAAGCCTGCGCGAGCGAAGCGGTGCGGGCATCATGGAATGCAAGAGCGCTCTCTCCGAATCGAAGGGGGATCCCGAACTGGCGTTCCAAATCCTGAGGAAGCGAGGGCTGGCAAGCGCAGCCAAGCGCGCCGGCCGAACGACCTCCGAAGGGATCGTCTCGTCTTACATTCACCCGGGGGGGAGGGTAGGCGTCCTGCTGGAGGTGAACTGCGAAACGGATTTCGTGGCGCGCACGGCCGAGTTTCAGGAGATGGTGAAGAACCTGGCCATGCACATCGCCGCCTCCCAGCCACGCTTCGTCTCCCGCGAAGAAGTCTCCGAATCGGTTCTCGCCAAGGAGCGGGAAATCTATCTGTCGCAGGCGAGGGCCTCGGGACGCCCGGAGGCCGCCCTGGTGAAAATAGTCGAGGGAAAGGTGGGAAAATTCTTCCAGGACCTTTGCCTGCTTGAGCAGCCGTTCGTCAGGGATCCCAACCAGACCGTCCAAGACTATGTGACGGCGGTAGCGGCCAAAACCGGTGAGAATATCCGAGTTCGCCGTTTTGCCCGGTTCGCCCTGGGAGAGACCCTTTCCTCCGAGGCGACCGGAACGACGCCTCCGGTGGCCGAGCAGGCCTGAGGGGAGCCTAAGCGGGATCCCACCCATGAAGGAATCTTTGAGCCCGCCTTCGCGCTACCATCGGGTCCTGCTCAAGCTGAGCGGCGAATCGTTGATGGGTGCGCAGGGGTTCGGAATCGATCCGACGGTCGTCTCCCGCCTCTCCGAGGAGATCCGGGAGGTTCACCAGCTGGGCGTTCAGGTCGCCTGCGTCATCGGCGGCGGGAATATCTTCCGGGGCCTCTCCGCCAACGCTTCCTCAGGCATCGACCGGGTGACGGCGGATCACATGGGGATGCTGGCAACCCTGATCAACAGCCTGGCGCTCCAGGATCAACTGGAGCAGCACGGGGTCCACACCCGTGTCCTGTCCGCCATTGAGGTCCGGCAAGTAGCGGAGCCCTACCTGAGGCGCCGGGCGGTCCGTCACCTGGAGAAGGGGAGAGTGATCATCATCGCAGCCGGGACCGGCAATCCTTACTTCACCACAGACACGGCGGCAGCCTTGCGGGCCATGGAGGTGAAGGCCGAAGTAATCCTCAAGGCCACCCGGGTGGACGGGGTTTACAGCTCGGATCCCGAGAAGGTCCCCGATGCCGTGCGCTTCGAGGAGATCACCTACCTTCAGGTTTTGGAAAAGGGGCTCCAGGTGATGGACTCCACCGCTATTTCACTCTGCATGGACAATCAGCTACCCATCATCGTCTTCAACTCCGGAGTCCGGGGAAACATCCGCCGCGTCATCCTCGGCGAGAAAATCGGTTCCCTGGTCCGGGGCTAGACTCCCGCTTCGAGGAGGGGAGATGATCAAAGAGATCCACGCTTCGGCCGACAAGAAGATGAAGCACACCCTGGAGCTGACCCGCAAGGAGCTTGCCACCATTCGAACCGGCAGGGCCTCCCTGGCCATCCTGGATGGAATCCTGGTGGACTACTACGGAACCCCCACTCCACTCAACCAGGTGGGAACCCTCGCGGTGCCGGATCCCACTCTCATCACCATCCAGCCGTGGGATGTGAGCCTGGTCAAGGAGATTGAGAAAGCGATCCTCCAGTCGGAGCTCGGGCTGACCCCGGCCAACGACGGCAAAATCGTCCGGCTTCCGATCCCGCCGCTGACCGAGGAGCGCCGCAAGCAGCTCGCCAAGAAGGTCCATCACATCGGGGAGGAAGGGAAGACCATTCTCCGGCAGCACCGGCGAGAGGCCAACGATCACCTGAAGGCGCTGATGAAGGACAAGAAGATCTCCGAGGACGACGAAAAGCGTGCCCTGGAGCAGATCCAGGAGCTCACCGACAAGTCGGTACGGCAGATTGATGAGTTGGTGCAGCACAAGGAGAAGGAAATCCTCTCCGTTTAGTGTTCCGGCCTCGGCCTGCGGCCGGTGCGCCTCCTGACCCCTGACCCACTCTTCGTCCGGAGGCGAGGACATGGCTTCCTCTCCCGAATCCCGAGCCGGCTCCGACCTCTGTGCTGCCATCCTGGTGGCCGCGGGGAAGGGTCTGCGTGCGGGTCCGGGCGAGCTGAAGCAGTTTCGCAAGCTCGGCGGCGTGCCGCTTCTGGCCCGATGCTTCCGTCCCTTCGTCCAATGCGGAAAAGTGTCCCATCTGGTTCTGGTGGTCCCGGACCCGGTGGAGGCCAAGACTCGACTTTCAGGCTGGCTTCCCACCGAGTGCCCCGTGACCTTCGTCGCCGGAGGGGCGACCCGTCAGGAATCCACCGCGGCTGGGCTGGCGGCCGCGGGAGACGCAGACCTCGTGCTGGTGCATGATGGAGCCCGCCCGTTCGTTGAGGTTGAGCTGATTCTGCGCGTCCTGGAGGCGGCTCGGGAGCAGGGAGCCGCGGTGCCCCTGATTCCGGTCCGTGAGACCCTGAAGAGCGTCGATGCCGCGGGACTCATCACCGGCACGGTGAATCGAGGCGCCTTCGCCCTGGCACAAACGCCACAGGGTTTTCGCCGGGTCATCCTGAATGCGGCGCTCGAGTGGGCCAGCTCGCGCGGCTTCAGCGGAACCGACGAATCCGAGATCGTGGAGAAGTCGGGGCACAGTGTGGCGCGAGTGGAAGGCATGACGCGCAACCTGAAAGTGACCACCCCCGAGGACTTCGAAATGGCAGAGAAGCTCTTGTCCGACTCGCAGCCGGATAGCGGCTTGCGCGTTGGGTTGGGTTACGACGTCCATGCCCTCGTGCCCGGCCGCCCGTTGGTGCTGGGCGGGGTCGAGATTCCGCACGTGTCCGGTCCCGCAGGCCATTCCGACGGAGATCTTGTCTGCCATGCGGCCACCGACGCATTGCTGGGTGCCGCCGGGCTGCCCGACATTGGCCAGCTCTTCCCCGACACCGATCCCGTCCACGCCGGAGCGCGCAGCCTGGACCTACTGGCCCGCGCGAGCCAGCGCGCCCGTCAGGCGGGATTCCGGATCGTCAATCTGGATCTGGTCCTGGTTGCCGAGGAGCCACGTCTGATCGGGCACCTGGAGAGCATGAAGGCAAACCTGGCGGAAGCGATGGACTGCGCTCCCGAGTGCATCGGAATCAAGGGGAAGCGGGGAGAGGGGCTGGGCTTTGCAGGGCGCCGCGAGGGAATGGCGGCACACGCGGTGGCCCTGATGACTTCCACGGGCAGGAAGTAGCGACCGTGGCGATTCGGACTCGCTTCGCCCCTTCTCCCACCGGCTTGCTCCATGTGGGCAATGTCCGGACTGCGCTGTTCAACTGGCTTTTCACCCGCCATGGAGGCGGGGCCTTCGT
Organism: Acidobacteriota bacterium; assembly: GCA_022616665.1. Classification (GTDB taxonomy): domain Bacteria; phylum Acidobacteriota; class Polarisedimenticolia; order Gp22-AA2; family AA152; genus AA152. Next base: position 5,435 of record JAKEFJ010000113.1, read on the forward strand.
CCTGAGAATCGAAGATACCGATCGGGAGCGTTCGACTCTCGAGCATGAACAGGGAATCCTTTCCGAGCTCGGTTGGCTGGGCCTGGATTGGGACGAAGGGGCGGGTGGCGGAGCCGTGGGCCCCTACCGGCAGTCCGAGCGCCACGAGTTGGGGATCTACCACCGGGAGCTCGGGAGGCTGCTGGACCATGGAGATGCCTACTACTGCTTCTGCACTCCCGAGCAGCTGGAGGTCGATCGGCAGGAGAGCCTCAAGGCTGGCAGACCTCCCCAATATGTCGGGCGCTGTCGGGCCAACTCGCCGGAGCAAGCCAGAAATCGCCAGGCCGCCGGTGAAAAACCAGTCAGCCGCTTCAAAGTGCCGCCCGGGAAGGTCGTGTTTCAGGATCTCATCCGAGGCCCCATCGAGGTGGACGCGAGCCAGATTGGGGATCCGGTCCTGTTCCGCAGCGACGGCTGGCCGACGTACAACTTCGCAGTCGTGGTGGACGACATTCAAATGAAGATCACGCACGTCATCCGTGGGGAAGATCACATCTCCAATACTCCTAGGCAGATCCTGCTCTATCGGGCGCTGGGCGCCGAGCCGCCGCGATTCGCGCATTTGCCGTTGGTTCTGGGAATGGACCATGCGCCGCTGAGCAAGCGCCACGGGGACACTTCGCTCAGGCAGTACCGCGAGCACGGCTATCTTCCGGAGGCCGTCTTCAACTATCTGGCGCTGCTGGGGTGGTCCTCACCTTCGGGACATGAAGTCTTTTCCAAGGAGGAGCTGGTGCGGGAGTTTGATCTTTCCCGGGTAGGCCGTTCGGCTGGAGTATTCGACCCGGCGAAGCTGGACTGGATTGCCAACCAACACATCCGCAAGGCGGATCCCGCCCGCCTGGCGGATCTGGCGGTTCCCTTCCTCCAGCATCGAGGCGATCTTCCCGAGCCAATCTCTCTGGCCCAGCGTGCCTGGGTGGCGGGGCTCATGGAATTGCTGAGGGACTCCGTCTCACGCCTTTGCCAGGTTCCCGAAACCGACGCGGCGCAGATTCTGCTTCACTTCGAGCCATCGATCTGCCGCACCGATCCCGAGGTCCAGGCGGACCTGAAGGACCCAACCTGCCGAGCGGTGATTCGGACCTTTGCCGAGCTGCTGCCGCACGATCGGCCCATCGACCTGGAAATCTACCGGCGGATCGCCCAGGAGACGGGGAAGGCGACCGGGACGAAAGGGAGGAGCCTGTATCACCCGATACGCGTGGCCCTCACTGCACGCGGCTCCGGTCCGGAGCTCAACCGGCTGGTCCCCCTCATAGAGGGCGCGTCCGCACTCCAGCTCCCTCGTTCGGTTCCCGGGTGCGCCCGGCGCGCGACGTCGGTGGCAGAACAGCTGGGGGTCGACGCATGAAATCCGGCAAGGCGGAAATTGTCTGCGGGATTCACCCGGTCCTCGAGACGCTCAAATCCGGCCGCAGAAAAATTGAGCAGATTCATATCGCCTCGGGCAGGCAGGATCGCAAGGTCCGCTCCATCCTGGCCCTGGCATCCCAGAAGGGAATCCGGGTCGCGCGGGTTCCGGGCGAGGTACTCGACCGGCTGGCCTTGGGGGCGGTGCATCAGGGAATCGTCGCCCGGGTCACGGGAAGCGGACCGGTGAGCGTCGAGGAGGTACTGGCCACCTCGGGAACTCACCCTTTCTTTCTCGTCCTCGATCAGGTGGAGGATCCCAGAAACCTCGGGGCCATCTTGCGCTCGGCGGCGGCTGCCCGGGTGGACGGGGTGTTCATACCGGAGCATGGATCCGCCAGAAGCTCGCCGGCGGTGACCAAGGCATCGGCGGGTCACGCCGAGAAGGTCCGACTGGCCGTGGCGGGCAATCTGGTGAGCCTTTTGGAGAGGCTGAAAGAGAAGGGGATATGGGTAGTGGGGGTGGATCAGGAAGCGGGGACCCCCTGGACCCGGTTTGATTACTCGTTACCCCTGGCCCTGGTTTTGGGGGGAGAGGAGAAGGGGATTCGCAGACTGGTCCGGGAGCATTGCGACGTCCTGGTGGGAATTCCGCTGGCAGGAGGTGTGGATTCGTTGAACGTCTCGGTGGCAGCGGGGGTTCTATTGTTCGAAGTTGTTCGCCAGCGGGGCGAGCGCGGCCCCACGTGACAAAATTTTGTAAAATTCTTATTGCATCTAACTGTTTGTTTTGCTAGCATTACGGGTTCGCATAAGCTGGCGTAGCTCAGCAGGTAGAGCAGCTGATTTGTAATCAGCGGGTCGGGGGTTCGAATCCCTTCGCCAGCTCCAAGCAGGGCCCAGATTGAAGGTTGCCGGAGGGGAAATTCACAAGCGGCGGCCTTGAGGGCGAGCGGCACCGGACCTGTGTTTCCGGGCACCGAGCCGAGCGTATGAACCGGGAACGGACGCAAGTGGTCCCAAGTCCTCGTCCCGGCGAGGGGGAGATTCCCGAGCGGTCAAAGGGAGCAGACTGTAAATCTGCCGCCGTAGTGCTTCGGAGGTTCGAATCCTCCTCTCCCCACCACTCAAGCGGCATGGAAAGGTCTCTGGCCCAGCGGGCCGCAGATGCGAATCATTTCGGCTAACGAACGTGAGCGGGAGTAGCTCAGTGGCTAGAGCGTCAGCCTTCCAAGCTGAGGGTCGCGGGTTCGAATCCCGTTTCCCGCTCCAAATTCCCGGGATCGCGCCGTAAGGTCCTACCCCGCCGGGGAAGGGGGGACGACACCCCACCCTGGTGAGTCCGGCTTCGCCCACGTGGCTCAGTGGTAGAGCACGTCCTTGGTAAGGACGGGGTCACCGGTTCAATCCCGGTCGTGGGCTCCACCTGCTTTCTGCTCCTCCGGCCTTGGCCGAGAGGGAGGGTGAGGAGATGTCCAAGGAAAAATTCGATCGATCCAAGCCGCACGTGAATGTGGGAACCATCGGTCACGTGGACCATGGAAAGACGACGCTGACCTCGGCCATCACCA
>JAKEFJ010000114.1 GCA_022616665.1 Acidobacteriota bacterium
CCGCATGTTGGTCGTGTCGCGCTCTGGCGTCGAGCATTTCTCACCGTTGGCTGAGCGGGGAGAGGCTGACTATCCATACCGCGCAGAGACCGTCCCGTGATCTTGAAAAGGTCAAGAAGGCGATCCTGGCTGATCCGGGAATCGTCGAAAGTGGGCTCTTCGCCCTCGACGCGCACCTGCGGGCCGGAAACGGCGGGCTCATCGATCTCCTGGCCGTGGATGGCTCCCGCGCGCTGACTCTTCTCGAGATCGATCGAACCGGGGAAGACGACCTGCTCGCCCGGTCTCTGGATCACCACAGCTGGGCCGTCTCCCAGATCCATTTCCTCCGCCGGCTCTACGGGCCGGATCGAATCCATCCATTTCGCACGCCGCGAGGCATCCTCCTCGCCCGCGACTTTTCCTCCTCGTTCCTGCGCAAGATCGCCGACCTGCCGACCCCGCTCCTGCCTCTGGTCTATCGCCTGCGGACCAACGGAAGGGGACCCCTCCTGTGTGTGGAGTCGACCGCCGAGCTGCCGCCCACAAGGCTCGCCCACAGGGTGAGCCAAGGCCTGGCCGGTCTCGCGGCGTCGGCGGGATTGCCCACGCCGGAGGAGCTTGCGGCGGGTGTCCATCGTAACCTCATGCCCCACACCTGTCCTCCCGTAAAGGGGTACGACATTGCCGGAATCACTCTCCCCTGCCGGGCGGTGGGCGGAGACACCTACGACTTTCTCCTGCGCTCCGGGAATCGGCTTTGGGTGATGGTAGGAGACGTCGCCGGAAAGGGGCACTCTGCCGCTCTCATCATGTCCCACTTCCAGGCCATGCTTCGCGGGCTAGCCCGAACTGAGCGCCCGCTGTTCCAGCAGGTCGCCAGACTCAACGACATCCTCTCCCAGGCGCTGCCCCTCAACGAGTTCATCTCCTTTTTCGTGCTGGAGCTGGAGCCGCACGACGGCCTCCTTCGCTACGTGAATGCCGGTCATAATCCCCCGGTGCTGATGCGGGCCTCGGGGGAGGTGGAATTCCTCAACGGCAGCGGCCCGGTGCTGGGAGTCCTCCCGGGAAGCGCGTACCCTGCTCACGAAACCCGGTTGGCCAAGGGTGACACCATTCTTCTCTATACCGACGGAGCAACCGAAAGCCAGAACCCGGGCCAGGAGGAATTCGGGGAGGAGCGCCTCGTCCGCTGTCTGAGACAGGTCGTGGCTCTGAGCAGCTCCGAGGGTCTGTCTCGCTTGGAAGAGAGTATTTTGAAATTCTGCGGGTCAGCCCCCCGCTACGACGATATTACCCTCCTGCTGGTCCGCCGGATCCCCGTGTAATTCTGGTCTGCTGAAGAGTCCATCACCCCCTCCGCTTCCCCGCGCAGCGCTTGAGGAATCTGTTCTCTTACTGACGCGCCATGGGCCTTCCCGTGGTGATGAATTGGACAATGGAATCCGCGTCCGGGCATCCCCTTGAAACGTAGGCTCCAGACTCTATATTCAAATCAGGAGCCCGGTCGCCTAGGTTCAGCCATTGAAGTAGACAATCATGCGTTCCGGATTCTCCGCTCCCTGCCTCAACATCTCCTCTCTCGAGGGGGGCGCCTTTCCCATAGGACAGGTCACCTATTTCCTCGGGGCCGGAGCGACCCGAGCCGACTACCCATCGATTCCCCTCATGGACGAGCTGCTCCATGAGATCCTGAGGACCGGCTCCGCCGAGAATCTCCTGCAGAGCTTTCTCGCCGAGATCTTCGGACCCGAATGCCTGCGCCCGGAGGCGCAAGCTCAGGAACGGCCCCGGATCGACGACGTGTTCACTCTTATCGACGCCTCACTCTCGGGAAAGGCGCCCTCCCCCGGCGGCAAGTCCCGTGAAGTCTTGATTGAGGCTCGGCGTCACCTCATCGCGTCCATCGGCCGGGCCATCGCCAAGACCATCGGCGAGGATCATGGAAGAGTCGCAAGGAAATTCGCGACGGTCCTTCCCGAGGGAAGGACGACGCTAATCTCCACCAACTACGACATCGTGATGGATAACGCGCTGCTGGAGCGTTCCCCCAAGAACGTCAACTACGGAGTGCCGGTGCGGGAGGCGGTCCACCGTCGCGGCGATCTCATCGCCGGCAGGTTCGATGAGATTCACCACTACCGTCCCATTCCGGGAAGCCAGGAGATCATTCGCAGGGGAGGAATCCCGCTCCTGAAGCTGAACGGCTCGCTCAACTGGCTCTATTGTCCGCGTTGCGATGAGCTGGACATCACGCTGCTCCAGGATCGAGGGGCCCTGACGCTTCTGGATGAGCCCAAGCTCGGCCGCTGCTACCTGGATCGGTGTACCTCACCCTACGAGCCGGTCCTGGTAGGCCCGAGCCTGGAGCAACGCTACGAGCACCGGGTCCTCCGGGATACCTGGACCAGAGCGGAGCGAGCCCTGCTTGCTTCGAACCGCCTGGTCATTATCGGGTACTCCATCCCGGACGCCGACTATCTGGCTCGGGCGATGCTGGCCAGGACCTTCGCCGCGCGCAGCCACCTGGTTACCGTCGTCACCATGCCAAAGACGCCTTCGGATCAACGAATCCTCGAGCAGCGCTTCAAGCGTCTCTTTCCTCACAGCACCTTCCTGCCCGAGGGGTTCGAGCATTTCGTGAATGACATCTCCGACAGCCGCGCTAACCGAGGAGTTTTGTGATGGACCATTCGGGACCAAGGAGTCCAGTCGCGGGAGTGATGCTGGCGCTCGCGGTTCTCCTTCCGGCGGGATCGCCATCTCACAATGCGAGGAATCAGTCGTCCCATGCAGCGGCTTCCACATCCCCGCTTTCTCAGACGGGCCCCGACTCACAAGCTCCACGGGATGCTTCGCAAACGGTGGCCGGCATGGTCCTCCAGGTGGATCCAGAATCTTCCCGCCTGGACGTGCTTACCGGAGTCGGGCTGGCGCTGAGGGTCTTGCGAATTCGTTGTGACGAAACCACCCTGGTTCTGGCTGCCGGGAAAGCAGTCCGATTCTCTTCGCTGAAACGAGGGGACCCGGTCCGGGTGATCTGCCGGCCGGCGGTGGAGGGATATCTTGCAATCCGAATCGAGCTTCTTCCCCGACCCGGAACGGAAGGGGGGTCGCCGTGAAGCAGGGTCCGCCTGCCAGCGTCGCCCTGCTCGCCGGTACGGCGGCTCTGGCGCTGTGGGCTTGCGAAAAGCCTCCCGGGCCCGGAGAGCCCCTTCGAGGCTTGACAGCCCAGGAGCGGCATCGTTTCGATGAAGGACGAAAACTTTTCGCGCAGGAGTTCACACCCGAGACCGGTCTCGGACCTCTGTTCAACGAGAACTCCTGCGGCGAGTGCCATGAAGATCCGGACCTGGGGGGTAATGGGGACGAGGTGGAGGTCCATGCCACCCGCCTGCTCTCGGACGGGTTCTGCGATCCTCTGGCCGAACTGGGAGGGCCCGTCTTTCAGCAAAGGGTTACGCCGGCTCTCCATGACGCTCTGGGAATCGATCTCGAGCCGATCCCTGAAGACGTCACGGCACGGGGCATGCGGTCTTCGCCCGATCTGTTCGGCTTCGGTCTTCTCGACGCCGTTCCCGACTCCGCTCTCCTGGCGATGTCTGATCCTGAGGATCGCAACCATGATGGAATCTCCGGCCGGCCCAATCGATTCGTGGACGGCCGCATCGGGAGGTTCGGGAGAAAAGCGTTCGTGCCAACACTCTCCGAGTTCAACGAGGGAGCCTTCCCCAACGAGCAGGGGGTGACGACCCCGGAATTTCCCGATGAGGGGACGGTGGGCGGGACGCCGATTCCTCCCGGCGTCGACCCCCTCCCCGAGCCGGAAATCGATTCCCGGAGCCTGGCTCTGGTCAATGATTTCGTTCGCTTCCTGGCGCCTCCGCCGTCCGGCAAGCCCACCCGTACCATCCGCCAGGGCAGGGGCCTGTTTCAGCGGATCGGCTGCATCGCCTGCCATGTGCCAGAATTGCGGACCGGCTCCAGCCCCTTCAGGGCATTAGCGCACCGGCGGGTCCGGGCCTACACCGATCTCCTGCTTCACGACATGGGACCGGATCTCGCGGATATCTGCCTGGGCCTGGCCACCCCCTCCGAGTTCCGAACCGAGCCTCTCATGGGCCTGGGACTGTCGACGAGATTCCTTCATGATGGCCGCGCTGCCTCGCTGGAAGAAGCGGTCGGGGAGCACGGGGGAGAAGCCCAGTCCGCCCGCGACCGTTACCTCTCCCTCATCCCCTCGCAGCGCGCCGCCCTGCTTGAGTTTTTGCGCTCCCTCTGAAGCGACCATTCCTCCGCGATCCGCCTCGATGTCCCGCGAATCCCGTGGGATACAACTCCAGAGGGAGACTCGACCATCGACACCTTCATCGAGTTGTCGATCCCGTGCGGGCCCGATCGTCTTCATCTTGCGGGAAGTGAGGATAAGTGGTTCGCCGTGAACGGCTTTGAACGAGGAGTAGCGGAGCTATGCCCGGCCCGGGCAACCAGCTCTCAGAGCAGGCGGGCCCGCACCGGCCGCGGCGGGACAACCTCCCGGAGAGCGGCGACGAACTGCTGCATTTCCTCCGGCGTGCCCATGGAAACCCGCAGCCAGGTCGGCAGCGAAGGGAATTTCCGGCCAACCAGGACGTAGCGCTCCCGCAAGGCCGCGATAATCGGCTCGACGTCCGAGCCCACATTGATCATGACGAAGTTCGCTTCCGACGGAATGGTGGCGTGTCTGTCCTTTTCCATTTCGGCGCGCAGCGCGCGCCGAGTCGCGTTCATGGCGCGCCGGCATCGAGCGACGTTTCCGGTGTCCGCCAGGCTGGCAAGTGCCGCTTCCAGGACTGCGGCGTTGGCGTTGCTCCAGATGCGATGCGGGCGCATGGCCGAGATGAACTCCTTGGAGCCGGCACCGTAGCCGAGGCGCATGCCGGCCAGACCGTAGATCTTGGAGAACGTCCGAACCACGAGCAAATTGGGGTATTTTTCCATCCATTCGAAGGCGGAAGCGTATCTCTCATCCTCGACGAAGTGAAAGTAGGCTTCGTCCACCAGGATGACCGTCTCCTTGGGCACGCGTTGGAAAAACGTCACCATCTCATCCTTCCGTACGATGGTGCCGGTCGGATTGTTGGGATTGCAGAGATAAACGAGACCGGTAGCGCTGTTGCATGCGGCCGCCATGCGCACCAGGTCGTGCCGGTAGTCGGATGTGAGGGGAACCTTGATAGGATCGGCGCGTGTCACCCGAGCGAAGGCCAGCACCGCCTCGAAGGTCGGCTCCGCCACCACGACGTTCTTGCCGGGTGAGAGAAAGGCCATGTCCGCCATTCTGAGCACTTCGCCCGACCCGCACCCGAGAATCACTTGATCCGGATCCACGTGGTGCAAGGCGGCCAGGGCGGCCGTGACTTCGTCTTCCAGTGCGTCCGGATAGCGCGCCGAGATCCGCTGAGAGCGGGACATCGCCTCAAGCGCTTTCGGAGAAGGGCCATAGGGATTCTCGTTGGAGTCGATGCGCACGGCTCCCGCCGGCAGATTGGCGTGGCGCTGTGCGGCCGGGACGGCCCAAGCGCCGGCCTGCGTGGCGCGCGACGCGAGCGCCCACGCTCCGAGGGTCCCTCCGAGAACCTGTGCGAAGTGGCGACGTGACAGCCGCGATGGACTCATCGGTTCCTCCGAAGTTCGTTTCCGCCTCCCCGAGACCCTTCCCCGGGATCGGGGATCAAGTTGAGCCTGCTTCCAATTCTTCAACCGTGCGCGGCCAGTCATCCCTGAGCAGGCGCGACAGGGCGCGGTCGGCCAGAAGTCGCCCCTGGGTCTGGCAGCGGGGGCAATAGTTGCACTCATTCTCGGCGTAGACAATCCGCTGCACCGCGGTCCCGCAGTCGGGGCAGGGTTTCTTGAACCGCCCGTGCACGGCCATCTCTTCATGGAATGCGGTGACCTTCTCCGGAAAATTCTCGCCAGCCTCCTCCCGCAGGCGCCCGGTCCACTCGGTGAGCGTGGCCAGACTCGCCCCGTGGAGCCGCGCCACCTCCGCTTCGTCGAGGCTGGAGGTCAGCTTCAGCGGCGACAGACGGGCTCGATGCAGGATCTCATCCGAATAGGCGTTGCCGATTCCGCTGAACAGGCGCGGATCGGTAAGCGCGCGCTTCAGAGTATGGCGCTCTCGACGCAGCGCCGAGCCGAAGTCGTCCACGCCGCTTCCCAGGACCTCCAGCCCACCGCGCTGGAAAGGGGCCAGGGCGCTCTCCCCTCGCACCAGATGCAGGGAGGCCCGCCGCTTCGATCCCGCCTCCGTCAGAAGCAGCGTCCCGTTGGGGAAGTCGAACGCCGCCTGGCCCAGGCGTCGAGGAATCTTCGCTCCGCGCCCCTTCCACCGCAGGCGTCCGGCAATCATGAGGTGAAGAACGAGGAACAGATCCCCGTCGAGATCAAAGACGATGCGCTTGCCGAGACGCCGCAAACCGGTGACGTTACGGCCGTGCACGGCCGATAACGGCGGGTCGACCGAGCGCAGAAGGAAAGGGCTGCCCAGCCGGACCGCCTCGAGAGGCCGACCCACGACTCGTCGCTGGAGGGCTTCGAGATAGACGAGAATATCTGGCAACTCGGGCATGTGCGGATTTTATCGCAAATCCGTGCCGAAGCGCCCTAACGAGCGGGCGGGGGGGCTGAGGTCCCGGCGGGGGACGTGACCGCACGCTTGCCGGGCACACGGAAGGCTGATTTGATAAGATGCGCAAAAAGTTCTTGGGGTTAGGGTGTTCGCCCACCTCGGCGAATGGGTGTCGCAATGAAACCATTGAAGCACATCAACCTCTTCCGATCCTGGGGTCGCATCCTGACCGGATACTATCCGACGCTCTCGCTGGAGATCACCCGAGAGTGCCCGCTGCGCTGCCCGGGCTGTTATGCGTACGAGACCGAGCATCTCAAGGAAGCCGGCCCATTGAGGAGTCTCGCCGATTACCACGGACAGGCGCTTATCGACGGTGTCCTCGCCCTGGTTCGCCGGCTCCGGCCCGTCTACCTGTCCGTCGTGGGAGGCGAGCCCCTGGTACGGTTTCGTGAGCTGGACGTCCTGGTGCCGCAGCTCAGCAAAATGGGCGTCACCGTCCAGATGGTGACCAGCGCGGTGCGCCCGATCCCAACGGCCTGGAGGGGCATCAAGGGCCTGTGGATCGTGGTCTCCATCGATGGACTCCAGCCGGAGCACGATAAGCGCCGAGCCCCCGCCACCTATGCGCGGATCCTGAAGAACATTCAGGGCCACTTGCTCAACGTGCATTGCACGGTGACCCGCCAGATGTTGCAGCCAGGAGCCTTTCGTGAGTTTCTGACTTTCTGGTCCGGCAAGCCGGAGATTCGGCAGATCTGGTTCAGCCTGTTCACTCCGCAGATCGGCAATCAGCCGGCGGAGCTCCTCTCGAGGGACGAGCGGACGGAAGTCCTGAAGGAATTGGCGACTCTGCGCTCAGAATTTCCCAAGATGAATCTTCCCGACTCGGTGCTCCAGGGCTATCTCAAACCGCCGGCTTCGCCCGCCGACTGCCTTTTCGCCCGAACCACCCTGTGCGTCACGGCAGACTTGAGGAGCAAGATCACCCCCTGTCAGTTCGGGGGCAACCCCGACTGCTCGCAATGCGGCTGCATGGCCTCGGCCGGACTGAGCCACGTAGGCGACTACCGCATCCTGGGCGTCCTGCCCGTTCGGAGCCTCTACGAAGCTTCCTACCGGATCGGCAAAGCCTCCCGTGGAACTGCCAGGGATCTCGATCCGTTGCTTCCCCACAAGGAACTTCCGCGCCGAGAAGCTAGCTCATGATAGGCGCCGCTGGGTTGCGCCGCAGGGCATGTCAGTAGGTCTCCCTCGGCGGCAAGGCCCGGGCCTCGCGTAGCCAGCGCGCTACCGGTGGATGATTCAAGACCGCCTGCAGGTAGGCTGCCGCCCGCGGCGTTTCCCGGGTGGGCACGTCAAAGGCGGTCAGCCGGACGACAGCCGGAGCGAACATGGCGTCCACGGCGCCGAAACCCCCGAAAAGGAAGTCCCCCGGCGTCGCCTTACGGGACAAGGCAGCCTCGAAGTAGCCGAGCATTTCCGCAGCCTCCTGCAGAGCCTCCTGGCGCGGCTTCGGCGGCGTGGGCAGAAAGCACAGATTGAAGGACATCCCCTCGCGCAGTTTCAGGAACCCCGAATGCATCGCCGCCGCGAGCCAGCGGGCGTGGGCCCGCGCGGGTTTGTCGATCGGCCAGAGGGGCGGGTGCCACGGCGCGGGGAAAGTTTCCTCGAGATATTCGATGATGGCCAGGGAGTCGGGGATGGCCAGATCACCGTGGTGGAGGGCCGGCACCCTACCCGTGGGTGACACCTCACGACGTCGCCGGCGATCCTTGTCGGTCCGAAGCTCGATCGTTCGCTCTTCGAAGCTCAATTCCTTGATGTGCATCGCCAGCCAGCCGCGCATCGACCAGGAGGAGATGTTCTTCTCGCCGATGTAAAGGATGAGATTCGCGTCAATCGTCATTGGATCTCCACCATGATAGGCCTCGAATGGCCGGGCGCTTCAGCGGCTAGGTTGAGACCACCGCCCGGCCGAACTGCTGATCGTAGAGCCTTGCATACAGGCCGCCTCTGGCCAGCAGCTCCGCGTGCACGCCCCGCTCCACGATGCGGCCCCTATCCATCACGAGAATGAGGTCTGCCCGCAGAATCGTGCTGAGCCGGTGGGCGATGACCAGACTCGTCCTGCCCTCCAACAGAGGCACCAATGCCTGCTGGATGAGAGCCTCCGATCGCGAATCCAGGGAGGAGGTGGCCTCATCCAGAATGAGCAGCCTCGGGTCCCGCAGCACGACCCGTGCGATGGCCAGCCGTTGCTTCTCTCCACCCGAGAGCTTGTAGCCGCGCTCGCCCACGAGAGTCGCCAGGCCCTGCGGCAGGTTTTCGATCACCTCCTGGATCTGCGCCAGCCGGCAGGCGCGCTCCAGCTCGGCAGGCGTGGCGTCGGGCTTCGCGTACCTGAGATTCTCCTCGACGCTGGCGTGGAACAGGGTCGTTTCCTGGGTGACCTTGGCGGTGTAACGTGACAAATCGTCCAGGGCGAGAGCGCGCAGGTCCACTCCGTCGAAGGTCACCCGCCCGCGCCCCGGATCATAGAGGCGCGAGGCCAGGTAGGTGAGGGTCGTCTTGCCGGCACCGCTCGGCCCTACCAGCGCCACCATCTCTCCCGGAAGGGCCGCGAAGGTGACCCCCTCCAACGTCCAGCGACCCTCCTCGTATCCCATCCAGACATCCTCGAATCGCAGCTCGCCGCGGGGGCGCGTGAGACGAACCGGATTCTGCGGATCCGCCACCTCCACGGGCAGGTCCAGGTATTCGAAAATTCTCCTGAACAGCGCCACGGCGCTCATGATGTCCACGTGAACATTGACCAGCGCCGAGGCTGGCCCGTAGAGCCGTCCGAGGTAGGTCACAAACGCCACAATCGTTCCCACCGTGATCCGTCCCGCGATCGTCTCGTACCCGCCGAATAAATAAATCAGCGCGGGCCCGATGCTCGCGAACATCAGGAGCCACATCAGGAACCATCGACCTGCCATGCTCTGCCGGATCTGCAGGTCCCGCACGGCTCCGGCCTTCTCGCGAAAACGTTTCCCCTCATGAGCCTGGGCTCCGAACAGCCGAGACAGGAGGAAACCGCTGACCGAAAGGGTCTCCTGGATGGTGGAGGTCATCTCGGCCAGGCGTTCCTGGGTTTGACTCGACAGGCGGCTGCGAATCTGCCCGACACGGCGGGTCGGCAGGATGAAGAGGGGAAGCACTCCCACGGCAATGAGGGAGAGCCGCCAATCCATTCGGAAAAGGACCACCAGCGTCGTCACGACGACGAGGGCGTTGGTGGCCAGGGAGACCAGCGTTCCGCTCACCACCCCTTGCACACCACCCACGTCGTTCTGAATGCGCGACAGGATCTCCCCCGACTTGATGTTGGTGAAGAACCGCAAGGACTGCCGCAGAAGCTTCCCATACATCTCGTTGCGCAGATCGAACATGACTCCCTGGCTCATCACCGTGACAAGGTAGTTCATCCACACCCCGATCAACCCGCTGATGAGCGGAGCCCCGATCATCCCCGCGACGAGCCAGCCAAGCAGAGCACTGTCCTGCTCGGGGATGGCGCGATCGATGATCTCCCGGATCAGCAGCGGCGGGATGAGCCCTAGCAACGACGTCACCAGGATGCAGCCCAGGATGAGAACCGAGGGCCTCCAGGCGGGGAGGAGATAGCGCGCGATCCTCGCGAAATCGCCGCGCGTCGGTCGCAGCCCCTTCGGGGCCTCCCGGTATTCGAAGTGGTACATGCGCGTGGACTCCCGGTGCGTGGGTACGCTGCCGCGCAGTCCCCACACCTTCAGCGCAACGATTCATCCGACCTGTCCCTCACCCCCGCCGTGTCGAGCCGCTCGCGCGCGGGAAGAGCCGAGGGAAATTCGCGTGAGTACTCAAGACTATAGCCATGCCCGTGGTGCCTTGCAAGACTGCGCATGCGCCGCCTGCCCGGCCCTCCGCGACGGGGGGATGGTCGGCCGAAGCGCTCCGGGGCCGGGCAGGCGGAAACGCTTCCAAACCGTTCACCGCAGTTGATGGAAAGGGAATCTTGCTGACCGCAGGAACGCTTTTGACGGAGCTATCTCATCGATTCGGCAGCCACTGCCAGTAGGTCCCGCAGCGCCAGAGCCATTCCAGAGGGCCCATGCGAAATCGCGCCAACCAAGCGTGGCTGAACAGCGCCAGCGCCGTGAACACCGCGAGGGCGAGGACTGTGAGGGCAGGTCCGCCAAGACGTGCGTAGAGATTCAATCCCCATGGTTCCGCCAGTGCGGCCATGGCGAGCGATTGGCCCAGATAGTTGGTCAAGGCCATCCGGCCGGGGGCTTCGAGGAGGTTCCATAATCTGCGCAGCGCCTGGCGTTGGCTCAGCGCAAAAACCGCTCCGGCGATGCCGGCGGCGAGCGGGAGTGCGCTGAAGGCGTGCAGGAATTCCGGAAAGCGCCAGTCGGCGAGACCCTGGATTTCCCGACCCTGCAGCCAGGTGGCGAGCAGACTCAATGGCAGCCCCATGCCCAATCCGATTCCGGCGCCGCGCTTCCATGCGGCCGGAGTGCCTCTGTTGAGAATGCCCCGGCGATACAATCCGGCGCCTATCATGAACAGACTGAGAGTGCGCCACAGAAGCAAGAACGCGAAGTAGAAAAGGATGTCGGCGTACTGTCCGGCGTGCAGCCTCACCAGGGCGCCGAAATCTCCCAACCGGCGGACCTGCAGCTCCTCCGGCCAGGCGGCGGAATCGTCGGCCCTCATCGCCGCGAGACTCTGCTGCGCCGCGCGATAGTCGTCGGCGACTCCGGATGCGCTGTCCCCGGCCTTGAATTGCAGCGTCAGTGCACAGCCTGCGCCGAGCAGGATCACTGCCCAGACTCCGAGCGCCATCACCCAATTCCTTCGCCACAGAACGAAGACCGCTGCGGCCAGCAGGATGACGGTGAGCGCTGTAGTCCCGAGAGAGATCCATCCGAGGCTTCCCAGGCCGAGACCGCCGAGCTGGTACCCCCAGAGAGTGGCGGTCCCCAGCAGGATGAGCCCGATGCGGAACAGGGTGTCGGCCGACCAGTGGCGCGCGCCGAGCAGAAGCAGACCGGCGACGGCGTAGGGCGCCAAGACCTCCGCCGGATAGAGAAGCAGCGCATGTGCGATTCCGAACATCGCAAGAATGAGCACACGCCTGAGGTAGATGGAAACAAAACCGCCGCCGCGTGCTGCAACCCGCTCGCCTTGCAGGGCAAAGCCGGCGCCGAACAGCAGGGAGAAAAGGGTCAGAAACTTCAGGTCGACCAGCGAGTTGAAGATCTGCCAGTCGAGCCATGCTAGGCGTTCGCCTCCGGCCCCTGCGACGGCAAACTCGCCGATCTCCCAAGGCAGGAACAGCTGCCGGACATTGGCCAGCAGGATGCCGAGCAGCGCGACGCCGCGCAAGGCGTCCAGTTCGCGAATGCGCGCGCCGGCCTCAATCGGCACTGCCACCTTGTTGCCTTGGTCGGCGTCAGTCACGTGCCCGGTACCCAGAAACTGGTTTGCATGTCGGGATGCTTCCACTCTCCCACCCTCGAGTCTCAGCGCCCGGGCTTTGGAAGTGTGCGACGAAACCTCTGAAGGCTGCGCAGGCCGTAACGAAAGGTGAGAAGAAACAGTCCGGCGCCCAGCAGCAGCCCCAGCGGCACCATCCACCAGCCCAAAACCTCCGTGCCCTGAGGCGCGGCGCGGAATCCTAGGTGCAGCGACCAGCTATCTTGAGGTTCGTCCAATCTCCAAAGCCCGACGCGCTGCGGATTGAACGGTTTTGCCACCGCGCAGATCAAGAAGGAAGCCGACAGCGTATAACCCACCAGTGAGACCAGCAGCACCCAGGCTCCGCTGAGGCTCAAACCGGCCCAGTGAAAAGTCGATCGCAGCGCCAGCCAGGGAGAACGGGTCCGCTGGGCTCTCTCTGCCAGGTTTTCCATCCGATACATCGAGGCGAGCTCGCGGGGCGGTCCCAACCGTTCGAGGGTGGCGGTCACCGTTTCCGGAGCCAACACTCCTCCTGTCTCGGTGGAGTCACGAATATGGCTGCGAATCTCCTCGACGATGTCGTGAGCTTCACTCTCCGAAAGGCTGCGCAGGGCGCCGCGCAATTCTTTCAAGTATTCATCCACCTTCCGAAGCGCGGCGTCGATGTCAGACATCATTCTTCCCTTCGCAAAGGCGCTAGAAGATTGTCGAGGTTGGTGGAGAAGCTCGACCAGAATCGCGCCATCTGCAGCGCGCGCCGGCGTCCTCCCGCCGTGAGCCGGTAGTATTTGCGGGGGTGGCCGGCGTCGGCCTCGACCCATTCCGATTCCAGCAACCCTTCCGACTTCAATCGACTCAGCAAGGGATAGACGGTCCCTTCGGAAACGATGAGAGCCGAACTGTCCGCAAGTCGACGCAGGATTTCCAGGCCGTAGAGCTTGCCGGCCCACAATGTCGCCAGGATGGCCAGCTCAAGGCACCCCTTGCGCATCTGCACTTCCCATTTGTCGATGGGCTCATGAGGGGACTTATCCGAAGTGGGCTCCGATATCATGGTGGCGCATGATACCTTGCAGTACAAGGTAAATCAACTGCTGCTCCTCGGGTAGGCCGATGCGATGGGTTTACCGGAAGGGGGCTATCGAGTTGGGGGAGTGGGAAACTTCAGGCCCGTCCGGGGAGACGATTCCCCCGCACCACGGGGGGTGACCTTGGGCAGTGGGCTGCCGGAAATCAGGACGCAGGCCGAAAGCGTGGGCTCCCGCTAGGGAAGCGGCTCCGACGGGCTGGCATGCTGCAGGTCCGCGTGGGCCTGTCCGCACGCTCGGCCGCAGCTCCTGTTGCTGGTACCCGGAAGCGCCTCACAGCAGCTACGGCAGTCAGGGACTTTGGGAAGGCTGGCACAGGCCTCGAATCCGGTTGGGGGGGCCTCCAGCTTTGCCATCAGGCCATTGGCCACGGCCAGGGCGAAATCGGACCTCTCACCCTCGGTGAGGGGATCGTTTACCGAGCCCCTGAGGCGAACTCCCGCCTGTTTCAGGATGGACACTGCCTCCTGGGCGGTCAGGGACGGGCGTGCCGCTGGGTCGTCGTCAGCCAGCCGCAGAACCTTGAGGGCGAACTCACCGACGGTGATTCGATTCGAAACGGGGGAGGCCGGGTCTTTGTCTTTCGCGGGCAACGCGGACACGACCAGAAGAAGCAAAATCAATGATATCGGGAGGAAATATTTGGCGCGAGACATCGCTGCCCTCCATGGTAAGAGAGTCCGATCCTTCTTTCAGGATGTCCTTCAAATACGCTCCAAACCCCTTCTGGTCAAGGAAAAATTGCCGGATTTATGACAAGACCGGCATGGCACCCATCGCGGACGGTTAACCCCTCACCTTGGCCAGAGTCTGCGCGGTCGGATGAGAGAGGGATTCCTGCACCCGAGAGTTAGACTCGCCGGACGACCACCAGCCCGGCAGTGCCCGTCGCCATGCCAGCTGCCATGACGGCCAGGCCAACGAGGCCGTAAAGCAGGCAGCCGACGGCTCCCATCAGTCCGGCGACCGAGCAGGCCACGATGAAGGGAGTCATCCGACCGGCCCGCGGACGGGGGGCCGCGATACCCAGGAGAGACCCTCCCAAAAGGCCACCGGCGGCACAGCCGGCCGGCAGGAGAAGGCAGCTGCCTGGCAGGCAGAGATGACCCCCCACTTGAATGATGATCGGGAAGAGCATAGGCACCAGACCGGCAGCGATTCCCGGTGCAACCCCTACACTCCACTCCTGCCCGCGCCAGAAGAGCAGCGTCACGACCAAAAGCAGAGTACCGGCGCAGGCGAGCACTTCGTGAGAGGGAGAGCAGCCCAAGAGGGCGAGCGCCATCAGGGGTACGAGGGGCGAAACACGAAGTACTGCGTGGGTCAGCCGCCCCACCTCGTAGGCTCGACGAGAGCGGGCTTCGAGCCTGCTTTCAAGGGCGTTCATCAGTGATTCTCCACTTGACACGGGCTCGCGCCAGGGCTCGCTGGACACGCTTTCGGAATGTGCCTGGCGATGTCGGCGGCCGCTGGCCGTGCGCATACAGCCGCAGCGTTTCCACGTCTTCCGGGCTCAGGCCGCCCAGGGCCTCCCGGAGCGCATCCTCGAGATCTCGCAATACGACGGCATCCTCGGGACTTGGTGCGGGATCGGGGCGAGTCAGGACCGCCCTTTCCATTTCCGGTGCCTCGCGGCGCCTCTGACGCTTGCGCCGCACCGTACGAATCTCGAACCCGGCGACACCCAGAACCCAGGCTGTCGCGCTGCGCGTTGGATCGAACCGGGCCGCTTGGCGGAAGATTTTCACCAGGGCCTCCTGGGCAGCATCCTCTGCCTCCGGGGGGGTTAGGTGGCGACTGGTGAAACGCCGGAGAATCGGCCAAAGAACTGCGAAGGCCGGATGGAAGGCGGAGCGATCCCCATCCGCCAGGCGGGTCATGAGGCTCTGCAAATCTGGATCGATCCCGCGCTCCATCCGGCCTTCACTCAATCCCAAGTCATCTTAGCCGCAGCACAGGGGGCAGCAGCAACACGCGGCCTCCACGACCTGCCCGGCCGCCAAAGCGACAGCGGGCACTGCAAGTGCCACCACCCAGGTGGCTGCATAGCTCAGAATCCGGCGCATCCATCTCACCTCCCTCCGAGACTTTCGTAGCCTCGCAGGGTATAGGCGCTTGGGGCACGGGGCGTGACCAGGGAAAGCAATAATTTTGGGGGAAATTGAGTGTCCGCCGAGTGGAGGGGACGACCTACAGGGCGAACTCGGCCCAAGGAATGTGAGTACTCCGTTCGTGACCGCTTCCAGCTTGTCAGTTTCGGTCTTCGGAATCCTCCGATTTCGACTCCTCGGAATTCGACTCCTTCGGATTTTTGCCATCCGGCTTCGGTTTGTCCGGTTTCGAAACGGCATCGGCAGGCTTCTTCCCTTTGGATTTAACCGGCTGCCCCTTGGCCTGCTCCGGCTTGGGAGGCAGAGCCGTGCCTTGTCTTGGCTTCTCGGACGGCGGGTTCGCCGATGCGGGTTTGTCGGAAGGTGCTGCGGCATTTCCCCGCTCCCCGGAGCTCGGATGATCGGACTGGGACGGACTGGATGGCGCCGCGCTTCGGCGTCGATCGCCCGCTGGTTGTCGATTGGGTCGGTTCTCTGCCGGAGTCGCCAGCGGCGCCTCCTGGTCTGGGGAGTCATCGGTTTGTGGAGGCGCCTCCGCCGGAGGTTGGTGCGGCGCGCGCGTGCGCTCCGGCTCGGTTCTCGAGGGGTGGCGGGAGGGGCGCTGCTTCGTCCTGGCGGAGGGCTGAACCGAATCGCCGTCGGAGGACGCTGCTTCGCCAGGCTCAGCATTCGCAGCCTCGTCCGATCTTCCTGCGTGCCGGCCGCGATTGACAGGACGGCTTGGCTCCGCTTCGGGCTCCTCGCTCGCAGTCTCTTCCGGCCGCCATGCATGCCGGCCTCGATCGATGGGACGGTTTGGCTCCCCTCCCGCCCCTGACTTCGATGCCTCATCCGACCCCCCTGAGTGGCGTCCTCGGTCGGCGGGAGGGCGTCCGCCATCGTGGCCCGGCGGGACGACGCGTCCCTGGGATTTTGCACCGCGCATCGGACTCGGCCGGAAGACGACGAATTCCTGGCCTCTCACTTTCCCGCCAGGCGCGGATCCGGGGGAGTCGGCAGGCCGGACGCGGTAACGCGGAATCGTGTGCCCGACAGCCCTGCCGATCTTCTCGACCGTCACACTGCGGTCGACGATGCGGTTGTCGACATAGATGTAGTTCGTGACGTGCTGGGTGATATTAACGAGCGTGACGTTTCGAGAGGCCGGCGCGACGCGATACCGCAGATCGGGGGCAACCATGTGGCGTGCCTGAACGAAATACCAATTCGACGGCCCGAGCGCGACGTTGACATTGACGCCGCCCCAGTCGAGTCCGATGCCCGCCCGCCAGCTGACCTGCCAGGGAAGCGGGGCCCACCCGACCCAGCCACCTCCTTCGTTCCATGCAACCCAGGCCGGCCCCCACTCCGTGCCAGGGGACCAAACCCACCCGTAGGCTGGATGGTTGGACCATCGGCCATAGTGGTAAACGGCCCAGCCGTAGTCCTCGTCGGAGGCCCAGGTCCAGCCGTAGTCCGTGTAAACCCAGTGACCCAGCTGGTACGGGCGCCAGCCGGCCGGGGTGTTGTAGGGAGACCAAACCCAGCCCGGACCTTTCACGTGGACCCACTCGCCGTAGTCGGCCAAGTCATCGTAAAAAGGCTCGTCCTCCGGACCCGACGCGACTGGCATCTCAACTCTGGGTTGGCGGCTGGCAACAGGCGGGCTCTGCACGGTCACGCAGGCGATTCCCAAGACGCAGCAGGCCAGAATAGTCACGATTCCCAAGATTCTGAACTTCATGATCGGCTCTCCTCCGAAATGCTAACGTCCGGCGGCCGCGCCTTTCATCGAGCGCAACCTCGGAGGAATATAGATGTCGAGAGCAGCCTCGTCACGCGGAACTGGCGACTGATTTCTGACACGCCTTCGGCCACGATGATGGGGTTCGAAGCGAGTTGCCAGCTCACGGCGGGGGCAGCGCCTTACACTCTCGAAATCGTTCATCTCAGCGGATGAACTCTCCTTGGCCGCCACCCGGAACCGCCTGGAAAAACCGCTTGGCAAGCGAGAGATTTTGGACGTGGCAGGAATTGGGCCGGGGTATACTGGGACGCTCCCGTTCGCCTCAGTGCCGGCCCGCGCGGGCGGGCCAGGTGCCGGTG
This sequence comes from Acidobacteriota bacterium, assembly GCA_022616665.1. Taxonomy (GTDB): domain Bacteria; phylum Acidobacteriota; class Polarisedimenticolia; order Gp22-AA2; family AA152; genus AA152. The sequence continues at coordinate 17,370 of JAKEFJ010000114.1, forward strand.
GCTCAACCAAGAAGGAGAATCAGTCGATGAGAGGAAAACTCATCCGCTCCCTCGGCCTCGCCGCCGTGGTCTTGCTTTGGACCCACGCGGCGTTCGCCGGATCCCAGGAGAGCAAGAAATCCGAAAGCGAGCCCTTCAAGCGGCTCACGGTGGACGAGGTCGAAAAGCTCCTCACCGAGCCGAACGTTTACATCTACGACGGCAACCGAGATCAGCTGTATCGAGACGGGCACATCCCCGGTGCCGTTCACCTGTTCAGCAAAGACATCAAGGAAGGCGTGCTCCCCACCGATAAGCAATCCACTCTCATCTTTTATTGCCACAGCGAGAAGTGAATGGAATGCCATCATGCGGCCCGGCGGGCCGCTGAGCTGGGCTATCGCAACCTCTACATCATGCCGGCTGGGATCGTGGGATGGACCAAGGCAGGCAAGCCGGTGGTGACCGGCGACCGGCCGAGCAGCTAGTCACCGGGAACGGTAAGGCGGCTTTTCAGAGGACCCGCCAG
>JAKEFJ010000115.1 GCA_022616665.1 Acidobacteriota bacterium
AAGAGGACTTCACCATACTCCACGGGCTGGCCGTTGGAGGCCAGGATTTCCTCCACCACCCCGTCGGTGTCCGACTCAATCTCATTCATGAGCTTCATGGCTTCCACAATGCACAGGACCTGACCTGCTTTGACCGTCCTTCCCACCTCGGTGAACGAGGGGGCCTCCGGGCTGGGCGCTCGGTAAAATGTCCCCACCAAGGGTGATTTGACCTCGTGGAAGCCCGAGGAGGACGGCGCAGGGGCTAAAGCGGCGGCCGGCGCAGGAGCCGGCGCTGCTTGGATTGGAGCCCCCGCCGGAGATGAACTGGGCATGCCCCGACCCTCGGAGGAGCTGCGGGAATCGGCTTTTACCAGCTTGATTTTGAAACCTTCGCGCTGCAGCTCGAACTCGACGAAATTGCTTTGAGAAATCAGATCGATGAGTTCCAGGATTTCCTTGTCCACGGACGTGCCTCCCGCTCCAGCCGCCATAAACACGGACCCCGCAGACCGGGCTGCGGGGTGAGGGCTTCAGGACCCGTCGAGCGGCGGGCCCTCTGCGACCGGAGGTCGATAGAGATTCAATACACTTCCGCCTCCAGCTGCTGGCAGGCCTTCTCGAGCTCGTAGCGCGCCCGACCCGTTGAGGCCAGAGGGTCCAGGATCAAGCAAAGATAATACTCGGGGGTCACGGCGCGCAGAAGAGTCTGGGCCTCCTGACATCGGAGCATGAGCTCTTGTGGCATACCGTGGTCCAGGGCGCGACCGGTTGCCACGGCGGTCTTGATCAGGGAGGTGCATTCTGCAGCAATCCTCTCGAGGTCGATGCCAGCCCGCACCGGGATCTCCGTGATGGGGATCCCATCCACGCCGATCATGGCGGCGCCTTGCACCTCTTCCACACGTGAAATCAATCCTTCCAGAACTTGCTTAAACATATCATCCCCTCTGGACACCGATCAACCAGTTCTGGAGTTCCCGGATGACGCGACGCTTGGGATCTTCCGGAATCCTCGCCGACTCCTTGGCCTCTTCGACCGCTTGGGGCGCCGGAGCTACGGACTCTCCTCCGAGGATCTCGCTGATCCTCCGGCGAACCGCCTGGTTGTCAGGGTCGGCCCGGAGCATGTTCTCGTACACCGCCACAGCCCGTTCCACGAGCCCCTGCCTGAAGTAAATTTCCGCCAGTGTGTTGGTGGCCAAGGCGTCCTGACTGGAGACGGGAACGGGCCGGGCGCCTTGGGAGACAGACTCCTCCTCCGGGCCGCGCTCCAGCTGGTACACCTGGGCTCGGACCTCGGCGTCGTCAGGATAAAAGGACTGGAGCCTGCGGAAAGTCTCCAGAGCCTCCGACCATCGCCCTTGATTCCGATAAATCCCCGCGAGCAGCCGACCCGCCAGGAGGTTCTGGGGTTCCGACTCCAGGACAGCCCGAAATTCAGCCGAGGATTCCTCCAGTCGATCCATCTCCAGGAGCGTCCGGCCCAAGAGCACGCGGGCGGAGTGATAGTGGGGATGCCGCTGCAACCCCTCCCGGCAGACCCTCTCCGATTCCCCCAGCCGTCCCAATCGACGATATTCCTCCGCGAGCGGGAGAAAGGCCCGGGAGGCGGGATCTCGCTCCCATCGGGTCTTGAGATCCTCGAGCCGTCCCAAAGCTCCTCCCCTCGCCGGATTTCGAACCGCTGCCGTCTTCTTCACCGTATGTCCTGTAGGGGCGGCGCCATTCTAGGGAACCGCCGAATCCCTGTCAAACCTTTGCAGGGGTGCGGGTTTCACGCTGTCGGAAACGCAAAAAGGGGTTCCCGGAGTGCGTCTCCGGGAACCCCTGGGAATCCTCGCGGTCCTCCTCTGCTACGGGCTGCAGGCCGGGTAGCCGGGGGTGGTGGGATCGCAGCAGTCGCCCACGCCGTTGCCACCGATCGGGAAGGTGTCCAGCTGGCTCGGGTTGAAGACCAGCGGGCAGTTGTCGGAGGCGTCGGGCACTCCATCAAAGTCCGAGTCCGGGGTCGTGGTAAAGACGACCGGCACGGTGGTGCTGAAAGACACATCGTGCCCGCTGAAGTCCTCGCCCTGAACATCGAGACGGGCAACGATCGTATTGCCCGCCAGCCCCGCGAACTTGACGGCGCCGGGGACCACCTGGAGCGTCAGCGTGGCTGTTCCGCCTGCCGGCACGAAGCCGCCTCCCACCACGCCGGCCACCGGCGCCAGCAGCGCCGAGAAGGTCACCGTGTAGTTGGAGAGCGTCACGTCATTAAAGAACGTCGTCGCACCTGGGTTCCTGGGCTGAGCCGCGAGTTCCATCGTGGTCGAGTCGCTCACCGCCGCGTTGTTCGGATCCGAATTGACGGTGGTGGCGCTCAGCACCTCAATGACCGAATCGGAGTCGTCGGGATTGTTGGCCACGTCGTTGCAGGCGATGACCGCCCCCAGCGCCATCGACGCCAGGACCAGGGCCCGCAGTACATCTCGATTCAGGGCGAACATGTCTGGTTTCCTCCTGGGCCTAGACCTTCTTCAGAATCCTAGGCGTGATAAAGATGAGCAATTCGGCATTCTCCCGGTTGATGGTCTTGCTCTTGAAGAGCCAGCCCAGCCCCGGGATTCGACGCAGCCCCGGCACGCCGGTCTCCGTGACGGCGTCGTTGATCTTGAAGATACCACCGATGACCGCCGTGCCGCCGTCCCCGACCATAATTTGGGTCTGGGCTCGCTGGGTGTTGATGGGCGGAACGTCTCCCACCCGGTTCACGAAGTTGGGCGAGTTGTTCTCCACCTTCACCATCATGCTCACGGTCCCCTCCTTGGTGATCTGGGGAGTGACCTCCAGCCTGAGCGAGGCCGAGACGAACTCCACGTTGATCTCGGTGGCGGTGGTATTCACGATGGGGATTTGGGTGCCCTGCTCGATGACGGCGGTCTGGTTGTTCTGAGTCACCACCTTGGGCGCCGAGAGGATTTTCACGTCGCCGCTCAGCTCAAAGGCGTCCAGCTGGGCGTTCAGGCTGAAGCTGTTCAGGACGTTTCCGAAGGCGACCCCCAAGGTGCTGGCGGAAGCCGGGGCGGGCAGATTCACGTCATAGCTGATATCCGCTGTGTGGGGAAACTGCAGCCCGGTTTGGGTGCCCAGGGCCGGATCCAGCCTGGCGTTGAGCCCCCAGGTGATGCCCAGATCGCGCTCGAACTGGCGATCGGTCTCGACGATACGCGCCTCGATGGAGACCTGAGGTGTCTGCTCATCCAGGGAATCGATGAGGCGGTTGATGGGCTCCCGCTTGGCGGAAATGTCGCTGATGACCAGAGTGTTGGTCCGATCGTCGGTGGCCACATCGCCGCGCTTGGACATGACGCGCTTCACGATGGGAGCCACGTCCTTGGCGCGGGCATAGCTCAGCGCCCGGGTGAAGGTCACGGGCATCTCTTCCAGCTCCTTGGCCTCCTGAAGGGTCTTCCGGGCTGCGGCCTCCTGGGAGAGCTTTTGCGTGCTGGCGATGCGAATCACGTTGTTCTCGAACACCTTGTCCAGCCCGTTGTTCTTCAGAATGATGTCCAGGGCCTGGTCTTCCGGAACGTTGTCCAGGACGATGGTCACGTTCCCGCCCACACTGGGGTCGAGGACGATGTTGTACCCGCTGATCTCGTGGAAGATGCGGAAGACGTCTTTCAGGTCCGCATCCTTGAAGTTCAGGGAGATGCGCTTACCGGTGTACTTCTGTCCGTTGTCCGAGATGGTCCGGGGTGAGAATCGCGCCTGTGCGCTGACAATGGTGGTCTCTTTGGAGGCTTTGCTCGTTGGAGCGTGCATGGGCACGAGATCGGAGGAGGTCTCGGCCGGCTCGGTCTTGGCATCATCCTGAGGCCCTGGCGGTGTCGGCGGCTCGGGCAACGTCGAGACGGCGATGGGGGTCAGGCCTGGCGCTTCGCCGGAAGCCTGCGCCGGCTCGGGTGCCGGGGCCGAGGCTGCCTCGCCGGCGGGGGTCTGCGCGGCCAGATTCACGCCCAGCGGAGCGGCGTCCTCATCAGTCGGGGGCCGGCTTGGCGAAGCCACCACCGCGGCTGTCGTCTCCTGGTCAGCGGGCGACGCAGCGCCCTCTGAGGTCGCGGCGGCCGTCAAGGCCGTCGTGCCCTGAGGATTGGCGCCCTTGCGTGCGGCGACCGCTTCGCTGAAGTCCACGGTCAGGCCGTTGGGCCCCGGCAGGATTTCATAGGGCCGGGAGGACTTGAGATCGAACACCACCCGGGCAACTTTCTGGGGGGCCGTAGCGAATTGGGCTACCCGGATCTTGTCCAGGAACTCTGACTTGGGCGTCAAGGAGCGCTGGGCCGGAGGAACCTGGCTCAGGATATTCTCCATATCGATGACCAGCCGAGAAGGGTTGCTCAGCTCGAAGACCTTGTAATCCACCTTTCCGTTGGTCTTGAGCTGGACTTTCCGGATCGCGTCGGGCCCTTTGGGAAGCACCGCCAGAAGTGCGGTGGCCGGCCGCGCTTTTTCCAGCGCCAGCTTCTCGGCCTCGCTCAGGACGGGAGCCGCCGGCGGGACGGCCTCGGGAAGGGGTGCCCCAGACGCCGCGCTTGATTCCGCGGACAGGCTGTTCTCCGGGAACGGCTTGCGCGTGGGATCCGGCTGGAACTCAATGCGCAGGTCATTCCCCTCGGTGCGCATCTGGTGGAGGGTGGGTCGCTTGAAGTGAAAAGTCACTTGCGACACCCTGCTCCCATCAATCCCCTCGTTCCGCACGCTGGTCTCGAGGCTTTCCACCTCTGGGCTGTTGACCGCGGTCATGCCGGCGATGGGGGTGGCATCCACGTCCAGCAGCTCCAGGACCATGGTGGAGTAGTCGGGCTCGTAGGACGTGTAGCTGAACGGGAAATTCCCTTTCAGGGTGATGTGAGTCGCACCCTCGCTGGTCGCCTGCTCCACCGAGCTGATGGTCAC
>JAKEFJ010000116.1 GCA_022616665.1 Acidobacteriota bacterium
GGCTGCCGATGCCACTCACCGCCGTCCAGATCCTGTATGTGAACCTGGCAACGGATGGGCTTCCCGCTCTGGCTCTTGCGGCGGATCCGCCGGATCAGGACCTGATGCGCCGCCCGCCGCGCAATCCTCGGGGAGGTATCTTCCCTCGCCGGCTCCTCACGCTGATGCTCTGGGGCGGACTCTGGTCCGCGCTGTCAAATCTCGGGCTCTATTCCTGGGCGCTGGGGGCGGGCCGAACCCTCCCGGAAGCCCGCAGCCTGGCTTTCGCTTCGCTGGTGCTGATGGAGTTCTTCAAGGCCTTTTGCTTCCGCTCCCACCGCCGCTCCATTCTGGATCACCCACTGGCCAATAGATGGCTCAACCTGGCAATCCTGTGGGAAATCTTCCTTCTGGCCGTGGTGGTTCATGTTCCCGCTTTCCATCGCTCCTTCGGCGGGGCGCGGCTGACCCCGCAGGACTGGGGAGTTGCTTTCCTGTTCGCCGCATCCATTGTCCCGGTTCTGGAAATCGGCAAATGGCTGGGGGGCGGTCGCCGCGGCTCCCGTCCCCGCTAAGGCATTTTCCTTTCATAATTCAGGGGATCGCCGTATGGTCATCCTCGGCGGAGCATGGGATAAACGACATTATTCCAGGCGTGCTCTTCCGGGGCGGGGCCAGATTGAGAGGGGTCGCCCCGCGTACCTTTCAGAAGTAGCCGCCCGGGTTCCCTTGGGCCAGGGAGGAGGAAACCTGCCTTCCTCCGAGTCGTCCGTTTCTTCCTCCCTGGCCTTCCAGTGCCTTTCCGAAAGTGCCCGAGAACAGTGTTGCGCTTCAGCGGGAATCCTGCCGTTCAGGAGAGGGGTGGACAAGACTGTTCGCGCCACAGCCTCCGCTCGGCGTCAAACTGGAAACCAACTGGTTGATCCGACAGAAGATATTCACCACAGATCCGGGCCTTTCAAGGCCATTTCCCGATTTCGCTCAAAACGATCGAAACAAGCGGCGCTGCCAGGGAAAACAACACTCGGGATTGCACCCTCGCGGCCACGGGTGGTAAAAAAGGTGCCGCCATCTGTACTTTCACCATTCTGGAACCCGGCTCGCGAAGCTGGGAGACGCGCCGACGAGAAGGCGGGCGGGAGGAATCCAATTGTCCAATCCGACCAGGGAAGCTCGCCTGGAAGCCGGAGCAAGCCCCCAAGTGGAAGATCGGGTTTCACCCGAACCCCTAAGGCTCCTCAGATTCTCCTATCTGGCCAGGGTGGTTGTGCTCCTCGTCGTCTACTACGCCACGGCAAAGCTGGGGCTATTGATGGATCCCGTGGGCGGATTCGCGACGACCGTCTGGCCTCCCACCGGCATCTCGCTGGTGACTCTTTCTTTGTTCGGCTATCGCCTGTGGCCGGGGATCGCCTTGGGAGCGTTCCTGGTCAACGCCTCGGCCGGGGCGCCTCTTCTCGCCGCTTGCGGGATGGCGGCGGGCAATACTCTGGAAGCGCTGCTGGGCACCTACCTCCTGCGCCGCTACGCCGGGTTCCAGGGTTCCCTGGAACGAATCCAACAGGTCTTTGTGTTCGTGGTGCTTGCGGCGGGACTCAGCACGATGCTCAGCGCCACCATCGGAGTCACCAGCGGCTATCTGGGCGGCGTGATTCCCTACGCCGAGACAGGGAAGGCCTGGATGACCTGGTGGCTGGGAGACGCGATGGGCGCTCTGCTCCTGGCCCCCTTGTTGTTCGCCTGGAGAAGAAGGCCCCGCATCCACTTCTCGATCCTGAGACTGGTGGAAGGTGGAATTCTGATCCTGTCGTTGGGGGCGGTCACACTGGCGGCCTTCGGCACCTGGCCCACACCTCAGGAAGGCCTCCAGCTTCAAGCTTATGCCGTGTTCCCCTTCCTCATCTGGGCCGCGCTCCGGTTTGGCCAGCATGGGACGGTGACGACTACGTTTCTGGTCGCCTGCATCGCCATCGTCAGGACGTCGCAAGGGGCGGGTCCCTTTGCCAGGGAAAGCGTCAATGAAAGCCTGCTCCTGCTGCAGGCGTTCATGGGAATCGTGGCGGTGACCATGCTCGTCCTCTCCGCCGATGTCACCCAGCGCCGGACGGCTGAGGAGGAGCTGCTCAAGGCGCAGGAGGATCTGGAAAGGCGCGTGGCGAGGCGTACCGCACAGCTTTCTGAGGTGAATCGGAGCCTCCAGGAGGAAATCGGCGAGCGCATGCAGGTCGCGAAATCCCTGGAGGAGCTTTCCACGCGGCTCCTGAACATCCAGGATGAGGAGCGACATCGTCTGGCCCGGGAGCTGCACGACAGCACCGCCCAAAGCCTAGCGGCCCTCTCCATGAACCTGGCGGTGGCCGGGAGGAGCCGTGATGCCTTGGACGTCCGGGCGCGTACCGCGCTGGACGAGAGCGTGTCGCTGGCGGAGCGCTGCTCAAGAGAGATACGATCGCTTTCCTACCTCCTGCACCCTCCGCTCCTGGAGGAAGTGGGCCTGCCAGCGGCGCTGCGCTGGCTGGTGGAGGGGTTCTCGCGGCGCAGCGGAATCGCGGTGGGGCTCGACGTGCCCGGCGAGTTCGGCCGGCTGCCCATGGAGGTGGAAAATGCATTGTTCCGCATCGTCCAGGAATGCCTCACCAACGTGCAGCGCCACTCGGAGAGCGGCAACGCCTGGATCAAGCTGGCTCGCGGTCAAAGCGACGTCCGCCTGGAGGTGCGGGACGACGGCAGGGGCCTGCCCGCGGAGGTCCTGAGCCGCCGTGGCGGGGTGGAGCTGCTGGGCGTGGGGATCCTCGGGATGCGCGAGCGGGTCCGCCAGCTCGGAGGCCACCTGGGGATTGATTCCAA